>CAYWMP010000033.1:0-39873 GCA_964459445.1 uncultured Desulfobacteraceae bacterium
TAATGATCAACGTTGATTCAAAGTTGAAACAAATTTCAAATATTTTTGGCTAGAATTAGGCGTTCGGCAACGATAACGAAAAGGAGGGCACAGAGCTAATGCCCAACAGGATTCTCAATATCAATCCCGAAACGAAAACGGAAATCATCCGTCAAAATACATCGTCGGACCAAGGTATAAGTCTTCGCACGGGTCAAGCCTTCACCGCCGGTGGCGATGTGAAGCGATTTGAATCCTTCCCCCTCAACGCCGATCCCGCCGATAGAAGACGCGTTCTTTACAAATTGGGATGCATCGCACATGCTGGACATGGCCGCAAGATTGTGGAGATCATTCGAGTGGAAGACAACGGTGTGCCTCCGTCCCGCCTCCGCCGCCAGTCCCATTTTCATGGCTTCTTCGGCATCCACACATCTGATAAAGGGCAGGACAGGCATGATCTGTTCCGTCCAGATCAGGGGGTGCTCCTTGTCCGTCTCCAAGATGGCGATCTTGGTATCCGGCGGCACATCCAGGTTGATGGCGCGCTTCAGGATCACACTGGGCAATATACCAATGTAATCCATATTGATCACACTTGGTGTCCGACCTGGCACGATCTCCCTAAAGATCTCCTTCATCAAGGCCTCTCCCTGATCGGCCGTGAGCTCGTAGGCGCCGTATTTTATCAGGAGTTCCTTGAATCGATCGGCAACCGAATCGACAACAAAGATCTCTTTCTCGCTGGAGCATGGCGTGCAGTTACTAAAGGAAGCACCCCGGATGGTGCACTGGGCAGCGTTGTCAAGATCTGCCGTCTCATCAACGATTACGGGCGGATTTCCGGGTCCCCCGGCGATGACCCTCTTGCCGGTCTGCATGGCGAATTCAACAACCCGATGGCCGCCTGTAACCGAGATGAGATCGATGTTGGGATGGGTCATCAGGGATTGTGCAGCAGGTACATCGGGCTCATCTACCATTGTCATACAATTTGGCGGCCCCCCTGCCGCCATCATGACTTTGTTCGCATCCCTTATCACGCGAGCGGATATGAGCTTCGTTTTGGGATGGGGGTTATGAACCACCGCGTTTCCCCCGGCGATCATCATGATGCCATTATGAATAATGGCGGGCGCCGCATTGGTAACCGCATTAATGGAGGCAATAACGCCCACGGGAAGGCGCTCTATAATCGTCACCCCCCTGTCGCCTGTAAAAACCTCGGGCGCCAGGTCCTCTATGCCGGGGACACCGCATGCGGTCTCCATCTTCAGCACCGTGCCGTCTGCAGCGCCGATACCCGTCTCATCCAGTTCAAGGCGTCCATATTCTTCGCGATTCTGCCAGCCCACGTCTCGAAGGGCCTGGATTATCTTTTCCCTCACAACCAAAGGAAGCCTGACCAACTGTTCATGGGCGACCACGGCGGCCTGAATAGCACCTTCAATATCCCCAAAAACGCCGTCCGTGATGCCTGATACTTGACTCTGGGAGGAATTCTCATCGGTTGCCGAGATTCCCTCCAGCACCTTTTCAACAATGGCCTCAATTTGCTGCCTATCTATGCTCATACGTTACCCTTCAAGTTTGTTTGCTTCGCTCACAACTGGAATTCCGGAATACTGGAATTATGGAATAATGGGGTTTGGACAAATGGGAGAATGGGGTATTTGCAATTTGGTTCCTTAACATTCCAGATATTAATGGTATTAGATTAGACGATTCTGACAATATTCCATTATTCCACCATTCCATGATTCCATGTGTAGGCAAAGCTAACAGCATCAAAAGCACCCTTATTTTTAAGAAGTTAAAGAGTATTCGAGACGATAAACTACACAGTCCCATAACGGTATCGAAAATCATTGGTCAGAACGCAGCGCCTGATCAAGGTGAACATCCTTGGACGCGTCTGGCCCTCACCATTGGTTGCAATATGAAAAGAAACATACCCTTCCGCAGAAACACCGACGCTCGCCAATCCGCAGGACCCGTTCTTAACAAAGGCTGCACATTTGGCCATGCCGGCCATTTTTCTGATGTTGTTGATATTGTTGGAGTGAATAGCCATGGTATGGCCGTTTCGTTGCTCAGCCGCAACGCCGGCCTCAATCGCCTCATCCGCATTCCGACAGCGGACAAAGGGAAGGACCGGCATGATCTGCTCGGTCCAAATCAGTGGATGGTATCGATCGGTTTCCAGGATGACGATCTTTGCCTCCGGTCCTACTTCCAGGCCAATGGCCTGCAGGATGAAGCTGGGGGTTCTGCCGATAAAGTCCATATTGATAACGCCCGGTTCCCCCGGACCCTTGACTTCATTAAAGATGTGTTTGACAAGCTCTTCTCCCTGGGCCTGGGTGATCTCATAGGCGCCGTAGTTTATTAAAAGTTCTTTAAGCCGATCAGCAACAGAATCAACGACAAAAATCTCCTTCTCACTGGCGCAGGCCATGCAATTGGAGAAGGAGGCCCCTTCAACGATGTTTTTTGCAGCACGGTCCAAATCGGCAGTTTCGTCAACCACAACAGGAGGATTCCCGGGACCGCCCGCAATGACCCTCTTCCCTGTCGTCGTGGCAAAGGCAACCACGCCATGTCCGCCTGTGACGGCTATCAGTCTGACCTTGGGATGGGTCATAAGGGTCTGTGCGGAAGGCACGGAAGGTTCTTTCAGGCAGCATACACAGTTTGGAGGTCCACCGGCATCCACAATGGCCCTGTTCAGATCCCGGATGACTCTTGCAGAGACCTTCCTGGTTTTGGGGTGAGGGTTGTTGACCACTGTATTTCCGCCCGCCATCATCATGATGGCGTTGAAGAGAATGGTCGGAGCGCCGTTGGTAACCGGATTCACGGATGCGATGACACCAACTGGAATCCGCTCGATGATTGTCACCCCCTTATCACCGTTGAAGACTTCAGGCACCAGGTCTTCCATGCCCATGACCAGGCACGCAGATTGGTTTTTTTTCACGTTATCTTCCGGCTTGCCGAGTCCGGTTTCTTCAAATTCCATGCGGCCATATTCTTCGGCATTGCGATTGCCCACATCCCTTATGACCTGTATAATCCGCTCTCGGACGGTTAAGGGCAAGGCCACCAATTTCTTCTGAGCTGCTATTGCCGCATCAATAGCCCTTTCAATTTCAGTGAACACACCATCTTGAACATTCTCGGGCGCAGAGGTTGGAGCCACAGTATCCGTGATCTCTACCCCTTCCCTTTGAAGTCGGTTTACAACGATTTCGACGATTTGCTCAATTCGCCGCTCATCAAGACTCATTTTCTTCTCCCACAGAAAACCTCATGTTTGAAAAACTATACCAATCTAGTTTTTCTTCGTTTTTTTTCAGGAGCCTCGGAAATCTCACCAAGAAATAAAGGCGCAAGGCTTAGGGCGCAAGGCTAAAGGAAAAGCATTTATCCCTGTGCCTTATGCCTTTTGCCTTAAACCATTTCGCTTTGATACCAGAGGACCCATTAAATAAAACAGTTCTTCACTTGGCTAGAAAGTTATGATCAATAATTCCTCTCTATCTTCTGCTTTCTGAGACGAATGATGTTAAATAGGATTCCCGCGGCTTTTCATCCTTATCACCCGCATCTTCATCTTTATAAAACTCATTACTCACCCTTACACCGTTATCAAATTTAGAAAGATATTTCGTCGCTTTTGCCTCATCAATAAAAGTGATCTCATGAAGGAGAGCGCTCAAAAAAGCAACAACATGGGCAAAGGGATCAACAAATGAAACCGCATCAAGATCGATGATCACATATTGGTCCGAAAGTGTGACAATAGGTGATTTTGGTGTATCGCTTACGCCAATTATTTTAATTTTGTAATTCTTGGCGTACTCCATCAATTCAATGGTCTTTCTGGGATACCTGGGAAAGGCAAAGACGACCAAAAGGGCGTTCCTGGCGTTTTGGGCAATCAAGTCTCTCAACTCCCAATTCAAAGTGGTATCGGTGAAGACCTTTTCACGGACCTTTTTGAGAATGTAACCGAAATAATAGGCTAAAGAAGCAGAGGCCCGGTACCCCACAATATAAACGGATTCCGCCCTATGGATAGTTTTCGCGATCCTTGTGAGATCCTTTTCAGAGACCGAATTCATAAGATTCTCTAGGTTGTTGATCGCGTTCTGGCAGAACCTATTGAGTGTACCCAGCTCATCAGGCTGTTGACTTACCTTCTGGAGTCTTTCGACAGCAGTCAATTCAATATGGAGCAATCCCTTCATGTATTGGACAAACTCCATATAACCCGAAAATCCCAGGTCGTTCGCAAATCGTATAATTGTCGGTTCGCTGACCTCACAGGCCTGGGCGATTTCCCTGGCAGTCATGAGGAAAACCTTTTTATGGTCTTTGATAATAAAATCCGCTACCCGTCTCTTTTTCGGAGACAGCATGGGATAGACCCTGATTATCTTATCGAAAAGGTCTTTTCTTGCGGAATGCATGGGATTATTACCTCGTGGTGGAACCGATGGTTGTTAGCAGAAAAATTTTAGAATGGTGCTGATATTTAGGCATTGAAATCCGAAATTCTCTTACCCAGTTTCTAGTTTCTAGTATCCAATTTCTATTCAGTGATCCCTCCCTTCCAATTTCAGTAAAGAAGTCTCAACTGCGCTTTTTGCAGCCAAGATGTCTGATGTGGTTCCGGCCAGGTATACCCGACCCGTGGCGCCGAAAACGGTGGCATGGATGAGTTTTACATCCGCGGCCTTTTCCGCTTCATTGGCGGCCAGGCCGGCGTATCCGGCGGGAGCACATTCGAGTATGTAAAGGGTGTCGTCCTCAAGGACCATGCTGGCATCCCTAAATCGATTCACGATCTGGGTCATGTGGGGCTCGATTCGCTCGATGGTTTCCGTAGCGAGTATCTTGGGTTTAAGACGGTCCTCGAGTTTGAGCCCCAAATGGTCCAACACCACTTCCCCTGCCATGTGAACGTCAGCCGGAGAATCGGCGTGTACCTCCAGCATCCCGAATGTCCTTTCCACTACCAGGGCGCCAGGGCGAACCCTGGCTTTCTTCAAGACAATATCGGTTAATGTATTGATCTCGATACCCGGCGCGATTTCAAAGAAAATGGCCGACTGCCCGGCCACGGGATAATATCCTCTCGCTGCGGTTCCGATGTAGCCCACAAACTGCTTTTGCAGCTGATCAATATAGGCAAAGGCTCTGAGTTGTACGCCGTTCATTCACTCCTCACTATTATGAATTAACTCGAATTCTCTAAATACTCTTCAGCCATTCTCTCCTGTTAGGGCAGACTGCCGTTTGCGTATTGCATATGGCATTGCCTTGGCATGAACATTCAAGATCCCCGCCTCTGTAAAATCGACCATAACAGAATTCATTGATGGGGATGGAGACCTCACAATCCATGATCAGCTCAGATATCAGGCGCCCGATCACCGGTGCCAAACCAAACCCGTGACCGCTGAATCCCGTGGCAAAAACAAAACCCGGGACCTCCTCTACAAGCCCAAGAACCGGAATGCCGTCAGACATCTGCGCTATGAGTCCGGACCACATGCGAATCACATGAAGATCCTTGAGGACCGGGAAATAGTCAATAACAGTCCTGGAAATGGTTGGCCCGATAAAATGGAATAGGGGCTTTCCCTCCCGATGGATAAATTGCTCGGTGCCCGCAAATCCGCCCCAGAAAAAGGGGCCGTGTACCGTCTGCCTCCCGTAGAACAGGCCCTTTGCATGTCCGATCATCTGCTTGAAAAGGGGCGGATAGGGTTCGGTAATCATGGCTTCGGTAAAGACAGGTCTCATGGGAAAATCAAGACCCACCATATTGGCTATCCTTCGCCCTGCTATTCCGGCTGCATCGACAACCAAATCGGTGTCAATGATCTGTTTGTCCGTGACGACGGATGTGACTTTTCCCTTTCTCAGTTTGATATCCTGGACTTCTTCTTGAGTGCAAAAGCGTACTCCGAGTTCTTTCGCCTTTAGAAAAAATGCGTAGGTCACAAGAAAAGGGTTCACATGACCGTCAGTGGGACAGTAGCTGGCCCCAACGACCGTTTCACCGACATAGGGGTTGATCTCAAGGATCTGTTTTCGGTCGAGCATCTCAAGTTCGAGACCAATGGCTTTCTGATTCTCAACCGCATTCCGCATGGTCTCCATCTCTTCTTCTGTGGTGCAGAGCCGAAGATTGCCTGCACGGACATATTCCACATCCATGCTCAATTCCTCATGGAGATGACCGTATAGCTGAATGCTCTCGATGGCCAGTGGCATCTCTTTGAGGTTTCGGGCAGACTGACGAACACCGCCCCCATTGGCCCCCGAGGCCTCTCCGCCGATATCCGACTTTTCGATAACCACGGGCTTAAGACCCTGCTTGGCCAGGTTGTAGGCAATGGCGCAACCCATCACGCCTCCACCCACAATGACGATATCTGCCGTATTAGCCATGCTCACCCCTTTGCGATTGACTATTGAAGATTGACAATTAAAGATTTGACAGAACTACGTCTTAAAATGCTTCCAACATTCAATTTTCAATATTCAATCTTCACTATTCAATTTCTGCTACCCCGTTGCAAAGGCCGATATTGGGATCGGCCGCACGGGCGCCCTTGCTGTAGTCGGTTCCACGCTTCCTGCAGGAATGCCGAGCTCACTTGCAAGGATCTGGATTACGAGCCGTTGGCAGGTTTGTCCCTGGCAAAGCCCCATACCGGCACGGGTAATCCTTTTTACGCCATTAATCGTTTTCATACCGTTCCTGATCGCCGCCTTAATTTCACCCCTCGTAATTTCTTCGCAACGGCATATCACCAGGTCATCACCCTCTTCTTCGGCGACTTCACTCTCCGGGATGTCTGTCGGCGCGACCTCTCCTTTGAGCTCTCTGAATCGCACAATCACTCGGTTGACGATTTCCTCAACATCCTCATCAGAAACCTCACTCAGGCTTTCTTTCACGGTTTCCCTAATGACAGTCATTTCAGACGGTTCGTCCTGGATCTCCTCTGTTTCTGAGGGTACCGTTTCGTCTACGGCTTCAGGTTCTGAAGGCCTCTCTTGCGGTGGTTCTTTCTCAGGACCCACATAAACAATCTCTACCTTGTTGTCCCTGATTAGGTCCATGGCGGCCGAAGAAATCCTGGCTCCTTCAGGAACCTCAATTTTCTTCTGGCCGGCCCTTATCTGATCAGCAATGGTCTTGGTGAATATGAATACTGGCGACATAGGCGATCCTTAGAATTGAAGATTGACTGTTGAAAATTGACAATTGAAAAGAAAGGCGTTTTAGAATGTTGTCAATATTCAATCTTAAATATTCAATTTTCAATCAGACTTGGTTTTCGTTTTCCCTTTCGTGGTTCGTTTTCTGGTTGGCTTCTTTTTAGCCACAGCCTTTTTTGCCGTCTCCGGGCCTTTGAGTATCATCTTGTCAATATCCCCATGTGGCCTTGGAATCACATGTACGGAGACCATTTGTCCAACCCTCTGTGCCGCAACCGCCCCTGCATCAGTGGCCGCCTTGACGGCGCCAACATCTCCGGCAACCATTACTGCAACGAGGCCGCCCTTAACCTTCTGGCGCCCCAATAATTTGACCTTGGCCGCTTTGACCATGGCATCCGCGGCCTCCAGAGCCGCAACCAAGCCTCGGGTTTCGATAAGTCCTAATGCATCTCTCATGGCCTACCCCCTAACTTTCCCGGCCTTTCAGGTTGTTCAACGTTTCCACAACTTTTCTGGCAGCGGCTTGAATCTCTGATTCACTCCCCGCCAGATAGATTCGCCCCGCGGCGCCGAAAAACCGAATGTCGACCAATCGTACGTTACAATGCTTCTCTGCTTCATTGGCAGCAATGGAGGAGTAGGCCGCAGGCGTGACCTCCAAAAGATAGACATCGTCGCCTCCGAGAATGAGCATACCTCGACTGTTGCGGTTGATGATAACGGCCTGGTAGGGATCAACCTTATTGATGATACTCGTGGCCAATATCTGCGGCGCTATTCTCTCATCTTCCTTTAGATTCAATTCATCCAGAATCATCTGTCCTGCATGAAGGACCTCTTCTTGATCGAAGGAGTGGATCTCAAGCATGCCGTAGCGTCTCTCAACGATCATTTCGCCGGGCTTTGAATTTGTGATCTTGAGGGCAATGTCCGTCAGACGGTTGATCTCGATGCCCGGCACCACCTCCACAAAAAGAGAGGCCATGCCTTCAACCGAAAGAAAGCCACGACAGCGGGTTGCGAATAGCGAAGCAAACTGCGGTTGCAATCGGTCCAAATGGCAATAAGCTCTAAGTTCAGCCATTAATCAATCTCCCCAAGAAAATCATTTGACCGGATAACAGGCCCGCCCTGGCGCGATTAGCCTGCAAGAATGAAGTAATTGTGACAGCCAAAAATCGACACTTATGGCGCTCCGGACCTAACGAATCAGGTCTGGGCCAGGGATTGACATGATGTTTATCCGCCTTACTTCTGGCGGATGAATCCATTAAATCAACGAATGCTCTATTCCATAGTCAGGCCAATAATTGAAGTTTTACCCTCCTTCGCGAAAGCCCTCGATTCCCATCGGGGGATGACCAGCGAAGATGGTACCCTTCGAAGCTCCGTCAGGAGCGTAGTAGGGTACGCTTCGGAGGGTTCCGCTCCGAAGCACGTGAAGAAGCCACCAGGTCCAGCTGGTGGAGCTTCACTTAAAAAGGGAACGTCCAACACGTGTCTTGCCGTAGCATTTGCGAAGGCAGATCGAACGTTCAACATCGAATGTAGAATGAAAGATAAAAACAAAGGCAATAATCGCCGTCAAGAAATCAGTAAATATTTGTTTTTCATTCAACGTTGGAAGTTAGATGTTCGATATTCATATTTCAAAACAAACTCTGAACCTCTGAACCCTTTATCCCTGAACCGTTCAGTTAATATAGAGATCAACGGGATATGAAAAATCATGTAAATCCTGTTCATCCTGTCTAAAATGCTTCAACTCTTACCCTCATCTTTCAACGATCCTTATTTCATATTCTCCGGCCAGGTCCCGGGCCAAAGGCGTGACCTTGCCACCTGAGGCAAGTCGAATGGTGTTCTCTTTATTATCCACAGCCGCATTAACGATCTTGGCGGTGATTAGCCGATAACCCGGCGTTTCCTCCTGTTCCGGAGTCGTTTCAGAGGGGGTCTCCACGACCTTTGTTTCACCCGATGCTATAATTTGGGTAAAGACCCTGCTTAATTGCCCGGTCTCACAAAAGGTAATTCCGAATCCCTCCAACTTATTTAGTATCCTATCTATTTCCTCACGAATATTGTCATTTGCCAGGATATCGCAGATGAGAAATCCGTCATTAGACGCAAGAATTTTTTTGCCCATGAGGAGGGCGCGGAAAAGGATCATGGATTCTTCATCATCGCAAGTCAAATTGGCCACCTTGGCGGCCACCCGCAGGCATAGGGTCGGAAGCACCAGGACATCAGCCCGCTCCAAGACCTTTTCAAGCCCATCCGGTCTCACGGTATCCAAAATGCACTGGGCTCCTGCCCTTTCCTTAACATCGGCGCCGCACACCCACTGCCTGGCTGACTCACCCGTGAACACACCGGACTTGCCTGCAGCCTCTTCAATAATCCTGGTTTGCTCAAGGGCATCATCAAGTTTCCGAACACCTGCATGGAATAGGATGAGAACCCTTGGTCCCTTGACTTCCGGTTGAGAGAGTTTCCTTTCCGTTTTAACTGGTTCAGAACCCCTCAACTCGCCCAGGACATCCCGAACAATCTTTTTTACGTCCTCTACATCGATCGTACTCATTGGACCCCACTATTCGTTGATTGCATTTGGCAAAAGTTGCTCTTCCGCTTCAAGACAGGATAGAGCGATGCCTAAGGGTGTAATCACTTGAGGGACCTTGGGGAGGAAGGTCTCCAAGCCCAAGCTTTCACTGACGATCTTAGAGAATCCCTCCAATTCGCAGGTCCCGCCCACCAGGCAGACTTTTCTCACATCCCTGTATTCACGAAGGCAGGAGGACACGATACTGGATATCTTTTCAATGACAGGCCGAACAACCGGAAGGATATCCCGTTGCCTTTGCCCGTCCATCTTAAAAACTTCGGCCTCTTCGTAGCTTTTTCTAAGGCTGCCGGCCAAAACAAGTGTCAGGTGAACACCCCCTGTGGCTTCGTCATCGCTGAATATGACTTCACCGCCCTTTATCACGGCCACGCCCGTGGTCCCGCCTCCAACGTCTACGATAGCCCCGTTATTCAGTTGCAGGACCTGGTTTGCTGCCGTGGGTTCATCCAATACATTCAGGACATCCAGATCGGCCCCCTGGAGGATGTAAGAGGTTGTTTCCACATTGGCTGTTTCCGTATTCGGCGGAAAGGACGTGGCGCCCTTCTCAATGGGCAAAGGACTTCGCTCTCTGATCTCCTCCATCATCTCCCGCACAATCTGAAGTGCCCCGAAGTAGTCCAGAATAAGTCCACTTCGAACCACCTCGGCTTTTCGCATAGTCGCCGCCCGGGGATCGCCATTCTCATCGATGACGATGACAATGGCCTTGTAGGTACCCAGGTCGACGCCCGCGTAAAGGCTCTGTGCTCCAGAGAAATCCCATCGTTCCGGGCGATTGAGTATCGAACGGGTCTTTTCTATCTTGTCCATCATGCCAAACTCGCATATAATTCTTTGCTGGGAGATGGGATGACCACGTAGCTCATAATGAGCCCTTCGTCTTCTAAAGCCTCAATGCCTGCGCTCACCGAGGCATTTACGGAGTCTACATCGCCGGTCATCGTTACAAAGGATTTTCCGGCAAGGCCGGTAGCACATCGGATTTCGATCAACTCCACGTCTCCGGCCTTGGCCGCGGCATCTGCCGCCATAATGCAGGAGGCTGAAGAATAGGTCTCAATGACGCCGAGGGCATCCAATTCGGGAATACTCGTTGCGCAACTAAGGGCCGGAAAAACCGATGGGTGGACGTTCGGTATAACGAAGTTGTCCACCAGAAACTCCCCGGCCACCCGCTTGCCTACGCCTATTGAATCTTCCACAGCGCCCACATCGCCGGCAATCATGGCCAGATATCTGCCCGGACAGGCCGAACGGGCCATCAGAAGCTCCACTTCAGCGGCCTTGATCATTTCGTCGGCACTCTCAATACCCTTGGCCACGCTGTTAAGTTCTACAAGGCCTATGGTTTTGTATTCCATGCCCTAATCCTCGAGTGCTCCGCACTCGGAAATTCCAATTTTCAAGCACCAAATTCCAAATAAATTCCAATAATCAATGTCCAAAATTTTTTGCCATCTTCGATGCATGCAATTGTTTTCGTGAAAATCGAATAGATTTAGCGAATTGTTCATTCTTCGAGATCATATACGTGTCACCGCGCTTCTATAACAACGCTCTCCGTAACAGCAGATACAACACCATTTATGCTCGCATGAACCCTGGCGCCCAGAGCGTCTTCCGGTATTTCACCGACCAGGTCCCCTTTCTCGACCCTGTCACCGACCTTGACCACGGTAGCGGCGGGGGCGCCCAGGTGTTGCTTGAGAGGAATTCTGGTCTTTTTTGTTTTGATATCCTGGTTCAAAAATTCCGGGTGGCTGTCATACTGGACAATATTCAATCGTTCCATGAGCCTCCGGGTAGGAACCTTTCGGACATCCCTAAAGGCGGAGGGCTGGTAATCCTCCTTTGAGGGCGTTCTTTTGACACCCTGATCCATGAGATCCTTTTTTATTTGGGCATTCACCTCTCGGGGCGATATCATCATGGGACAGGCATATTTCTCGCAAACCCCGCATTCACAACAAATAAGTGCGTCTTTCATGACTTCCTTGGCAACGGGTGTGGGGGATCCAATCTGTCGCATGATCTTGTGGGGTTCGAGGGCATGCCCCAGAAGATACCGCGGGCATAGATCCGTGCACCGGGTACATTGACAACAGACAACCTTGGTGATGTGCCTGATCCGGGCAGGGTCGTTAATTTTGCCGACAACAATGTTGTGATCCGGCGGCAGAACGATAACGCCGCTGGTGGTCTTTGTGACCGGTGTGGACAAATCCGAAACGATCTGCCCCATCATAGGCCCTCCCAATAGGACCTTGAATTCGCCGATCGTTGCGCCACCCGCCAATTCGATGACCTCGCCAATGCTTATGCCCACCGGCACTTTCACATTCAGGGGTCGTGCAACTTCACCTGTGACCGTAAGATACCTTTCCGTGACGGCCTTCCCCTTGTCCACCGCGGCTGTAATGTTGAGGAGCGTCTCCACATTGCTCACGACTGCATTCACCTGCAGGGGGATTCCTCCCTCAGGTACGACCCGCCTCATCGCCTCAAAAACCACGACTTGCTCATCGCCCGCCGGATAGAAATCACCCAATTCAAATACGTCGATGTTTTTGAAACGCCCCTTCCCGGCCGTCTTCTCCATGGCATCCATGGCAGCATAATGTTTGCCCTTGAGGCAGATCGTTCCCTGTTTTGCCCCAGTGCATTCCATAACAATTTGGAGACCACGCAATATGTCTTGAGGATAATGCTCCATAATATAGGGATCGCTCATCAGGAGCGGCTCACAGGACGCCCCGTTTCCCAATACCCTCTCCACCTCTGCATTCAACTTGACGTGGGTGGGAAATCCGGCGCCTCCGGCGCCTATTATCCCGGCCGCACGAACCTTATCTACGATTTCTTGCTTCATTGCCTAAGCGCTGTCATCCCCTACCTGAAAGCTGTCAACGATTCCTACAACCACAGCATCTATGGGGATATACCCATCCCTGTCA
This sequence comes from uncultured Desulfobacteraceae bacterium, assembly GCA_964459445.1. GTDB lineage: Bacteria > Desulfobacterota > DSM-4660 > Desulfatiglandales > HGW-15 > CAYWMP01. Next base: position 12,814 of record CAYWMP010000033.1, read on the forward strand.
AAGGCCTGCATCGCCGGTGCACCCTGGGTAACAATGACCAGCTCACCCACTCCTGCACCAATTTCATCCGCAGAAATAATAACGTCGCCCACAGGCTTAAGGTTTTTGTCCATGCGCTGGACAAGAAGAAATCTCAAGGCGTGAATCTTGTCATTCTTCTTTGTGGACCATATATCGCCCACAATCTTTCCTAGAATCATAGTTATTACCCTTGGCGCCGGGACCTCTGTCCCGGCCCGATCGTGCCACGTTTCCTCAACCCAATCCTTCTATTCCTCGTACGGCGTTCAGGGCGGATTTAACTGCTTCAATCTCGCCGAAGATCCCGATCATCGTGAGATGTTGGGGGCAAGTTCCCTTGAGGTCGAAGACATGAACGTCGGCCGCTTTTTCTGCAATATCAGAGGCAAAAATCATGTCCACAAGCCTGCCCTGAATCAGTCCGACGGCACTGAAATCGACCAACTGGAGGCTCTTTCGCCCCGTGGCCCCCATACGGCTCGCCAGGATTTCTATAACGCCCGGCCCTGGATGGGTGATGAATTGAAAATTTAGTGCCATAAATACTCACCAAGGAATAGGGGGGCCTTCCAACCCGCGCAAAAATAAATTAGCGCCCAGGCCTCAAGACCGACCACCCGAATTCCGATTCAAAGGATGGGGAGCGTCCTTCCCGGGCAAAAGTGGAAATTACTCCTCTGCCTTTGGAATGGTGAACTCGATGTCGCCGTGTGGTCTCGGGATGACATGGACCGAGATCAGTTCGCCAATCCTTTCTGCAGCAGCCCCGCCTGCATCGGTTGCTGCTTTGACAGCGCCCACATCGCCGCGTACGAACACGGTCACGAGACCGCCGCCCACGAACTCTCTGCCCACGAATTTCACCTTGGCAGCCTTGACCATGGCATCCGCGGCTTCTACCGCGCCTACCAAGCCTCTGGTTTCAACCATTCCTAATGCTTGCTCAGCCATACTTCAATACCTCCTGCTTCTCAGATTAACTTTGCTTTGTTCCACCTAATGGGGAATCTAGGAAAAGGGTTTAAACTGCTTGTTCTTATGCCCATCCGGACAAAAGATCCGGAATACTCCAATGCTTTTGCTATCGCCTCAACTTAAAGGCCCTTGCCGTCATGGACCAATCTCTGGGGATCTCTATGGTGATGAGGGCCGTTTGATCCATTCGATCCGTTTTTCGAACAGTCGTGACTGTTGCCTCACCGAGTTCCTTGCCCGAACGATCCAAAGCGGTGACACCTTCCCCTTCCTCCGGCAAGGGTCTGAATTCATAGGGCATGGTTACCGCTGCTTTGCCCTCGGGAAGGCTCTCGTCAACCATGAAGATGGCCTGACCGGGACAGATGGGTAGGCAGGATTGACAGGCCACGCATTTGTCCTCATCGAGGTGCGGCAAATTGGTGATATTTTCACCCACCTCAATGGCCTCCACCTTGCAACTCGATTCACAGGGATTGCAGGGGATGTCCTCAAGGCATTCAATAACCGCTACGGCCCCTTTTCTTCGTCTGGCTTCAGAAGGGACGCCCGGACCGTATTTGAGTTCTTCCTCGGAAAGATAACCGGTTTTTGATGATCCTTGGGCCATGAACCTATCCTTTCATCACGGCATTCAGGTAGTTTTTTGCCTTCCTTCGGGCCTCACCGTGACTTCCGATGCGCAGCCCGGTCATACTCTGGATTTGTTCTTCCCGTTTTTCCCGGAAGGAATCCTCATCCAAGTAGCCCAGGCTGTGTGCGATGGCCAACCCCGCGATACGTCCTTCAATGATGGCCGTGCTTGCCTCTTCAATGCCCGATACATCGCCCGCCACGTAGATGCCAGGCACGGAGGTTTGCTGATTCTCATCATGGGCCGGGATCCCGCCACCCAGGGCGGGTACGTGAACCATCTTGCAGCCGGCCATCTGGAGGAGTTTCGTCATGGGATTGAGGCCCACGGCCAGACAAATCGTATCCACATCAAAATCCTTTTCGGTTCCGGGAATCGGCTTCCAATTGTCATCCACCTCGATAACCGTAGCCCCCTCCACCTTTTCCTTGCCGCGGGCTTCTTTTATGGTATGGGACATCAGAAAGGGAACGCCGTACCGGGTTATCTTTGCAGCGTGGACATCATATCCGCCGATTTCAGGAGCAGCATCGATCAGGGCAGCGACCTCACATCCGGCCTGTAGCATCTGGTAGGCTACGACAACACCGACATTACCCGAACCCACCATGAGCAACTTATCTCCGGGTCTTATGCCGTGGATATTGGCCATGGTTTGGGCGGCCCCCGCCCCGATAACCCCCGGCAAGGTCCAACCGGGAAAGGGAATCATGTTTTCCGATGCGCCCGTGCCCACGAGAATGCATTCCGCCTTTACCTGCTCAACTATTCCATTGATCAATACATTCATGGCCGTTCCCTCATAGATGCCAAGGACGGCCGAGTTGAGGGAGACCTCTACTCCGAGTTCCTTGGCTTCTTCGAGGAAGCTACGCCCGATGCTGATCCCGCGTTCCTGGGCGCGATGCTCTCTGGACCCGAAGAATTTGTGGATTTGCTTAAAAAGCTGACCGCCGGGGCGCTCGTTTTCGTCGTAGACAACGACATCTACGCCCGCTCGGGCCGCTTCAATTGCGGCGCCAAGACCAGCAGGTCCTGCGCCGACACTCACCATCTCACATCTTCTCACGCATCACCTCGAGGTAATAGTCCGGAAATCTTAGACAGGATCAACAGGATTAACATGATGTTTATCCGCCTTAACTCTGGCGGAGAAATCCAGTAAATCAAAGAATATACAATGCTGTCGAAAGAAGCTCCTCTTAAACTGCCGGTCGCGTTTACTAAGTTGTTATAAAAGGGGATTTTCATTTTCTAACTGGCCATTGTGCAGTGAATATCGCTCATTGGCAACACTACTAAATTAATCAGCCCTCCCTGGCACGAGAACGGTTTTTTACTGCTTAGGAATGCTTCATTTTCAATCGCAGTATTTCGGCATGCCGGGTCTGGGCCAGGGATCTGAACTAAGCGATCAACAGGTTAGAAACAATCAAGTCAATCCTGTTATCCTGTCAAATGTCTTTCTTCTGGTGAACTGTTTCACCTTGCAGACATATCCGGGCCCTTGCCCATCTGTGTCTCCACATTCATACCCTCTTTAAGGGGCGCCACACAGGTTCGCACATTGGGAACGCCGTCAACCACCATAATGCAGTCCGTGCACCTGCCAATGGCGCAAAACATGCCACGGGATTCGTTCCTTTTCGTCGTGTACCTGTGTATCAATACCCCGTTGCTCCTTAAAGCTATGGCAATGGGTTCGCCTTCAAAACCCTCCATGGGTTTTCCATCAAGGGTGAATTGGACCTGTTTACCCTTTTCAAATGTTCCTAAGACAGGATGTTCTTCGATCCGCATGACTCATTACCTAAGAATAGAACTTATGGTCTTCGCTCCAATTGGTATCTTGGACCGTTGGAATAATGGATTCTGATATTAGGTTTCAGTGTTCAGGTTTCAGTATCTGCACTTAATCTCCTGACACCTGAAACCTATTAAGTTATATTTGAACAACAAGGAATAAGTATTTATAAATACTACTATTTAATAAAGTTCTAGAAACACCGGGACGTTCAATTAGTACCAGTCTGTTAAAAAAACCCGAAGGCTTCCGTAAAGGTATAATTCGTTCCTACCAGGGGCACGCCGGTCATGGCACAGGCCTCCAGATTCAATGCTCTGAGATCTTCCCTCTCCAGGTTTTCCAGCGCTGTTTTGCCGGCTGCCTTGGCGAGTATGGTTGCCTCGTGGGTCATACCTTTGATGTAATTCCCCACCCGCTGGGCTGCGGCATCGATATCCAGTCTCTTTCTTCGTTCCGGATCCTGGGTACCGATCCCGAAGGCGCAGGCCCCTTCATGACATCGCAGACAGACCGTGCATCCCATGGCCACCATCACGCTCGTCCCGAGCGCCACGGCATCCGCCCCCAGGGCCAGAGCCTTGGCAACGTCCGAGCCGTCCTTGATCCCTCCCGAGATAATGAGACTGATTTCATCCCTGACCCCCATCTCTTCGAGAGCCCGGACGCCCTGAACAAGGGCGGGAAGGGTCGGAATGCCGAGATGGGTGGAGGCTACCACCGGCGCCGCTCCGGTGCCGCCCTCGGCCCCATCAATCACGATGCCGTCGGCGCCCGTCTTGGCCGCAATCTTGACATCTTCTCTCACGCGACCGGCGGCAATTTTTACAAAGATGGGGACTTGCCAATCCGTTACATCCCTGAGTTCCTCGATTTTGAGGACCATATCGTCGGCACCAAAAATATCGCCGTGCCGGGGGTGGCTGTGAAGATCGATGCCCTCGGGCAGTTGTCGGAATGCTGCAATCTCCTTGGTGATCTTGCTTCCCATCAAGTGCCCGGACAGGCCCGGCTTTGCCCCGATACCGCATATGATCTCGATGGCATCCGCCGCTTCTATGTTTCTGAGGGAAAACCCCATCCGGCTCGGGGTGATTTGCACGACTTGCTTGTAGGAATTTTCCATTTCTTCGGGCAGCAACCCTCCCTCGCCGTTATTAATGGAGGTTCCCACGATCTGGGTGGATTTGGCCAAAGCGGTTTTGGCTTCCTTACTCAGGGCGCCGTAGGACATCCCTGAAATCAGTATGGGTGTCTCGACGACCAGCGGTTTTTTCGCGAATCGTTTCCCGAGGACCGTCTGGGTCTTGCAATCCTCCCGGTAGGTGTCAATGGACAGGCGCGAGAGCTGTGAAGGCAAAACCAGAAGATCATCAAAGTTGGGATATCCTTTCGTGGACCCGCAGCCCCGGATTCGGTGGGTCCCCGTCTCGGCCTTGTATCGGATCTCGGAAAGCACCTCGGAATTCCAGACGCCTCTTTGGACGTCTTTGACTTTTACCTTTTTTGTCTCTTCCTTTGTTTCTTCTGTCATGACTCCGCCCCTGTCTGCTTATGGGTTGGCTTAAAGAGGACATACTCGTGTCGTCCGTATACCTTGGGTACGACACTTCTGAAATCATCCACGCCCTGTTCGATTCCGTATTTACTGAAGAGGCTCTCCAACTCTTTCTTTTCCTCGTCCTTTATCGGGATTACGGTGACATTACCGCCCAGTTTGTCTTCCACTTCCGGATCAAGGACGTGGATAGTGCCGTCGTACATGGATTCACCGATCCCAGTGCCTACCTCCCCAAGGACAACAATGCGGCCTCCAAGGGTCATCTTGCCGCTCCACATCCCGACATTGCCGCAAACGATCAGATTGCCGCCTTTCATTCCCCATCCGGCCCGGCTGCCGCTGTGGCCTTTGACCAAAATCGTACCGCCCACCATGGAAGGAGCACAGTTGCTTCCGGTATTCATCTCAACGATAATTTCGCCGCTACCCATATTGTCGCCTGTGTAGAGCCCGGTGTTGCCTTTGATAACGACCCGGGGCCCCTGCAGAAATCCGCCAGTGTAAAAACCCGTGCTTCCCTCGACAAAAACGGTCCCTTCTCCCTTTAAGGCCGTGGCAAAATTATGGACAGAATGGGGATTATCGACAACGATCTCATCGTGCTGCTCGATCATTTCCCTGAGATTCCGATTCACTTCGCGGGTACTCATTCCGGAGATATCTAGACGGGCCATACCTTCACACCTCCTGGTTCCATCTCCGTGGCATAGACATCGGAGATAATGGGGGTTAGTGAGATCTGCTCTGAGCCGAAGAGAACACTGCCGTCGCCCATCTCATATATAACGACCGGCTTAAAAGCCAATCGATCGCGAAAGGCCCCGATCTGTTCTGGTGTGGCGACCAGGATCGTAAAGATGCCGTCCAAGGCATCCAGGGCTGCATGAAGAGCGCCTTCCAGGTCCTGGCCCTTTTCCTTCATTTGATAGGCAATAAAATGCGCCGCCACCTCACTGTCGTTGGCCGTCTTAAAACGCACACCCAGATTTTCAAGTTTTCGCCTCATATTAAAGTAGTTCGTAAACTGGCCGTTATGGACCAGGGAGAACTCCGGGTAGATGTAAGATACGAAGGGATGGGCAAAATTGATGTTCTCAACGCTTTCTGTGGCCAATCTGACATGGCCTATTCCATGGGTACATTTTCCAACCTGAATCTCATGGATCTGTTGGAGTTCTTCTGCGGATCCCTGGTCTTTGTAGATCTTGATCTCCTGACCCAGGGAATGCACGCATAGGTTGGGATTGGAATCAATGTCCCAATGAAGGTCCTTGACCTTGTCCGAATCCATATCAAGGTTGCCTTCGAAGAACTCGAATATGCCACCCCCGTGGTATAGCCTCGAGTCAACCACCCGCCCGTACTTTTCAATAATCTCAACAAGATCTTTTTGATACTTTTGATCCGTCATGGACACACGGGCTGCAATGTCGGTCCTTTGCTCATAGACCGCCAATCCGGTGGCGTCCCGGCCCCTATGGACCAGTTCCTTAAGCATATTGATCAGGTCCGTGCCCAGATCTTCTCTATCCTTGGCTATTAGCCCTGCTATTCCGCACATGGCGTCCCTCAATTCTTTTTAGATTTATGGAGACAAGGACCGGCTCACCCTGATCCAGAGTTTTAAGGTTGGCCGGCCGACTCATTACAAATGATAGGAGTACTCGTTGAATTCCCAATCCGTCACGTGTCTGCGGAACCTTGCCAACTCATGCTCCTTTAGCGCAATAAACGCCTGTATCAATTCGGGGCCTAATGCATCGCAAATCACCTCATCCGCCCTTAAATACTCAACCGCCTCATGGAGATAAAAGGGCATGTTTTCATAGGTACCCGGCTCAACACCGTAGATATCACCTACGGCATAGTCGCCTGGGTCGATCTTGTTCTCAATCCCGTCAAGCCCGGCGGCAAAGGCCGCGGCAAAGGTCAGGTAGGGATTGGCCGATGCGCAGGGGGCTCGATTCTCCACACGCGTCGCCCCGCCTCTCTCGCTAGGGACCCGAACGTAGGTCGTTCTGTTATCCAGACCCCAAGCCAGCCAGTAGGGTGCAAAGGAGTCGGGAACATATCGCTTATAGGAATTGATCGTGGGCGCCAATAGCGCCGACATGCCCTTCGCGTGAGCCATCTGACCCCCGATGAAGTATCGCATCAGATCAGATATTCCATTTTGACCCTTAGGATCGTCAAAGGCGTTTTTCCCACTATCCAGATGGTTCAAGGAGAGATGGATATGGTAACCGCTTCCTCCGCCATCCGTGGTCGGACGTCCCATAAAAGTGAGGTGAAGACCGTTCTGTGCCGCAACTTCTTTGCATATGGCCTTAAAGGTAAATGTCTTGTCTGCGGTGCTTAGGGCATCGTCATATTTCCAATTGATTTCAAATTGGCTGGGGAAGAATTCATGGTTCAGATAAATGATGTCTATCCCCAGCTTTAGGAACATATTCTGAAGAGTCCGCGCCAGTCCAAGGGAATCTACCATGGGATTGGCCTGATAAACGCAGGAGAGGCCTGGGTTGTAAAGCGAACCAGGACCCACCGGGCCCTCCTCGCCGCATTGGTTGTAAACGAAAAATTCAAGCTCTGAGGCACAAACAGCCCGAAGTCCTTTTTCCTCATACTTCTTCAAGATACCCTGAAGGGCGTTACGGGGGTCAACAGGGATAGGTTTTCCGTCACGGAAGGCATTTCCTATCAGACGGGCAGTACCTTCGAGATGGGGCAAAACGGCAAAGGTGTTCAGGTCAGGCATGATTGTCATGTCCATCCATTCAATTTCATATCCACACCCCGTCTCCGGCGCCACATCGTTTGCCAGGTCAATGGCATAAATGGCCTGGGCGAAATTGATGCCTTCCTCCGTCAACTCTTCCAGCATCCCTGCTGGCGCATACTTGCTGCGGCAAATCCCGTACAAATCAGGGAATTCCATCCGCAGGGTATCGATGTTCTCGGCTTTGATAATTTCTCGAATCTCCAAAAGATCCATCGCAAACCCTCCTGTTTCGGCAAAAAGATCAAATTGTAATTTTTTTATCTTTTTACCATCAAAATTGTATTATTTATTACACTAACCTGTCAAGAAAAAACGGAAAAATGATTCAAATTACCCTGAGCCTACAATTCGTCATTATTATTTCTTTGTTTTCAAGCATTTATAATTTTTTTTATTGTAATGTTAATTTTTCTTATCGAATTGCGTTGTAATTTTCAATACAATTAAACGTTTTGTTTTCTTGCCCTTTTACCGGGATATCATGTCCTCTATTTTTTCTCTGGGTCCTTTGCTGAACTCCCCTGACTTGAGCCTTACCTAGACACCAAAGTAGGTTTCTTGAATATATTTTTCTTGCTTTAGCTCCTCCGGTCTACCTTTCATATTCACCCTGCCTGTCTCCAATAAATAGATTTCCTCTGATAGGGTGAGGGTAAAATTAACATTCTGTTCGGTAATAAGTATGGATATGCCTCGCTTTTCTTTAAGGCTTCTGAGGACCTCGGATATCTCCGAACAGATCAACGGCGCCAGACCAATGGTGGGTTCATCGACCAGGAACATTCTGGGATTCGTCATGAGAGCTCGACCGAGGTTCAGCATTTGCTGTTCTCCCCCGCTCTGGGTACCCGCTTCTTGTTTTTGGCGCCTTTTTAGGACAGGGAACATTTCATAGACCAGTTCAAGGTTCCCTTCAATCTGTTTCCTTGCTCGGTAAGCGCCTACAAGCAGGTTTTCTTTCACGCTCATAAAGGGAAAGAGGTTTCGCCTTTCGGGGGCATAACCAATACCCAGCCTAATGATATTGGCGGGGCTGCGTCGACGCAGATTTTTTCCATCAAAGGTGATTTGACCATTGCACTTTGTCAGCCCAACGATAGAATCCAGCAACGTGGATTTTCCCGCGCCATTGGGACCAATGATCCCTACGACCTGCCCCTTTTCAACATTGACGGACACCCCGCTTAAAGAACAGGCCTTGCCGTAAAATACCTCCAGATCTTCAACTTTCAGAAAAGCCATCGGCCCCTCCCGGCCGCCTTACAAGCGCTAACCCAAACAATTACCTTGGTTCCGTGGAACACAAAGAATATCGAATATCGAACAAGGAATTTCGAATCATGAAGTTCTAAACCTCTTTCATCTCGCTGTTTTGATGTTTGCCACATAGGTTCGGGATTCATAGGTTGATAGGTTATGGCTCAGGGGATGACCCTGAACGGGGAACCTTGTTTTTGGACCTCTGCTAAACGGATAATTTAAACGGCAAAATCTATTAATCCATCCTTAGGGTTAAATGTCGTGCGTGACTTCGACATTCATTATTCCTTGTTCGAAATTCGATATTCTAATGGTCCAAAGCTTTTGTCTGAGTTAGGCCTGTGTCCTGTTATTGCATCCTGGTTCATTAACTAATTCGATTTACGGATTCTCTCCCTCATCTTCTTTCTTCCCAAGATAGGCTTCCTGGACTTTCTCATCCGCAATGACTTCTTCAAAGGTCCCCTCTGCAATGAGTTGACCAAAGGAAACGACCACAACCCTATCCACCAAGGGCGCCAGTGATCTCAAATCGTGGCTTACGATAACGAATGTGATTCCTTCTTCTTTTTTTTCTGCGATGAGTTCCGACAACTCGTCAATTTCGCCTACCGTCAGCCCGGCAAAGACTTCATCCAATAAAAGCAGTCTGGGATTTGTGGCCATGTTTCTTGCCAGTTCCAGTCTTCTGAGATTTCCCATGGACAGTTCGAAGGGATACATCCCAAGTTCCTGGGAGGTGAACCCCACACTTTGGCCGATTTCTTTCTCTTCGACTCCCTGTGCAACAGCCTTTATTGTCCCCATAATTGTATCCGGCATAATCCCTATTCGAATATTTCGGGTAACATCCATCTCACTGAAGGGACGCGGAATCTGGTAGGTGCGGGCGATCCCCATTTTGACCCTTTTATGGGTGGGATACCTGGAGATTTCCTCCCCTTCAAAATAGATTCCCCCGGAATCCTGTTTGAGTTCTTTCATGATAATGTTAAACAGCGTGGTTTTCCCCGACCCATTCGGCCCAATAAGGCCGAGGGTCTCCCCTTCGTTGACGTGCAGGCTTACGTTTAAGAGCGCAAAAAGCCCCCCAAAACTCTTTGTGATGCTTTCCACTTCCAAGAGTTTAGTCATGGGCCTCACCCACTTTTACCTTCCCCAAAATCCAATTGAATCCGTTCTGCACGAGGCTGAAAAGACCTTTGGGTGCATAATTGTAAACGATCAGCGCAATGAGTCCGTAGCAGAGAAACCGCCAGGCTCCCGGGACGTAAGGACGCAGGTACTCCAAGAGAAAAGTCAGAAAGTATGCCCCGAAGATGGGACCCACAATGGTGTGTTCACCGCCAATGAGGGCAGCGATGAGAATGGTAAAGAGAAACGTAATGTCGAACATGTTTCTCGGAGATATGGACCCAAGATAGTGGGTGTACATGGCCCCGCCGATGCCCGCCACCAATGCACTCAAGGTGAAGGCAAACAACTTAAATCGGATTGTGCTCAATCCCGCGCTTTTCACCGCTCCCTCATCCATGCGTATAGCGCTCAAAACCGTTCCCACGTTGGACCTTGCCAGGGCCCATAAACCGATGGCAATCAGGAACATTGTAAAGAAGGAGATATAGTAATTAAGGTAGGCGCCCGAAGCGAAGGTAGGCAAGCCGCTAAGGCCCCGTGTTCCGCCCGTCAGTTTTGGTTTGACGACCTTCATGAGATGATAGGTCACCTCCATAAAAGCGAGTGTCACCAAGGCGAAATAGGTCCCCTTTGTCCTCAGAGCGGGAAGGAAGAAAAGTGTCCCTGCAACCGCGGTCACGATCACCGCGGCGGGTATGGATAGATACAGGGGAGCGCCCAAATGATGGGTAAGCATGGCTGTGGTATAACCGGAGATGCCGATGAGAAAAGGATGTCCGAAACTGATGTATCCCGTATATCCTGAAAGGATATCCCAGCTCATGGCAAATATGGCCAGGAAATTTGCGAATATGAAAATCCGGACGGTGCCTCTGGATACGAAAAGCGGTAGCAGGCACATCACCACCGCAAAAATCACCCACCAAGGTATTGCTTTTTTCAAATCTCCTCCTTTTCCTTAAACCTCTTCCTTTCCTAGCAATCCCTTCGGAAGCACAACCAGAATGACAATGATGAGAAGCAGCGTGAAGACGCCGCTCAATTCGGGAGCAATCAGCGATGTGGTGATCGTCTCCATAAATCCGATGATGTGGGCCGCCACCAGGCTCCCCATGATACTGCCGATCCCACCGACGATGACAACCGCAACGGAAATGATGAGTGGCCCCACCCACATGGTTGGATCCAGTTGCGTGTAAGTCGCAAAGAAAACGCCTGCTATGGCCCCGAAGGCGCCTGACAAAGCCCAAGTGGCAATATTTATTTTATCAGGGTCTATACCGGAAACCACTGCCCCCTTGACATCCATGGAGACGGCTTGAATGGCCCGACCCAGGGCTGTTTTGCGCACAAAAATCAACAGACTTCCTAAAATCACCCAACTCACAATCATGGCAAATAACATATTAAGCGAAATAGAGACGCCGAACACACGGCTCACACCGGGAATAATCGGCCACATGGATCGAGGCGCGGGCGAAAAAATGACAATGATGAGGGCCTGCATAACAACGGCCAGAATGAGCGTCGAAATTTCAACTGCAATCGGGTTGTCCCTTAAACGTCTGACCATGGCAAGGTAGATCAGGACACCGAAAACAACCCCCGCCAGAACAGCCATAAGAAAGCTTGGCGCCTTTGGAAAACGCAACATCTGAACAAAAACATAATAGACATATCCACCAAGCATGATGTAGACGCCGTAGGCAAGATTCAGCACCCTCCCCACACTAAAAATCATCGTAAAACCTACTGCGATGAGTGCATAAAGGCCGCTGAGTACAAAGCCCTGAACAACGATGTCGATCATGTTTGATTACCTAAAGATGTGAGGTATCGCGAGGTCTGCACAAGAATTCTTCCAAGCTCAGAAGGTCAATAAAGCCTCTTCTCCTTAGACAAGGAGAGTGGCGGCCTTATCCAATCCGTCCGGAAGGTTCCTGGCTGGTGGACAGGAGCAAGAACTTTCTTCAATCCATGCTCCAGTCCACCTAGCCCATCAACATGCCTGAGTTCAAGAATGCTTACTTCTTTATCCAAGGTGGTACGATGAATTCCCCGCTGGCATACTTGGCAGGGTAGACAACCTTTACTTTCCCGTCCACATACCACTGGATGACCACGAGGGATGGGTGTCCGTCATTGAAAGGCGGCGTGATATCGAACTTGATGTTGTGAGTGTATTCTCGGTTCGTACGGGGTTCTATCTCACCCTTTTTCCAGTAGGCGTACCTGAGCCAGAGCTGTCCGTCTTTGTAAATTTTTGTATCGGCATTTTCCATCTCTTTGACCCAGGCATCCAAGGGTTTGAACCCGCCGGCCCGTTCAGCAGCAGCTACGGCATTGTGGATGCCGTAATAGGCGTTAAATCCGTTAAAATGGGGAAAGATCGGGCGGCTTTTATACTTTGATTTGTAGGTATTGATAAACTTTTGACTCCGGGTATCCAGATCCATTCCCAGGCAGGGCGCCGGTATGAGAGTGGATGCGCCGCCGCCCATTCCGCCGGTGTCATCCCAATACTCCATTCCGAATGCGGAAACATTCACCCCGGTCATGGGGATCGGCACCTGAAGTTTAACGTACTGGGAGGAGGGAACCTGGCTTTTGACCGAAGAAATAAGGTAGATAAAATCGGGATTCTTCTCCCCGGCCTTTTTGTAAATGGGGCCGAAATCCACCGTATTCACATCGTAGACAATATGATCCAGAATCTTAATGCCCGCTTCGGGTGCCAGCATTTGATCAACAAGCTCAAAGACTCCCCCGGCATAGGCGGTGTCTTCCTGCATAACCACACAGGTCTTCCACTTCATCTTATTCGCAAGAATATCTTTACCAAAGTCGACGTACAAAACCGCAAGGGCATAATCGCAGGCAATATTCATGAAGTACATTTTATACTTTTCATAGTCTTTAACGACCATGTCAATAATCCCGATGTAGGAAGTCCAGGTATCTAAAGTGGGGGTCCGGTATTCCGCCATTCGCGGGAACCACCCCAAGGAGACGTCATCGATACTGCCTGAGATGATAAAGTCCACCTTCTCCTTTTCATTGAGGTATTCATAGGCCTTGATACCTTCCGTAACATCTTCTCCCGTATCGGCCTTGACAAGTTTGATTGGGCGCCCTCCCAAAATACCACCTGCCTTATTCAATTCTTCGATGGCGATCTCGGCACCCCTCAAAGTGCTTTTGCCGGTGTCACTGTCAAAGGATCCTATAAATCCAATAACCACCGGTTTTTTAGCTGCCGCGAAGGCAGGGTTGGCACTCAATGCCAGAAACAGAACAGAGGTTATGATGACCGCCAAAAATATTAACCGATTAGTTTTTATCATCCTCGCACCTCCTTAATTAGATTCAGTGGGTTCTCTGATAAGTTGCGGCTGTTGTTAATCACCCTACCTTGTCTCCCTGTCAAAACGCTGCAAGCTTTGGTTGGCAACAGGCACTGATGTGAAGATGGAAGAAGTATCCATCGTCGTTCCGCGGTTGCAGTGATACACTGTCGTCTTCAAAGGGAGGCGCAGGTGCTGGTTCGCCGTCTCCATCATTTCCAAAAATCCTCTCTAGATTTCTCTCAACCCCCTTTCTTAGCCCAAAAGGCTGGATGTAATTTTAGAAACTTTTATTCTAATAATTTGTATATTTTTATTCATTCTAACTGTCAAGAAAAAAGTCGGAAATAGGAATATTATAGGAGAATATTTTTAATTGAGTTATTTTGTGAATTTTTTTACATATATACAATGAATGGAATTGTAATGATTTCATAATCTTAGAAGCTAATGAGTAGGATTCATTACATTTCTCAAAACAGTGCTACGGCCGGGATCTTTTTTTCAAGCCCTATCTATAGGCTCCGGTGGCGGTTCCCGCAGATGGAAGGGTTCAAAAGAACACGGTATTTCATCGGAAAAGTGCATTCTGCCAGGGGTTTTGTGGCGTGAACCCTCCCATCTGCAGGAACGGCAAAGCTCGGTGGAATTTTTTTTGAGATAGGGCTTGAAAAAAAGATTCCTGCCTCCGCAGTTAACCTTGAACCGTGAACCCGGAACCCGGAACCTTGAACCTAGAAGACGGATTAAGCGAAACAACTCATTAACTTTAGCTCACTCTTAACTTTTCCGTTTTATCCGGGTCAGGAGATTTACAGCATCTTCGCAGGTAGCCACAGGGCCAATTGGGGAAAAAGCATTGTGATGATGAGAACGAGCAACTGAATGGCAACAAAGGGCGGTATAGACCGCCAGATGTCCTGGGTATGAATCTCCGAAGGAGCAACCCCTCGCATAAGGATCAATGCCCAACCAAAGGGGGGCGTTAAATAAGCCACCTGCATGTTAAGAATAAATATGATCGCAAACCAGGTGGGATCAAACCCCAAGAAGGTAGCAATGGGTATGAAAATAGGAGCGCAGATTGTCAGCACGGCGTAATCATCCATGAACATGCCGAATACAAGGAGGATAAGCTGCATAGAGCCAAGGATAAGCCATCGATTGACAGGAACCTTCTCCACGATTTCCATCACCATTTCCTGGGCCCCGGCGCTGGTATATACAACACCAAAAAGCGTGGCCGCGACCAATATCCAAAGGGCCATGCCGCTGATCTTCATGGTCTCGACACATGAATCCGTGATGATTTTCCAGCTGATTCTCCGATACATAATGCAGACCAAAAATGAACCAAAAGCGCCCACGCCTGCGGCTTCCGTGGGTGTTGCGATTCCCATGAAAATGGAGCCCAACACAAGGACCACAAGTAGTGATGGAAGAACTATGTCTTTAAGGGAACGCCATCGCGTGTTCCAGGTGACTTCCTCTTCCGTCCTAGGGGCGAGGTGTGGCTGGAAATGACAACGAATGGTGATATAGAGGATGTAAAGGGTAGCCGTAATGAGACCCGGAATCGCGCCGCCAAAAAAAATCTTTCCAATGGAGATACGGGAAATGTAGGCGAAGATGATCATGATGATGCTGGGCGGAATGATCTCCCCCAGAACGCCCCCTGCCATGACGCTTCCCAGGGCAAGAGACCTGTTATAATGAAGCTTGAGCATGGCTGGCACGGCAATAAGCCCCATGGTAAGGATGCCCGGCCCAAACCCTCCGCACATGGCCAAGGCAACACAAACCCCGACCGAGACGATGGCAAGACCGCCCCTTAGTCCGGAAAGCCAGTAATTCAAAGCACGAAATAGCCGGTCGGAAATGCCCGAATGAATCAGGAAATTACCCATGAGCAGAAAAAGTGGAATGGTGATGAGGCCCGGATCCGTGATCTGTCGATAGGCCGTTGTCGCCACGATGAACAGGTCGTTCGGCCCGCCGATGATTATGGTGATGAGTACGCTGATTCCTCCGAGCGCGAAAACAACGGGAACACCGATTGCCAATAAAAACAGCAGGCCGCTGAAAAGAAGAACTGTAACCAGCTCAATGCTCATAGGACAAAAACTCCCTCTAACCAGCCATCACTCCCATTCAATGTACACGGACTGGCCATTCATTTCACATTCGGAAACTCATTCTTCGCGTTTGGAAAGTACGACAATTCCTTCAAGTAAAAACAGAAAGGCGACAATAGGTATGATGCATTTAAAGGGGTATAGGGGGATGCGGAAAGCGCCGGCGGCCTTTTCTCCCATCATGAGCGAGTTCCAGCCCATCCAGGATCCCTGCCAAACCAATACGCCCATAAAGGCAGCGAAACAGACCAATGCGATGATTCTTGCTATCAATTTGAGCTTGTCGGGGAAATGATCGTACAGGATTTCAATCCGGATATGCTCTCTTTTGCTCATGGCAAAGACGCCGGCAAAAAGAATAAACACGCCGAATAGTTGTCGGTTCAGGAGCCATCCCCAAAGGAGCGGATGATTGAATACATACCTGGCTACCACATCCATTGTGGTGATCAACATAATGACAAAGACAAGATAGCTGAATAGCCGCCCTGCCCTATCGCTAAACCAGTCGATACCATCCATTAAAGCATTCAACCCTTTAGGCATATTCGGTTCCCTCTTTGGCTCCGCACATTTTTATTATTTCACCGCATGGCGCAGGCAACTTCGATTTAATATTGAAGCCAACAGGCCTTTTGAGTTTTCAGTGTTCAGTGCTCAGGAGCCACTAAAAGGAATTATCCCTATGCCAATGACCCACCCTTCGACCCCGAGTTCATGGCCGAGGGGAAGGCCCTTGAAAGACTGAACTCTGAGCACTTAAATCCCGTGGGCCCTACCGCAAGGAGTGTCTGTCCCTCCCCCCGGTAAGGCCAAAAGGAGTATCAACTTTAAAATCTACTTAAGCGTCTTTCTCCAGTCCTTGATCATCTGGATGCCTTTGGCAGCTGCAGCATCCCGCGCGCCCACCTCATCCCATATTTTGTAGGCTGCATCTTCATGTTTCTTTTCACAGGCATCATCGAGAACGCTTCTAATGACCTTGCCCTGTTTCACCAATTCATCGACCTTTTTCATCTCTTCGACGTAGATTTTCAGAAGTTTGTGGTAGTAGTCTTCAGCCGCGCCGGCAAGGGCCTTCTTAAGGTCATCGGGCAGGGAATCCCAAGTCTTTTTGTTCACCAAAATGTTGCCCGGTACCACGTCATTCTGACCGCCGATAAGCCAGTAGGGCGCAACCTCATGCCAATTCAGACCGGTTATGGCGCTGACATCCCATTGGGACGCGTCGATGGTCCCAAGCTTGAGTCCCATATAGGCTTCCATCCCACTGATGTAAGTTCCACGGGCGCCTACCATGTCATAGTATTGTGCCCAAGACCCCTCTACCCTGATCTTCTTGCCCGCCATATCCGAGCAACTTGTTATTTTCTTTGTGGCCAGGGTAAAGATCTGGCCGTAGGAATGCATATCCAGCCAGTAAAGACCCTGCTTTGCATATTCCCCACGCAGCAGATCTACAAACCCGCTGTCGAAAAAGAAATTCCGGATGATGCCGCCACTCTCAACAATATCCTTGTTTCCAGGTACGTTATAGGCATAGGGCAGACCGAACTCTACCTCGCCGACCGGAATGACGCCGGCCCACATGGCAGCAACTGCGTGTAACATATCCAGGGTGCCCTTCTGCGTGGCCTCGAAGAGCTGCTCTGCTGGAACCAATTCCGGATCAGCAAACACGGAGATTTTAATCTGCCCGTTGCTTCGTTTCGCTGCTGAATCCGCGAAGTCCTTTAATAGCTCCATAGAGAGGTCGCCCCTGGGATAGGCCGACTGGATTTTCATTCGGTATGTCTTTGCTGCGGCATCTGTGGCCAAGGGACCAAAGACCATGGACAGGGCAAAGATAAAAACAAGTATGCCCGCTCCCAAAAGAAGTCGTTTTTTCTCTTTCATTTACCTCCTCCTTCTATGAGTTATGGGTGTTGAACTACAATGAGACGTAGTAATTATCACCTCCTTCCACAGGGTTTATCCTAACGTTGCATAAAACTTGAGTTCAAAACGCTGAAGATTGGGTCAGCAAGGGATGTTTGACGATTTTCAAGGACGAAAGCGTATTAAACATACGGTGAGGTCTTGAAAATGGGCAAACGTTTCTTGATGGCCTGATATAGAGCGAGCGAAGCGGTTTTGGGCCAAGTATTTATGCAACGTTAGGATTTACAATGAACTGCACAGGCGTTTACAGCTAGAATCGCGCTCAGTGCCATGACTCTATTTTCATATGGGAAAGAACATGAATAAACCTTTGACATTAATGAAAGAGATTTGATTAGTCCGGGAATCTCGTGCTGCTTAAAAACCCGGTTTTTGGATTGGGGTGCTTGATAATAGAAGTTTATTAAGTAAGCCTGAAATATGAAAATCTTCTAATAAAAAAATTGTATAATTTCTTTCAACCGACATGTCAAGATAAAACTATTGAGCCCTCCGACTGGTTAGGGTCTTGGCGGTTTTGTATCCTTTAATCGCTCTGCATTCATCATTTCTCATTTTGATACTACCGCAAATCGGGGTTACATCCAAAGAAAAAAGATTCATCACAACACACTGGAAATGGGCCTCCTTTCCGTGGTAGGGTACGCACCATTTCTTGACTCGGACAAAAAATGCATTAGCATTGGGATAAAATAAACCCTGTCGGAGCCTGAACTTTAGGCCGTTGGGAGGTTGAAAATGACAAACAGAGATTATTTGGAGGGTAAGAGACTCCTCATCGTTGACGATGAACCGGATGTGCTGGATTCCTTAGAAGAGCTCCTGCCAATGTGTCATATCAGCAAAGCAAGCAACTTTGAGGAGGCCAGGGAGCTCCTTGAAGCCCAGTACTTTGACATGGCAATCCTGGACATCATGGGCGTGAAAGGATATAGGCTGCTCGAAATAGCCAATGAGAGAAACGTTATCGCGGTTATGTTGACCGCTCATGCTATGACTCCCGAAAACGTTGAAAAGTCCTATGTCAGCGGAGCCGCCTCCTTTGTGCCGAAAGACCAAATGACCAACATCACAATCTTTCTCAACGACATCTTCGATGCCAAAGAACACGGGAAGAGTCTATGGGGACGATGGTTTGACAGACTGGCCGACTACTTTGAAAAGAAGTTTGGCCCTGATTGGCAAGAAAAACACAAAATAACCGTGAAGTAGGACTAGGGCGACATCAATTGCCTGTCTGTAGTTGTCCATGGGGCTCTACTTCTGTCCACCTTCGGCTTGTATACCCCATGGCTCGGAAAGGATATACGCAACCGTTCACGGAGTCTTAAAATTCCAAATTCCAAGCATCAAATTCCAAATACGAATGACCAAACTGTTTTTGGTTTGTTATTTGGGATTTTGGTCATTGGTATTTGTTTGTTTTTTGGAATTTGGTATTTGGAATTTCCACTAACTAAAATACCGTGGTGAAGGCAGTAAGAAAGTAAGGGCTCACCAAGCCGACTTCGTCCCTTCCTAGTGATTTCCGAGCCCCCGCCAAATCTAACAGCGAAAAAAGGGTAAACCGTTTCCATCAATAAGTATTAATTGAATATAGGGGTGTCATGATAATGCGATCAATGCTTCTAAAGCCAAGCATCTTTATCTTAATTCCAATATGTCTTGCAGCCTTTTCCCCGCCCTTTGCCTATGCAAAACATCAGAATTCCGGACCGGTCTTCCATGATTTCCCAATGCCGGAATCCTTCAGCCTTTGCGGCGAACCCATGCCTTTGGAAAACCCTCATGTTTGGGAAATGCTGGACCGAGAACTCACCATATCGGTGTGGGATCGGGCCCAGGTCTTTATGTGGCTTAAGCGGGCGGGAAGATACCTGCCCCATGTGGAAAAGAGACTCAAGGAAGAAGGCATGCCCCTGGATCTTAAATATGTTGCCGTTGCTGAAAGTTCCCTTCTCACACACATACGTTCCCGGAAAGGCGCCCTTGGCCCTTGGCAATTTATGTCCCGTACGGCCAAAAGAAATGGGCTTCGCAGGGACCGGCTGATAGATGAGAGACGGAGTTTTGAGAGATCCACCGAAGCCGCCCTCAAATTTCTCAGACGCCTCAAGAAGGACCTTGGAAATTGGACATTAGCACTCGCGGCCTACAATTGCGGAGATGCGCGGCTAAAAAGGAACATCAAGGAACAACAGGTCAGAGATTATTACCGGCTAAAGTTGCCCAAAGAAACAGAACGATACATCTTTCGTATCGCCGCCATAAAGCTTATTCTGGAAAACCCTGAACTGTATGGTTACCGCATCTCTCCGGATAGGATCTACAGACCCATAGAAGCAGATGAAATAAAGATTCGAATCAAATACCCAATCCCTATAACAAAGGTGGCCAAGGCCCTAGGCACCGATTTTAAAACCCTCAAGATCCTGAACCCCCATATCACCCGCAAACATTTACCTTCAGGGCATTATTGGTTAAAGGTTCCATCGGGAATGGGTCCCGAGGTAGCAGGAGTATTAAAAAAGTTCGCCCCCGGTTCCTCCAAAGGGACAAAACAGGTTTCCGGCGATTTTTATGTCGTACAGCCGGGAGATACGCTAAGCCACATTGCGAGGCGATCCGGAGTTCCTATTGCGACGCTGCGGAACCTCAACGGCATCGACGGGTCACTTATCATGGTTGGTCAAAAACTCAGAATAGCACCCTAGGCAAACCGGTTCAAGGTTCAGGGTTTAAGTCTTGTAGATTGGCCTGTCCGTTAAGGACCTTTAACCGGGAACCCCTGGCCCTGACCTGATTTCAATGATATGGATTCAAGGCATATATTTATTAATAATCAGGGGGTAGAAATCCGGATAACGGCCGTTGCGCCAGGGCGGGCTTGAACGTTGAACCCCTGAACCAAGGATCATCTCACACCAGAGAAACCGATAGACCTGCTGTGAGAAATGCACTCTTTATCTTAATTGGGTGGAAAGATACTGCAGGAATTCTAACTTCTGCGGTTGCTTTTGGTTGGTTGCCCGAAAAAACCGATCCCTTTTTGACTGCGCGCATCTTGAAAAACATGGAGGTATTTTCCATTGGATGATTCGGGGACATGGATCACATGGACAACGGGATCGTAAGCCTTGTACTCGGGGGCTAGGGAGTCAAGTTTATTCGATGTGCTGATCAGAAACTCTTCCTTAAAAACCGTCTCTTCCGCATCCGGGAACAGGGCAATGGGCACGATGTGGGCTTCGACGAGATCATTAAAAAAATGGGTTCCATGGGAAACTTCCGGGGTGGAGCCACCCTCTTCAAAGGCGATTTCACCCAGGACCATGGTGTGGTTGATATCTTCATAGGCGACCCTGACACCCAGGTTAATATCGTTGCTACCCCATCTGCCCGGTCCCAGGAGGGCGTAGCGTTTTTCTTCCAAAACCCGATTTAGACGATTCACCACGCGACCGACTCCGATTTTCTCCTCATAGGTCCCAAGGTCCGCATAGGCCTTGGGATCCACATAGACAATATACTCTATGTCCCGAAGCGCGCCCGTGGTCATGACTTGATCATTGGTAAACAGCATTTCTTGATCCGATATGTTCTCGGGTATATTGATCTCCTCGTCCTCGCGTCTAATGGAAAGGCACCGGCATTGAAGAATATAGAGTTTCTCCGCGTCCCATGCGAACTCTACATCCACAGGTTGGCCGTAGGCCTCTTCGAGTACCCTTAGGGCCTTTTTGATGACATTGATGAATGGCGTCTTGTTAATAAAATTGTCAAAAGTGACGCAGGTCCTGTTGATCTCGAACTTCTGCGTCTTGAACATGGGGGCGGCAAGATGGCCGTCTTGTTTTACAGACAACGCAAAATAGAGATCGGGGTGATTTGTTTCATTCAACAGTCTGATATAGGGTACCGACTCCAGTTGTCCTGAATTCAGGTTCAGGATATCCACCGTTTTTTGTGAATATTTTGAGATTTGCTCAGCCCCAATCTCAGAGCGCAGTGTGGGATGACTGAGGGGTATCATTCTCGGGTAGTCACTCCCTACTCGATCCACAGCCCTTGTTCCTAACCCGAGGACCAGGCGCACGACCCCGACCTCTCGCTTGATGCGCGGTGTCCAGCTGTATGAACTATAGGAAAATGCGACGCCCGCAGAAAACGGGAAAAAGAAATCACCAAATCTACGACCGACGACCTCCTGGACCAAAACACTCATCCTCTCATCAAAATCCAGAAGCTTATGGGCCTTGCGATAGAGAATTGGGGACGGTCCATAGGTACTCATGTGAACCCTTTTCAGGCCTCTAATAAAGTCCTTTAACCTGATTTCAAGATCCCCTTGGTTTGAGAGGAAGACCGAATCGTATTTGCCGGAAAAGGCAAACCCAAAATTGTCTTCAAGGAGGCTGGATGAACGCAGAATAAGAGGCCGTTCGCCAATATTTTCAAGGAACTCCCTAAAGGTCTCCTCCACATCCGGAGGAAAAGAGGCCCTATCAAAGGTTTTTGAGATGTTTTTATATTCTTCCTCAATCTCTTCCCTGGTTTTGTACTTTTGCGTATGGAATTCATGCAGCCGATTGTAATCCAGGAAATCCGAAAAGATCCCCGAATTGAAGTAAAATGATTGAGGTACCTTGATGTATTTTTCAAAGTCGGAATCCGCCTCTGCCAACCTGGGCAGGAGGATTTTATGGGCTAGCAGGACGCCTGCGGCCTTCCCTCCTATCTTGCCCGGTCGCCTTGAACTGAAATAGGTGTGATCCAGCATGTCATCGCTGTCTCGTATGGTGATATGCTTCTTAGCTACGCTTATGAAAGGGAGTTGATTTGAAATGAAGTAGTTAATCAGGGCAACCCGGACACCTTCGGCCTCATTGGGCGAGATAAACAGATCGCCCTGGGGGATTGCACAGAACTCCTTCAGGGCTTTCTTGATTTTTTGAGAAGTAACCCCTTCCCTGTTGACGACCCTGTACAGATGCCGAAACCGGTCGTTTTTCCTGGCAAGGTTGATGTAATTTTCTATTTCCTCTTCGCTGAAATGCTTCGCGAAGAGTATGTCACCAATGACATTGCTGTATTCCTTAACAAGATCCTCATCGATTTCATCGCCCTGCTCGGCCATGCGCTTTAGGGCCTCTGATTCAATGTTTTCGCGATCCGCGATCCCACGCGCCTCCAAAGCAATCAAAAAAAGTCGGCGCATCTCCTCGATGATCTGAGGATGCCTCGTCATCTTCTGAAAGAGGCGATAGGCGATTATCAGATCTTGAGGTTTTATGGTATCGGTTTCGATCACACCCATCCCCGCAATCTACAGGCTTCGGCTACCCGAGCCACTGAAACCAAATAGGCTGCCAAACGCATGTGGATCTTTTCCTGCTGACTCATTTCGTAGACGCTTTTGAAGGCCTGGGTCATTTTTTCATCCAGACGCCAGTGGACCTCTTTGAGCACCCAATAGAAGTTATAGGTATTCTGCACTTGTTCAAAATAGGAAACAGTCACTCCCCCGGCGTTCGCCAAAAAATCCGGCAGCACGATAACGCCGTTATCATAGAGAATATCATCCGCCTCCGGCGTGGTGGGCCCGTTCGCCAGTTCACAGGAGATCTTACATTTGAGTTTTGGGGCATTCTCCTTGGTGATCACATTTTCGAGGGCCGAGGGAAAAAGCACCGTGACCTCAAGCTCTAAAAGTTGCTCATTGGTTATTTCATCGGCATCCGGAAAACCCTTAAGGACCCCGTGTTCCGCTTTGTAGGCGATCAATTTTTCGACATCAATACCTTTTGGGTTGTACACCCCTCCCTTAGAATCCGATGCCGCTATCAGTTTGAGGCCCAGGAGCTGGCTTCCAAGACGTGCGCCATGCTGGCCTGCGTTGCCAAAGCCTTGAATGGCCATGGGCTGGCCGTCCAGCTCGATACCATAACTTTTAGCCGCCTCCCGGGTCACATAGATACCCCCTCTTGCCGTGGCATCGTCCCTCCCGGGTGATCCGCCCAGAGCCAGGGGCTTGCCCGTAATGACGCCCGGATGTTTTGTCCCGACGATTTTTTCATACTCATCCATCATCCATGCCATGATCTGCGGGGTCGTATAGACATCGGGCGCCGGCACGTCTTGGCTGACGCCGAGAGACCGTGCGATCGCGCGAATATAGGCCCTCGCCAGTCTTTCCTTTTCCAATTCCGATAGTTCTTTCGGATTACATATGATACCCCCTTTTCCTCCTCCTAGGGGGATATCCACAACCGCCGTCTTCCAGGTCATCCATGCCGCCAGGGCGCGGACCGTGTCAATGGTCTCATCCGGATGCCAGCGTATACCTCCCTTCGCAGGTCCCCTTGCCGTGTTGTATTGAACACGAAATCCTTTAAAGACCTTTGTCAATCCGTCATCCATCCTAACAGGGAGAGTAAAATGCATTTCCAGCGAAGGCGTGCGGAGGAGATCATGGGTTGCGGCATCCAGCCCAAGCCTCTCTGCAGCGTCGTCCAATTGTTTCTGCGCTATTGCGAAGGGATTAAAGCTCTGGTTCATATCTGATCCTCTCTTTCTACGGATTTAACCGAAAAGCCGGAGGGATCGGCGATCCTCCCTCCAGAATGAAAGCGTTCATTTAATCGCCAACGGCATCAAAAGTGTCCCACACCGACTAAGGGATCGAAATTGAGGCAAATTCTATGGAAATGCCCGATTTCTGTCAAGAATAGAACTTTCACAATTTCTTGGGCGGAATACCCGGCCGGCGCCTTTTTGGTAGAGGTATTGGTTGTAGTAAACGATTGATGTGTAAAGGTCTATAGGCTAAAGGCACTAATTTGTCATGCGATTATTCACAGATTGCATTTTTGCCGTACAGCCATATTATGATAGATTAACGTCGAACATCGAACGTCCAACGTTGAACATCGAATAATGATGTCGCTCCGCTCCGCAATTTAATTCTTATTTGTTTCCGAATATCCGATGTCTGACCTTGAATGACTATTTCTGTTTCTTTTCAGCCGTATTGATGCTCGCACCGAATAATCCAGCAGCCTTTCTTCATGACGATACACTTGTTTCATCGCCCTTTTAATCATTCGACATTCGATGTTGAGTGTTCGATCTGCCTTCGCAAATGCTACGGCAAGACACGTGTTGGACGTTCATTTTTTTGAGCGAACCTTCAACAGTCCAACCAGCGCAACAATAATTTAGCTCCTTACACCACAATTCCTTGACTAAACGAGTCAAACAAATCTGACGAGCGTTGACAAACCAAAGGTGTTCCGAGTGTTCAGTGGTTCAGAGTTCAGCCTGTCGAGAGCCTCCAGGTCGAACGAGAGGGAGCTGAGGCAAGGAATCAGTTTTTCTTTCCTGAACGCTGAACCACTGAACACTTGCATTACCTGAGGCTTCGAAACAATGATAAACGTTGATTCAAAGTTGAAGGAAATTTCAAATATGTTTGGTTAGTGTTTAGGGGATCATCGGCCTATGTCAAACAAAAAGGGTTCATCTTAAATGAGATGAACCCTTTAAATAATTGCCTAATATCTGGTACGCCTGGGGTGATTCGAACACCCGACCTGCGGATTAGAAGTCCGCTGCTCTATCCAGCTGAGCTACAGGCGCGAGTGAAAAAAATGGTGACCTGGCCTCCTATGATTCTTCGACTTCCAGGTTCATATTGCCCAGCAGTTCGGTAACCAGGCCATTGTCTCCGCCATTTAAAACCTGGCGCAATGCGAAATTGGTATTGCTCTCGAGCTGGTTCATGGTTTCGGCGAGGGCCTTAAGACGCGTCAACGTTTTTTTGGATCTTTCACGAGACGGAATATTCAATGAGGGATTTGCCAGTATTACAATGATGCGTTCTAGTAGACGAGGATCGTATTTGTCGGCATTTCCATAGATGAGCCTGACCCATTCCTCCTTAAGCTCTTCGGGGATCAGATCATACCCCTGAAGGACCTCAGGGTCCTTTCCAAAATAAAGAGAGCGTTTCAGTTTGCCTAGGACTTCCCAGATTTTTTCTCTTTTTATACCATTTTCAGGATATCTTTTGAACAGATCCCTCCATCTCTTTTCTATTTGCATGACAACCCAGTTTTCGCCGTTTTTCGGAGTCAGGGACATTCCTAAAAATTTTCTTTGGACATTAACCAAGTCCTCCCTGACATCGTCATAGCCCTCTCCCATGTTCGTCAAGACGTCATTGAGTTCCTTTATGGCCTCAACTTTCCTGCTCTCTTCACCACAATCCGTCAACAACACCTGCTCCCATTGTTCCCTCAAGTAGCCGATTTCCTGTTTTACAAGGGCCAAGATAAGGCCGGATTTTGTAATGGCATTTCGCAATGAATCGGCAAGGATGTTACAGGCATTGAGTCGGTCCCGTGCAACCTGGTGGATCGCATTCATGGAATCCTGATGCAGATGGCGGGAAAGGAGCTCCGTGCCTAGCGAACGCGAGAGTTTCTTGATGACATTGGTTTCATGGCTGTTTCTGCGGATGGTTTTAGGCCGGAAATGAATCTTAACGACTGCGGCCACGATGTAGGTTTTGTCTTCCCAGAGGAGGTTGCCGTAAAGGTCCTTGGGTGAATCCTGCGAGCAGTAATTATCGAAACCAACGTCCGATTTGTGCAGGAGCACGGGTTCCATATGGTGGAAATCCTCCGGAACACCGTCAACATGCATCCTCACACTTCGCGTGTCAGCGGCAGGGTCATCCGCTGTCCAGCTTTTCTGTGTCTCGACGCACCAAGCCATGGCCTCGGGGGGACGACCGGGTTCATCCCTATAATCCACCCAAGGTCTCCCGGGTGGATTGTATTCCGACGCGGTGGGCAATCCCCAGGAGATTACTTTCCTTTCATCGTCTATAATGCCTGAGGTGATTCTTTCAGCGACAAGCTCAGGGGGTTTTCCGATGCGGTAGATCGTTCCCTTATAGGCATTAGGAAGGCACAAAAGGATTGTTTCGATGACTTCCTTGCAGGCCTTCTCTAGGACGGCCGGCTCTATTTCAATGGACAATGCGTCTGTACCTCACCGATGGTTTGAACTCAATTCAATCTTCGGCTATTAAAAAAGGGTACTTTAGGCTTTTTTCAGAGTTTGTCAATAAAAATAATAGGGTAGAACTTGAGCAGCCGTTAGGCGACCAAAAAACGAAGGCACAAAGAAAAGAAAAAAAATGATAAAACTTTGCCAAAAAGAGATGAATCAATAGCCCAAAAGCAGTAGATTTGCCTATGCCGTTTATCCGCCTTCGCAGAATACCACGAGCTTGCCCGTGGATGAATGCGCAAAAATCCTTAAGCTACGGCGCGATGTAGCCCCAAAATTAAGGCGGATAACCGCGTCGCGCGCAGCGCAGGCGCCCGTCCTCCGCAGTAGTCTGTCCATCCTCCGTAGCAGTGCTACTGCGGAGGACGGGCTACGGAGGATGGAAAGA
>CAYWMP010000034.1:0-39299 GCA_964459445.1 uncultured Desulfobacteraceae bacterium
TGATGGGGTTTGGTGATTTTGCCTCATACTTGGCGTAATAGGTTTCGGGTTTCAGCGCCGCCTCTGGCCGCCGAAGCGGCCAGTTTGATCAAAAAACTGACTCCGGCGCTGCGTAGTCAGATACGAGGTGTCAGGAGCATAAGCGCAGATTACTGAAACCTGGACACTGAAATCTGAAACCAGATAAGCTCTTTTTAAAGTCAAAACTCCTAGTCTCTGTCATCATGCTTTTCCTGCGCTTCCCAGCAGATCAATCCAGTAGGCGATTCTTTCCATAATGGCATCTCTTACGGCAACATCAATCTTGCCCGGGTTATACTGGTCACGGTTTTCATAGATATAGTTGTAGGTCGTGTCGATCAACGCATGCTTCAGGTCTGTGGAGACGTTAAACTTTGAACCCCCGAGGGACACCAGTTTTTTAGCGACATCGGGCTGCAGGCCCGTTCCGCCGTGAATCACAAGGGGAATTCTCGCCCCGCTTCCGTTAATCCGTTTGGAAATTTCATCAAGCCGATCAAAATCCAATTTTGGATTTTTCGTTTTGTATACCCCGTGGGCAGTCCCGATGGCCGGGGCAAAGATATCGACGCCGGTGCGTTCGACAAAATCCATGGCTTGATCGGGATCGCACAGGGCGGCTTCATCTTCGGCAACCTTTACCTGGTCTTCAATGCCGGATACGGTGCCGAGTTCGCCTTCTACGGAAATGTTGCCTAGTTGGTGACAATAATCAACGACCTCTTTTGTTTGACGAATGTTCTCTTCAAAATTCTGTTTGGAGGCATCGATCATAATATTCGTGTACCCGACGTCCGCGCATTTCTTACAATAATCGACATCGTCACAGTGATCGAGATGGAGGCATATGGGAATGGGCGCCTCTTCGGCAAGCGTTTTGAATATGTTGGCAAGGACCTTTGGATTCAAAAATTTGGATGGTGTCACCGAGTTTTGAATGATGAGTGGCGCCTTTTTGTCGATTGCGGCCGCAACGACGGCTTCCATTTGGATGAGGTTGGTGATGTTGAAAGCGCCTACGGCATAGTTCTCTTCCGTAGCCTTAAGAAGCATATCCTTTGCATTTACGATGGCCATTTTTCTCATGCCCTCCTGAGGATTTTAGGGTTATTGGTCAAAATGGAGATATCCCCCATTTTTTGTCAAATGACAAGAAAAAGTTGCGCATTTATTCAAGGGATTTTGTTGTAATATTCTCTTTGTCATTTATTTGCCGATGTCGCTCGCTTAATTTATCAATCTCTTGATTCAAAGTCATGCAGTCCACTATCAAGAGCATATTGTTTTTGGAATCCTGAAGAAATGTGCTAATAGACAATCCTCCAGGTAGGAAAGCCGGCAATTTATCCTGAAACTATAAAAAAATGCCTGTTATGTGGCTCACACTCGTCATCGCGGTCCTGATAATCTATCTAATTCTGACCTTGTTTTTTACTTACGTGGTCCATCAGGTGCCTCGAAATCCGGTTAAAGAGCCTCCGGACTGGGGCCAAGTCATGGATATGCGGATCAATGCACACGGAGGCGGAGAACTGGAGGTCTGGCGAATTGAGCCCGATGGGCCCTCGAAAGGATTGGTCCTGCTGGCCCATGGTTGGGGCAGAAACCGGGACCGCATGGTTGCGAGGGCCCGGATATTCGGGCAAATGGGATTTACAACAGTCATCCACAGTGCTCGAGACCATGGGCAATCGAGTGCCCATCGTTTTATGAACGCCTTCAGGTTTGCCGAGGATATTGAGGCTATAATGAATTGGCTCAATGAACCCGTTTTGCTCTACGGCCATTCTGCCGGCGCTGCCGGCGCGATCATCGCGGCCAGTCGAAATCCGGAAAAAGTAAAAATGTTATTTTTGGAAGGGTGTTATGCCCGCACCAAAGAGGCCCTGCGAAGTCTTTATCGAAGCTACAATCTCTTTTTCGGGATTTTGTTCGCACCGGCGGTCGTATTCTGGATGGACCTGTTTTACAGGTTCAGAATGGACAAAGTGAGCCCTATTCGCCTAGCCCCTCAACTGGATATCCCGGTTTTGATTATTCATGGGGAGAAGGATCAGAGCTTTCCCCTTGATCACGCCCGGAGGCTCAAGTACAGCTTCCCTGATGGAAGAGGCGAACTCTACGTGGCAAAGGATGCAGATCATAGCAGCTCAAGCCTGACTAGAAACTATCCTGCTGTCATAAAATCCTTTGTGAGCCGCCACCTTCCTCAAAAGCGGGATGTAGGTTAAATGATCCGTATCATTCACACGATTGTACCCATCTTTCTCATCATCTTAATGGGCGCGGTGATTCGTTCCAAGGGCTTCCTATCTACCAATCTCACAGAGGCCCTCAACCGCCTCGTGTATTATGTGGCCATCCCCGCAATGATATTCAAGGCGGTGGCTGAGGCCTCTTTCCAGGACCACTTTGATTATGTCCTTCTCGCCGGCACACTAATTCCCGTTATCGTGGTGTTTTTCATAGCCTTATTTGCAGGGAGACTCCTGTCCGTGCCACGAACAGAGATGGGAACTTTTCTCCAGAGCTCATATCACGGCAATCTCGGTTACATCGGTTTTGCGGTGACTTTCTATTTCATTGGAAAAGAGGCCCTTACAACGGCCAGCATCTTGGCCGGATTTCTCACATCGCTGCAAAACTTCTTGAGCATCCTGGGGCTTCAGACCTATTCTAAGCAAGTTAAGGGAAGGCAACAGTTCTGGTACATCATCAAAAGCTTTGTTCTAAACCCCATCATCCTTTCTGCGGTTGCCGGGATTGTTTTGTCCCTGATGGGTATCGGACTACACACGATTATTGAGAGAAGCCTGGGAATTATCGCGGGTATGGCCCTTCCCCTCGCACTGCTGGTCATAGGGGCGTCTCTCTCCTTTGGCATGATTAGATCCCACCTTGGACTCGTGTTCGGCGCTGGCCTTTTCAAGCTGATCCTTATGCCTGCCTTTGGTTATCTTTTTTTTCAAATGCAAGGCCTTGATAGCGCACAATTCCTGCCCGGTTTGATCCTTTTGGCCTCTCCAACGGCAACGGTCACCTATGTCATGGCCACCCAAATGAAAGGATCACCTCATCTCGCTACGGGGGCCATTTCATTAAGCACACTCCTCTCATCCGCGACATTCATTTTTTGGCTGAGCATTTCGATTTAGTCAATAGCCTGTCAAACGCTTGAAGAAATGCTTCGTTTTTCGTTGACACACCGAAAAGCATCTTTTAACCTAACTTGAAACAAGAGTTGAGGAGCGGTGCTAATCATTAGCCGTAGGAGAGGGGAGTAGGCCCCGGATTTTTATCTTGTGGCGAAAGGGAGCATCGCCGAAGTTCGCTTTTGACCTATTTCGAAAACGGACTGGGTCTGTGGAGAATACCCGCAGGACTGTCGCGGTCATTACCGTGGAGCGCTCTCTTGGCTGTTAAGCAGGTGGAGAGTTCTCCAGCTGCTTTTTTTTTGGGAAAAACCTTAAATAGGGAGGCAAAAAAATGTTTAGTGGATGTTACACGGCACTGGTGACGCCCTTCAGGGACCATGAAATGGATTTGGATGCCCTGGAAAGATTGGTGGACTTTCAAATTTCAGAAGGAGTGGATGGCATATTGGCTGCCGGGACAACGGGAGAGAGTCCGACATTGACATGGAAGGAACATAACAAAGTCATTCAGGTCGTAGCAGAGAAATGCAAGGGGAAGTGCATATCCATCGCAGGAACGGGAAGCAACAACACCCATGAAACCATCGAGGGCACAGAGCACGCTGTAGAGGTAGGAGCGGATGCGGCCCTGTTAGTCGACCCCTACTATAATGGTCCCAGTTCCCTTGAGATCCGAAGGGAATATGTGGCCCCTGTGGCGGAAAAGTTCCCCCGGATTCAGATCATTCCCTATGTTATTCCCGGTCGCACGGGGGCGCAGCTTTTGCCAGAAGACCTCGCTATTCTACATAAAGAGTACGCCAATGTTGGCGCGGTCAAGGAGGCGACGGGAGACCTGGAGAACATGAAACGCACTCGCGAATGCTGCGGTGAGGATTATGTCATCCTATCCGGCGATGATGACAAGACATACTCAATGATGATCGACCCAATGATTAAGGCAGGCGGCGTGATCTCCGTGGCCTCCAACATTGCGCCCAGAGGGGTCAAAGAAATGACGGTGTTAATCAGGGAAGGTCGAGCGGAAGAGGCGGAACAGCTTATGCTATCGTTGAAGCCTTTATTTGAGATCGTCACGGTCAAGACGGAGGAGGAAACCCCCTACGGCGCCGTACCCTGTCGAGCGAGGAATCCCCTGGCTGTGAAAACGCTCATGGCGATCCTGGGCATGCCCGTCGGACCTTGCCGGCAACCCCTGGGCAAAATGACCAGGAAGGGGGTTGATGTGGCACTTAATGCGGGAAGGACTGTTTGGAAGAACAGGCCGGAATTACTACAACCCTTAGCCGACGTTTTTAATGTAGATATTGAATCCAGGCTCTATGATGAATCGCTGTTGGAAAACTTGATTTACGACGCGTACTAAACTGAAATCATGCCCTCAACCCTTGCTAATTTGTCATTGCGAGGGGTCCCGCACCTCCGTGAAAGTGCGGGACGACGAGGCCATCCCAGAGATTATTTCGCTTAGTATATCTCGCTGTCGAGGCGCCATAAGTTCCAACTTCCGGGATGGAATTCACCAGAGGTGATCCCATTTCTATTAATCACCGATTTTCGCGGTACGAACATCCAACGACTTCAAGAATACCACTGCATGCCTTTGATGAATAATCGTTGTAAAATCAAATAGATAATCATTGCCTTATTTGGCGCCGCAAAGATATCTTATATTTTGTGATGTTTAAGCACCAGGCACTTCCATTGATAAAACACATCAATAAAATCGAAAGTCTATATCGCTACAAGCCATCATATCCATATATAATTATAAAAATCAATATGTTAAAAGGGTTTCCGTGGCTTGCTCTCCCACGTTCCATTTTGGCGGGAAAGTGTTTTAATAATTTTATAGTTGACATATACAGCGTCATAATATATAAGATTCTCGTGCGTGACGAAAAATACTTCCTACACCCTATACATGATTGGCAACGACGCTACGAAGCCCTGCGTGCTTCATTTGTCGATCATTTACCTGCTAAAATTGTCGCCGAGCGATTCGGTTATTCACAAACATATATTCACCTACTCCGACATCAGTTTATTCACGAAATAATTGACTTTTCCGAACCCGTTCCAGAAGGCAAAACTGCTAGACGTCGAGTTGATTCCAAAACCCGTTTAAAGATCTGCAACTGGAGAGAACACCATTTGTCCGCAGGTGAAATCGTCCAACTGTTATCCGAAGAAGGCGTTGAGATCTCTGTGCGTACTGTTGAACGTGTGCTGGCAGAAGAGGGATTTGCAAAACTTCCACGACGCAGTCGACTAAAGCTTGGCCTTACCGTTAAGGGGGCTAATGTTCCGGCTGTATCGGAGACCATCACACTCGGTGAGTTTGTGAAAAAGCGCTTTGACTGTGAGGCTGCCGGCGTTTTCCTTTTCGCCCCCTTTATTGAGAAATTGAACATAGCCAAGATCGTCAGCGATGTTGGGTTACCTGGAACCAAGGCTATCCCCGCAACCAGCTACTTTCTATCATTTCTCGCCCTCAAGCTTATTGGCACTGAACGTTATGCCCATATGGGGGATCATTCCTTCGATCCGGGGCTAGGTCTTTTTGCTGGGCTCAATGTCCTACCTAAATGCACGTCTATGTCAACCTATTCATACGGGCTGGATCCAGTTCATCTTTTACGTCTTCAAAATAGCTTTGTTAAACAAGCCACAAAACTTGGTCTATATGATTACAATGTCATAAACTTAGACTTTCACACGGTGCCCCATTTCGGGGATGAATCTGTATTGGAAAAACATTGGGCTGGAGCACGTAATAAAAAAATGAAAGGAGCCCTTACCCTATTTGCCCAGGATGCCTCATCCAAGTTGATCTTATACACAGCCGCAGATATCCATCGTAATGAGTCTGATGATCAGGTATTAGTTTTTTTGAACTTCTGGAAAAGCATCCGAAGGGGTATCAAACCCACTTTTATCTTTGATTCTAAATTTACGACTTATACGAAACTTTCCGAGTTGAATGCGCAGAACGTAAAGTTTATTACTCTTCGACGCCGTGGAAAAAATTTATTGGACAATGTAAACAAACTTGGGCCGTGGAAACGTATCAATATCCCTCATGCGAAAAGAAAGTATCCCAACCCTTTGGTATATGAATCATTTATAACACTGAGAGAATATGATGGACAATTGCGACAGATTGTTGTTCGAGGCAATGGCCATGAAAAGCCAGCCTTTCTCATCTCAAATGATTTCGATGCTCCCTTAGAACTTCTTTTAGGCAACTATTCACGCCGTTGGCGTGTGGAAAATGCAATTTCTGAAGCAGTCAAGTTTTTCAATCTTAATGCGCTTTCTTCTCCTATCCTGGTTAAGGTTCATTTTGATATTGTAATGACCATGATTGCAGACACTTTGTATAATATGTTGGCGAAAAGACTACGTGGCTTTCAGGATTGTGACGCCCCAAAGATCTATCGCCATTTTGTCAAGGGTAAAGCCAATATAACCGTCAAGGATGGAGAGGTTATCGTCACATACCCACGCAGAGCCCACAATCCGATTCTGAGGGCTGTACCCTGGCAGAGATTGCCAACCTCTCTGTCCTGGCTCGATGGCGCGAGTCTAAACCTGAAGTTCAGGTAAATTTGGACCCGAAAATCTTATATTTATATGACGGTTAAAACTGCGCGAAAATCGGTGTTGAGTGTAAACGAAAATGAACAGTTCTTCGTTGGAAACCTCCTGGACTTCATGGAAATGAGGGAAGAGCTTGTAAAACAGTCTTTACGGAATGATAGCTCAAATCTATCCCTCTCTGATGTCATAACGGAGATTAGGGTTATATTGGACTTGGCAGATGAAGTTTACTCAGCAAAAACAGAATTAATAGATGGTGCAATACGGGATGTTTTTTTATTGCTGGCAAAAGGCGCAAGAAAGAAAATCGAATACTTTCAAGATAAATACGGTTGGGTGGTCCCGGTTGAAGCTCTAGAAACATCCAATGAAGGAAAGGAGTTCAGAGGATAGGAAGGAGCAAGATGGCAATAAAGCATGAAATCAGAGCAAACGGCGACTCCAAAACAAAGGTCATCATGCTCACAGCCCGAAAGGCTATTCAAGCCCATTGTAAAGAGTGCATGGGCTTTGATGCTACATTAGTGAAGGGCTGTACGGATAATTACTGCGCTTTGTATCCTTTTAGGACTCGTGAGACTCCTCAAAATACGTGCTGAAATGCTTCTATGTAAACATTTCACGAATCAGAATCGCATTTCTCGGGCAAAGGTATAGGTAGGTATAGGGAACATGATGTTTTGGGTTTTAATTGCTCTATTTCAAAAACGCTTACGGGCTAGGCATGCCGGCGCCAAAAATGACATCCCTTGTCCCTGCCCATGGTTAAAACTCCAGGGAGAAAGTGAGGGGCTTTGATGGGAGTAACCGTCAGGCAGAAAGTCAAAGGCAAGGGTAAACCATGGTGGGTTTTTATCAACCACAATGGGCAACGAACATCAAGGAAGATAGGAGACAAAAAGGCTGCTCAGACGGTAGCCAGCAAGATTGAGGCAAAACTTGCTCTTGGGGAATTCGGCTTTGATGACAACGAGGAGAAAGACCCTACATTCGGGGAATATGCAGTCTCGTGGATTAAAACGACCGTTCCTGCAACCTGCAAGGAATCGACAGTGAGGGGCTATCAGGACATTCTAAGGATTCATGTTTTGCCAGTATTCGAAAATCTGAAGGTATTAAAAACCAAGAGGAGCAAAATTAAGGAGTTCCTTCTTGGGAAAATCAATCAAGGATACTCTGTCAGCACAGTAAGCCATATGAAGGATGTCATTTCAGGTGTTCTAAACGAAGCGGTAGAGGATGAGGTTATTCAAGCAAATCCAGCGCACAGACTCGGAAAAATATTCAAGAACAGAGGCCAGCAGGAACGAATAGACCCCCTAGACACGGATGAACTAAAAACTCTACTCGATACAGTTCAGATTTATTCCCCTAAACATTATGCTTTGTTTCTGCTACTGGCTCGAACTGGCATGAGAATAGGAGAAGCACTGGCAATGCAGTGGGAAGATGTTGATTTTGTGGGGCGCTTCATCGAAGTTAAACGGTCGATTGTGAGAGGTAAGATATCAACTCCAAAGAACGGCAAATCGAGGCGCGTAGACATGAGTTTACAGCTCGCCGAGACCTTGAAGAATCATGCGATGCTCTCGCGGTATGTCTTCGCAAATGGAAATGGTGGGATGATAGATAAGGATAATTGGAGAAGACGGGTTTTCTATAATACTTTGGTGAAGGCAGAACTTAGAAGAATTAGGATTCACGATCTACGCGGCACTCCTTCGCCACACTGAGAATATCTAAGGGGGATAATATCGCAGATGTCTCAAACCAGCTTGGACACCATTCAGTGAAACTCACTTTGGACGTGTACAATCATTGGCTTCCTGGAAAGAAAAAGCAAGAAGTTGATGCCTTGGATGACCCCACTTTCGAGCACCCATCCGCACCCTATACGCACCCAACTCCCCTTCAAAACGAAAAAAGGCTAGCTGAATATCAGCTAACCCATTGATTTTAAATGGTAGCGGGGGCTGGATTCGAACCAACGACCTTCGGGTTATGAGCCCGACGAGCTACCTGACTGCTCCACCCCGCGCCAAAACATAAAAAATAGCACCTGATTGATCAGGAGTCAAATAAAAATCGAGAGTTCTTTGGATGCCAACAGAGCCGGCAAACCATCGTTATATCACGGTCTTGCAGGATCGAAGGGGACAAGCATGGATATATGGAGGGTCTGATCGAGAAAACTATTTTGTTGATAATTCAACAGAGGAAAAATATTTGACAGGATAACAGGATCAACAAGCTATTTTTAGGTAAGAATCGGAAAATCATCAAAAAGTGCCGCATTAAGCGGGGTTCCGATATGACTATATCGGAACCGATGTGGAGATCTTGAATGACAATAAAAAGTGGACTTATTATTGTTATCAAGTGCTCCACACAACGCTTTTTGACGATCTATTCAAATAAGCGGCAACACAAGATGACGCTTTGAGTTCTCCGTGAAAGACAAATCATCCTGTCATTCATGTATATTCTGTCTAAAAGGTGCTTAGCTTTTACCTATTTTGAAGGAAGCCAAATAATGAAGGTGGTTCCTTCTCCCGGCCGGCTTATGGCGGAGATGTCACCGTCATGGGCTTGAATGATTCGGTAGGAGATGGGCAGGCCGAGCCCGGACCCTTTTTCTCTAGTTGTATAGAAAGGCTCGAAAATATGTTGTAGATCCAATTCGGGAATACCCGGCCCTTCATCGCTGATTCTTATATAAATTCCCGAAGGCGCCTTCTCGGTAATGATTGTGATGAAGCCCCCGTCATCCATGGCTTCGAAACCATTGGAAATAATATTTATAAAAACCTGTTTCAACTTGTCAGGATCACATTCAATCTCCCCGATTTCATCTGAAAGGGATTCATTAAAGCCGAAAAGGTCCGCCGAATAGACGGCGGTCATGATCTTGACGACATCTTTCATAACGGAATTGATATCGGCAGAGCGCTTAACCAGTTTTAAGGCTCGCGTGAAATCACCTAGTTCCGCGACGAGATGTTCCAGTCGCCTGACCTCGTCAAGGATCATATCAAGCTTATTCAGATCCTTTTCGTCCATGAGGCTTTTTCTAATTTGACTCGAAAAACCCCCGATAATCATAAGGGGATTCTTCAACTCATGGGCCACATAAGCAACGGAATGGCCGACCGCTGCCAGACGCTCCGTTTGAAGGAGCTTTTTTTCGAGCCGTCTCTGTTCGGACACATCTCTGATAAGGGACGTAAAGGTTACCGTGCCACCCATGTCCAGGAAGGAAAGGCCCAATTCAACGGGAAACTCTTCTCCGTTTTTCCTGAGCGCCGAAAGGGATATCGTCTTTCCGATGATCTCTGAAGTTCGATCCCTAAGGTACCGTTGTATGAAACGATGATGGTCCCCATAGTGGGAAGGGATAAGCATATTGAGGCTTTTCCCCAGGATCTCTCCTCTGTTGTACCCGAATATTCGCTCGGCAGCATTGTTAAAAAGGATGATCCGGTTGTCTTCGTCTATGCTAAGAATGGCGTCCGTGGCCGTATCCAGAATGGCCCGGAATCTTTTTTCCGAGGCCTGAAGCCTTCTGATCAATCCCTTGTAATCGGTCACATCTCGCGCGATCTCGAAATAGTAGCGGATCTCTCCATTCTCTGATTTCAAGGGATACATGGTCAGATTGATTTCCTTTTCACTCCCCATTTCATCCCTTTGGCTGTATGCCATTTCGACCCTGTCGCGGGTCTTCTTCGCAATATTGAGTGGACAGGAATCATCCTGTGCATGACAGGGAGACCCCGAAAGCGCCTTCACCTCATAGCATTTTCTTCCAATGATGTCGTCCTTCTTCAGACCGTATCGACTCATAAAGGCGATGTTCACTTCTTTAATCACGTGATCCTCATCAACCAGCATGATCTCCTCATTGATGCTGTCCATGAGGGCGTTAAGAAAGAGATTGCCCAATTGGAGTTCTGCGATTTTTTTCTCATTATGGGCGAGCTGTTTCTTCAGATGGCTCAGTTCATCGAAGCGTGTATTATTACTTTTCATGATCAAGAAACCCTTCCCGGTGTATAGAAGACGTATTCAAGGGAAAGAATATCAAACATTTCATCCGTGCCTTCTCGGATGAGGGCATAAAGGCCCTTCATGGTGTCCGTCTTTGAAAGGCGGTCTTTGTATTCCATTTCATTATAGAATTCCATGTCGATGGGGAAAAGAACCTGATCAATGGTCCCATACCAATTGATGCTCAAAACGCCTTTCAAGGTCATGATTTTTTTATACATATCTCTGATGAGATCTGTCCTCAAAAGAGGGTTGACCTGGTTGGTCATGCAGTCGATGAGTCCCGCTAAATAATAGACCTCACGCATTCTCTCTTCGTTTTCCCTGTACCTGTAAGCCGCACGAATTGTATGGGCCATGCCGCCCTTTAGCACATAATGGGGAGGCAGATGCCATACTCCCTTTTCTCCTTTCTGCCGGATCTGTTTTCGATGTGTCTCGAGTTTGGCAGACTGGGACCTCAGCATCTGGATAAAATGCTTGCTTTCCCAATCCGCCCATCGAAACTCCCAAGGTTTCAAAAGGAGCAGATTATCCGGAGCCTTTTCTGTAAATTCCAGGACTTCGCCCATGCCTATCAGCTATTCCGTTGTCTCGAAAGTTAGGAAACCTATTTTTGCAATATGCTCTGTTTTGAAAGGCCAGACCGATCTCACTAAATTTCAAAACTCAAATCCCAAATTCCAAACAATATACAAATTCCAATTTTCGAAATTCAAAAAGGAGACACTCTGAGAACTTGGGGGCTGTTCATCATGCTCTCCAGTTTTGGTCATTGTTGTTTAGGATTTGAGATTTGTTTGTAATTTGATGCTTGGAATTTCGGATTTCCGCGTCTCTTGAAAACGGGTCAAATAGGTCGCATTCTCCCCTTAATTTAACCAACCGGAAGGGGTGAAAGTCCATTATAGGACAAGGTTTATGAGCCGCGGCACTAAGGTCTTGGATGATGTTTCTCATGCACCTTCCTGAGCCGATCTCTGCTCACATGGGTGTAGATCTGCGTCGTGGATATATCCGCATGCCCAAGCATGGCCTGCACCGATCTCAGGTCTGCACCGTGTTCTAACAAATGGCTCGCAAAGGAATGCCTCAGGCTGTGAGGCGAAATTTTTTTCTTAATCCCGGCCTTCAGGCCATATCGCCGGATGATTTTCCAAAAACCCTGTCTGGACAGAGGGCCGCCCCTCGCATTCAAAAACAGGATCGTTGAACTCTTCCTTTTCAAAAACAGAGGACGACCATCCCGAAGAAAAGCCTTTAGAGCATCGAGGGCTTTAGCGCCCATGGGGACCATCCTCTCTCTGGAACCTTTTCCAATGGTCCTCACAAAACCGGCCTCCAGGTTAATGCTGGCAACACTCAGGCCAACAAGTTCGGAAACCCTTAATCCCGAAGCATAAAGGAGTTCCAGCATGGCTTTGTCCCGAAGGCCTAAAGGCGTTTGAAGGTCTGGCAGAGCCAAGAGCAAATCGACCTCGGCGGGGCTCAAAACCTCCGGGAGCCTGAGTGGCAGTTTCGGTGAACTCAAGAGCCGTGCAGGGCTTATCGCAATTTTGCCTTCGGAGACCAGAAATCTAAAAAACATCCTTAATGTGGATAGATTTCTTGCCGCACTTCTTATGGACAACAGGCCGCTCAGGGTATCCATATAGCCCATGAGATCGTTCTGACTCACTTTGAGCGCGGAAAGGTTTTTCTTTTCAAGGAAATGCAGGAATCTGGTGATGTCTCTACTGTAGGCCTGAATGGTATTGTCGGAGAGACCGCGTTCGACCTTGAGATAGTTTATGAAATCGTCTGCAAGGGCATCTGAATTGCTGTTTTTAGCCAAGATCTTCATCAAAAGACCAAAATGCAGGTTGATGAAAAATGTTTAGATGCAAGGCGCACGAAATCCCGAGGAATGAGTCGTACAAAGAAGGTACGTCGCAGTGACCAGCCTTCGCCTGAGGCTACGGCGCGGCAGGCGAGGAATGAGTGCAACGCCGCAGATGAGCGTTTTTCATCAGCCTGCTAGAAATCATAGAAATGATTATCCTTCGTCAGCACCTTAGGGCCATTCTTTTCTACCACGACCATTTGTTCGAGTCTGACTCCCCCTTTACCGGGAAGGTATATGCCCGGTTCCACGGTAACCACCATGTGCCTTTTCA
This sequence comes from uncultured Desulfobacteraceae bacterium, assembly GCA_964459445.1. Lineage (GTDB taxonomy): Bacteria > Desulfobacterota > DSM-4660 > Desulfatiglandales > HGW-15 > CAYWMP01. Next base: position 12,983 of record CAYWMP010000034.1, read on the forward strand.
AGGCCACCGGATTCTCAGGTCCCAATCTCGGGGCTTCATGCGTGGCGAGGCCCACGCCGTGCCCCAGTGAATGTCCAAAGTATTCCCCGAAACCGGCCTCTGCTATAACTCTGCGTGCAATTGAATCCGGGTAGGTGCTGTTGATTCCCGGCCGGACCTCCGGCATGGCTGAGAGCTGGGCCTCCATTACAGTTTTGTAGATTTTGCGAAACTTAGGACCCGGCCTTTCCAAAAAGATGGTGCGGGTCATATCGCAGGCGTAGCCATCAATTTTCACGCCAACATCCAAAATAATGGGTTCTTTGGCACGGACATTACGCTTTGTAGGCACCGCATGGGGCAGGGCGCTATTGGGACCGGAAGCCACGATGGATTGAAAGGCCAGGTCATCAGCGCCACCCTCTCGTGCAAGGCCTTCAATCTCCCAGGCAATCTCCCTCTCGGTTCTGCCTGGTTCGAGATTGGGAATGATTTCACCCAGGATGTCTGACATCAAATCCGACGCGCGTTTCATCGCGCGGATTTCGGATGGGTCCTTAATCTCTCGCATTTTCTCGACTAGCCCTTTGAGGGGCGTGAGGCGGACGGGCGATTTGAGTTTTCTCAGCCTTCGTGCCATTTGCTGATGGATTTGCCAGGTTACATGGCCTTCATCGAAAGCCAAGACCTTAGTTCTCAAACGGGCTACCATATCGGGCAAGGTTTCAAAAAGGCTCTTTTTTTGTGTCACAACGTCAAAGTCAACGGCTTCCTTTTGGGCCTCGGTGGTATATCGCGTGTCCGTGATCAGGATTGTCTTCTTTTTGTTGATGATCAGAGAGCCCGATGATTCGTTCAATTGCCCATCGACTGCCTTGAATCCCGAAAGGTATCTCCTGTTTTCCGGTTGAACGATCCAGAGGGTATCTGCTTTGAGTTTGGGCAATTGTTCTCTAAGGGCTTTGAGGCGGTCGTGGAAACGAGACTTTTTCATCGTATCTTACTCCGCCGAGATTGGCCAAACTTGAACATTTTGAAAATGCCTCCGCAGTATGAGATCTAAAATGAGGTTAGACGTGGAAGGGTCGAATTTGCTTTCAAATACGATTACGTTAACGCCAATCTAGCAGAGTAGCGGGAGAAATTCAATTCCAGCATAGGGGCTTGATAGGGATAGGAGTAATGTCTTCGGGATGAAAAAGACGGTGGTTTAGAAATCGAATGTCACGGCCAGTCCGAGGTGACCCTCTCGAGTCACAAGAAGATTCAGGTCAAGTTGATCTGATAATCCTTGTCGAAACTCATCTTTTGCTTTCTTGTTATACTTATGGGCGGCATTGACAGCGCTGTAGATATTGCCCGCGTACCATCCCGCCTCGACAAAAAGCAGCAATCCGCCAAGCACATCGAGGTCTTCATTAAAGGCCTCAATGGCGCCCCATATAAAGAGGCCATTGAGAAGGAAAGCCACCGTTGCGTCCTGGTACCGTTTCGTGTAAACATGCCCCAGGCCGGGAAGCATGGCTGCCATGAATCCTGCCGTCGTGGGTTCCTTGTGGGGCAGGAACTCACCCTCCAGGCTTCTTTTAGAAAGGTCGAGGGATTTGGCATAGAAAGGACTGCCGCGCTCGACCTTCTTAAATGTCTCGGAGGCCTCTTTCCATCTGTCTTGCTTCAAGCGGCTCCACCCGATCCTGAAACGAGCCCCATTTATTAGTTGAGGATCCTGGTATTTCCGAATGACCAGTGCAAAATAGCGTTCCGCCTCCTCTGAAAACCCTTGTCTATAGTAGGACTCACCGATCAGGAAAAGGGCCTTCCCCGCAATAGGCATCGATTCGTAGGTTTTTTGGACCCTATCCAATACGTCCCTCGCTTTTTGGTATTCTCTCGATTTGAGGTGACAGTAACCAATGAGATAATGGGCTTTCGGGACCTTTTTATTCTCTTGGAAAAAATCAATAAAGCGCAGGAATTCAGCAATGGCCTGTTGGTATTCACCACTATTCATCGTTTGGACGGCGTAATGGAATTGTTCATCGCTGTCGAGTGTAATCTGTGCAGAAAGAGAAAGATTGTAGAGACCGAAAAGGCCGAAGCAAACGACGAAGAGGACGCAGACAGGCTTTTTCATGAATCAACCTCGTTGTCTATTGAAGGGAATAGGGGGCTTGTCAAAAAGCCGCGCGGGGAATAGGAATCCGGTGGGAGGAGGTTAATGAACACACCCGTATAAGTCAAGTTATACCGAAACCTTTACAAAACGTCCCCTTTTTGCCCAATCTCTGCTTCAGACTCGGATTTTAATCCTCAAAATACTACTTGTATTCCTGCGGTTAAAATCCTCGTCGACCTTGACCTTGATCAAAATTGGGCATTTTTTAAAGGTCTCGTTCCATCGCTTCGCGATTCATTAAGGTGCTGCTCAACCAGCTGCTCGACTGACATACAGCGGACGATGATACTAGACAGAATCGTCGTTAGGAAAGAAAGAAATGCCGAAACCTTCCAGATAATTGTGGGCTTTATTGACATAGCCCCCCGGCAGTTGTTACTAACTCTAAAAAATTGTTGAAAAACGCGCTTCTGCTAGGGAGAGGAAAGGTATAAGGTGGGGAATAAGACCCCTTGAGTGTGAGCAGTAGGAAGGATGGCTTCAAAGGTATGCATGAAGGAAAAATAATAGAATACATCGATCATGGCAGTTTTATTTGTACGCTTTGCCTGGCAGATAAGGGAAATAGACTTCACCTCCTCACTCCCACAAACCGGGAACTCAACCTGCCCGTGAAAAGGGCTGCCCTCATATCTCAAAAGGCCGTGAATACAACACGACCTCGCGGAGACCTCTTAAGTTTGCTCAAACAGACCGAGGTTCAGAGGATGGATCTCCAAGCACAAATAGAGGTTGAGGAGCTTTGGGAATTGATCAGGGAAGAAGGTCAGAGCTTTGATTATCGGTACCTCGCACAGCTTTGCTTTGGAGAGGAGGTCGCGGATGATCATATCTCAGCCCTGGTAAGGGCCCTGTTTAGGGACAAGCTCTATTTCAAGATGAAAGAGGGGCGGTTTCTTCCCAATTCGGAATTGAGAGTCGAACAAATTCTGGCTCAAAGAGAGGAAGAGGAACGCAAGGAGGTCAGGCTTCGCAAAGGAAGTGAGTGGTTAAGGGACGCTCTCAAAAGGGACGATGCCGGCGAAATGGCTGGAGACGAACATGTTACAAACCTCCTTATTGAATTGGCGGTTTTTGGAAATGATGCCCCGAATTTCAAGGAAGCCAAGGAGATGCTCTCGAGGGCCGGAATAACGGATACCGGTGAAGCCAGGCGTCTATTGCTTCGCTTTGGAATCTGGGAAGAAGATGAGAATCTGGACCTGTTTCGGTTTGATATCAAGACGGATTTTGGCGATTCACTCCTATTGGAATGCGAGAGGTTAGCAGATTCCGAAATCAACGGCTCAAATCGAATAGATCTGAGGGAATTGCGCACTTTTACGATCGATGGTCCTTTAACGCGGGACTTTGATGATGCCTTAAGTGTGGAGATAGAGGGTCATTCGATTAAATTGGGAATCCATATCGCAGATGTCGCAAGCGTCATTCCCCAAAACAGTATCCTCTATAAAGAAGCATCACAGAGGGGTGCTTCCCTGTATCTTCCGCGACACCAAATTCCCATGCTGCCTCCCAGATTGTCCCAGGACACGTTGAGCCTGAAGAAGGGGTGTGACCGCCCGGCGATTTCCATGCTGGCGCGCTTTGATGAGCAGGGGAATTTGCTGGAACACCGGTTTATGCCCAGCCTCATAAGGGTTCGACAACAACTCACATACGATCAGGTCAATAATCTATGTCTGCAACATGATTATTTGGAAAGGCTCGTTAATCTGAGTCGGATGATGCGAAAAAAAAGAATAGAGGGCAATGCCCTCATTCTTTCAGTGCCGGAATTGATAATAAAAACGGATGAGGAAGGCACCATAAAACTTGAGCTATTGAGTCAAGAAACACCCTCAAGGATGATGGTGGCGGAATTCATGATTTTTTACAATTGGATGGCCGCAAGATTTTGCAGGGAAAATGGCATTCCGGTTCTCTATCGCAGTCAGGGAGAGCCCAATGAACGGTTATCCATAGGTGAGGCAGGTTATATCTTCTATGTCTTCAAACAACGCTCTAAGCTCACCCCACTCCTGATTAATTCGGAACCAAGACCCCACACCAGCATCGGGCTGGATGCCTATACCAATGTGACTTCCCCCATCAGGAGATACCTGGATCTTGTGGTGCAGCGTCAGATAAAAGACTTCCTTTTGGACAATCCCTTGACCTACAACGACGAATCGCTCGAGAACGTACGGATGTCCGTAGAAACCGTTCTAAAGGACATCGAGCGCGTAAAGAGAAGCCGCATTCGATACTGGACCCAAAAATATCTCGGGCAGCATTCTGGGAAGGCGTTTCCGGCCCTGGTATTGACTGTCATGAGAAACAAGTATCGGATCCTGTTGACGGACTGTCTCTTGGTGGCTGAGATGAAACGGGAAACCGGTCAAACCCTCAAAGAGGGGCAACACCTTTTGATCAGGGTCATAAAATCAGATCCGTGGAATGACGTGCTCAGGTTGGAGTATGTCGGTTAGTCTGTTGTCGGTCGTCCCTTGTGACCCCTTCGCAAAACGCTCCCTTTTGCAAAGGCCTTTTTGTTTCCTGAATAGGGAAGACAAAGAAGCGGCCTTTGTCAATCGATGACGGACGGCTACTAATTCATTTTGATAAAGATTTTGCCAAGGAGGAGCTTGCCTTTTTTGACGTCCACACGATGGTTGAGATCTATGGATGTGGGACAGAGGGCCTTTATCTCCTTTACTTCCCCTGTCTTCATTTTGTGGCCGTTAAGGCTTAGGTGGATTCCCTTCTTGCTGTGAAGGTTTGTATGGATGGTCTCGAGGCTTATGGTGTCCTTTGAGGACAAAGAAACCGTGTCCTCCGGTTTCACATAGAGGTGTTTGTGGCCGTTTACTCTGAGAACCATGTAATCCATTTTGGGGGCCGTCAGGGCTACGACCATTCTCCCGAGGACCTTCTTCCCTTGTGAGGCTATGATCTCGTAAGATTTGCCTTTTTTGCCGAAAGAGTACCTTTTTATGAGTTTGGTGCTTGTATCAATCCAATAGCCTCGATCTTCGCCGGTATTGTTTTTCCAATCTCCTACAAACCCCTTGAAATTGACCGTGATATCCGACGGTTCAGGCTGGGCAGGGACGATATTTATAATCTTAATCCTGTCTCCCTTAACCACCCGAAGGGTCTCTCCCTTTGAAACCAGAATACGGTATCCATTTGTCTCTATCAAGAAACCGTCGATCCCCTGGGGCCTGCTCGCCAGTCGTGTCTTCTCCTTCTTTTTCCTATTCACCTTTATGGGGATTTCGGCAAAGGTATGATTATCCTTCCTTACGATCATCGTCGTGTTTCGATGAATTTTAAAATCCTTGCGGTAGTCGTTCAGATGACCGTATCCAAGGATATCGAGACTCAAGCCCCTCTCATAGTTCGACTCTATATGGGTTACATTGATGCCGTCTCCCTTTGCCACTTCCAGAGACTTGTCCGGTTTAACCACAATCGGCGTCTGGCCGTTAACCGAAACAACAAGGTATTGCAACAGGGGCGGATCCAGGATCAATCCGGGCGATTCCGGGATGATTCCAAAGAGCTCCTTAAAGGCATTAATCACCAGATTATGATATCTCACCTTGAGATCCATGGAGGGCAGGAACTTTGAAGTCTCTACGCCAAAGGCAGGGATATGGTGTTTCGTGAGGGCATAATAGGTTGCCGACATCCGCTGTTCCTTGTGGGAGCTGGTCTTTTCTGAGGTCTTGGTATTCATAAAGTGAAACTTGTAGAGATCATGGTCGATATGTTCGTTTACCTCTTCAAGAACATTTTCGGCCATCTCCTGAAGCTTTATCGTCCGATTTGTTCCGGGCACTGTGTATTCCGCGCAGTCGGCAATGATGGATTGGCCGAAGCGCATGGGATTTCTCCATTTGTTGATGTATTTCGGATAGTAATACCCCGACCCGTCATGGAGATTGAGGAGAAAGTCGCTCTCGCTGATAAGCCCCTTCAGAATCGTAACGATCTTATCCTCCATACTGTCGGTTCCATTATCGGGGGTGAACTTCCTGTTCATATCCCCATGGGGGCCGCTCTTGTTCAGAATAATGGAATAGAAGTTGGCGCGGGGGACAACAATAAGGTTGCCTCTTTCAAGTCGCATATCCGCATAAAGGTCCGCAGACAAAAATCCACCGGGTTCGTTCCCCTGTATCCCGCCGATGAGCATGAGGGTCTTTCCCGGCTTTTTCCCGAGGATCTTATCTACGTTGAGTTCGTATGCCGTGTTTGGGAAATAGACGAGGTGTTCTCGTTTTGACAGGGCCTGCGCTCGCCCACCCGAGAAAGAGCAAATCAAAAGGACCAGCGTTATGAAAAAGACGCTCTTGGTGAGAGCCGATTTAGGATACATCACTTACCTCAAAAAACTTCCTTAAAACGATCGTCCCGGTTTGATCATAGACAAGGATCTTCAAAGAAAGAGGATAAGCGGCATCCTGGCCCAGTTCGAATTTCGCGCCGAAGGGTCTGAATCTCTGGATGCGGAAGACCTGGCCACGTCGGTAATTCAAAGGCACACCATCCTTCAAGGTCTCCTTAGGATAGGGCCATGTCTTTGGGGTCCCTGCCTGATTAGAAACGGCAATGGTGTGGACATATCCCGTGAAAGGCTCTTCTCCCGGTTGGATGTTGACCAGTTTGAAGTTGGCGTTCACCCTTGATCCTTCCTTCTGGATAACCATATCTTTAATGTCGACCAGATCGGAATAAAGTTCCCTTTCCTGCGCGTCTTTTATTGGTTTAGGCTCTAGAGGGGTGGGCTTTGGTTTCTTCTCCTTGGGTCTTTCGGCTGCAATTGGCGCCTTCTCCAAGTCTCTGTCCTGTTCTCGCAGGTTTTCAAGATGATGGATATAGTCCTCCAGGATGGCAATATGTTGTTTTGATCTGCGAATGGTTTTCCGATTTCTGGATGTCTCGTCCTCCAATTCCACGAGCCTTTCGGTTTTCACGCTGTTGTCCCGTCGGAGATCGATATAGCGGTTGATAAGAAAAAGGGACAAAGGGAAATAGACGAGGAGGAACAGGCTCACCAGCAGGATAAAGCGGGGAGAGATTTTAAAGGTGCGGACCTGCCCGACGCTCTTCATGATCATGATAGTAAGGCGGCTTCTGTCCTCCGACTTGGCTCGCGGGGGGGGTGTTATTTTTTCAACCGGCGCCATGTTTCTTCCTTGATTTTCCATGTTCCGTTCTTCTTCTCGAGGCGGATCTTTTTAAGACCAAAATCGCGATAGCCGTCAGCAAGATAATCCTGCTTAAAACGGACTCTTGCCGTTCGATGGGATCTCTGTTCGACTCTTAGATTCGTGATGTTAACTCTTATAGTAAGATACTTCCGGTTTAGCCTTTTCCTGTGGGCCTTCCAGGCCGCGAAGCCCATGCCGCGGGATCGAAAGCCCGAATCATAACATGAAATATAGGAATTTAGGTCTTTTTCTTCCCAGGACTTTTTCCATTGGTAAATGAAGTCCCTTATTTCTTTTACACTGGCAACTCGGGGTTTTTTCGGTGCCACCCGTTTGATCTTTTTCTTGCTTGCCAACTGGAAGGTCTCTCCAACGATTTTCCAATCCTCGCTATTTTGCTGGAGAAATAATCGCTTTTGACCGACACTTTTAAATCCGGCTGCCCTATATCTCTGAGTGAATGAGGCCAAGACCGTGCCATCATTTCTCAAAAGCCTGAGGTCATCGACTTCCACGCGGATGTCTTGGTATCTTTTTGCAAGTCTGGCCTTGTGGTTTTTCCATTGACGCCAGTTTTTGCTGCCCGATGAAAAGCGGGGATGATAATGGGCCATATACCGGTCTATTTCCTTCTGCTCCCAGGCACGGCGCCAGCTTTCAATGACCTGTTCAAGCTTTTTGGCCTCATGCTGAACCTTGTCAAAGGTCGTCATTCTGATCGTAGGACTGATGACAACGGGGGTGTCGTGCAGGGTGATAAAGTCCGCAAGGTCATCAATATTATGGTTTTCCAAAGCGATACAACCACGGGTATCATTAGGTTTCAAGGGCCTATCCAATCCATGAAACCATATGCCATAGCCACCCCTTCCCGCTCTCTTGTCAACGAGATTTGGATAATTCAGAGGAAAGGCCCGTACACCGTAAATGGGCGCAAGTTGACGATCGTCTAATTCTTTAACAAAAAAATAGATGCCTTCAGGGGTTCTCTTGTCATTTTGGCGCGTTTTGGGGCCGCCATTTTCGCCGGTTGTGGCCCGGTAGGTTTTTACGGGTTTGAAAGGGTTGTTCCGGTGGTACACCAAGACCTTCTGTTTAGCCTTATCAACAAGAACAGCATAATCCGAACCTTTTTTCGGCCATTTTATGAGGGATGCGGGTACGATGCGTTTTTTATCTTTGGGCGTCTTCGCGAGCGTAACGGATGCGGGATATAGGCAGTGGATTGAAAAAAGAACGATAAAGGTGATAAAAAAGTGGAATGGCCTTTTTCTATTGGACACCAATAAACTTTTGCTCTTCATCATGGATTAAGACAACTCCCCAGTTAAATATTTCCCAATCCGGCTTTAGGGATTCCGGACCATTTCGTGGGCAAACTTTGGTAGACTAGGTGAACACCCTTTCAAATATCGCCTCCACGTGTTTGAGGTGGTAGTCGAGGCTAAAGATTTCTTCTATCTCCGCTTCACTGAGGTGCTCTCTGATTTTGGAATCCTCCAGAAGCAGGGTTTTGAAATCCTTTCCCGTGTCCCACACCCTCAAGGCATTCCGCTGGACCGTTTCATAGGCTTCTTGCCGCTTCAGTCCAAGGGCGCCGAGTTTTAATAACACCTGCTGGGAATAGATGAGTCCTTTCAGTAGATTGAGGTTTTCCTCCATTCTCTTCGGATGAACGACAAGGTTTTTCACAAGACCGGTGAGGCGATGGAGCATATAGTCAATGAGGATGGTACTGTCCGGCCCGATAACCCTTTCCACCGAGGAATGACTGATATCCCTTTCATGCCAGAGGGCCATGTTTTCCATGGCGGCCACGGCATTGGTGCGGACCAGCCGAGCCAGACCAGAGATATTTTCCGAACCTATAGGATTCTTTTTGTGGGGCATGGCCGATGATCCCTTTTGTCCCTTTCCAAAAGCCTCCTCCGCTTCAAGGACTTCCGTCCTTTGAAGGTGTCTTATTTCGATTGCGATTTTTTCCACCGTGCCCGCAAGCAGGGCTAGGGAAGTAAAGTACTGGGCGTGTCGATCGCGCTGGAGGATTTGTGTAGACACCTCGGCAGGTTTAAGATCGAGCTTTTCGCAGACATAGGCTTCGACCTTTGGGGAAACATTGGCGAAGGTGCCGACGGCGCCTGAGAGCTTTCCATAACTGATAGCGTCTAAAGCATCTTCCAGTCGTTTAAGATGCCGCTTCATTTCCGCATACCAGACAGCCAGCTTGAGACCAAAAGTAATAGGCTCGGCATGAATGCCATGGGAGCGTCCGATCATCACGGTATGCTTATGTTCGAATGCCCTGTCTCGAATCACTCCCATGAAGACCTGAACACCCTCGATGATCAGGGTCATGGCTTCCTTAAGGAGCAACGCAAAACTGGTGTCGAGGATATCCGAAGAGGTCAAGCCGAGATGGATGAAGCGAGAATCGGGTCCCACATATTCTTCGACATTGGTGAGGAAGGCGATGACATCGTGTTTTGTTTTCTCTTCGATTTCAAGGATGCGCTCTACAGAGAAATTCGCATTTTTCTTGATATTCTCTAAGGATTCCTTAGGGATCACGCCCTCATCCGCGAGGGCCTCGCAAGCCAGGATTTCCACCTGAAGCCATTTGGCGAAGGTGTTTTGAGGCTCCCAAATACGGCCCATTTCGGGACGTGTATACCGTTCAATCATTGTATTTCCAATATTGATTTAGGATGCGGTAATTACAAAATACCACGCTCATTAGTTTATATTAGTATAACTCAGCAGATACCGTCCTTGATGGAATCTGATAAAGAAGCAAAAATTGAGCCAAAAGTATTGCAGTTCCAAATGTCTCTTTGAATGCCCAATGCGCCTTTGTTATTAAGCAGAACATTTGGAATAAATCAAGGAAAACAATGGGATTACATCGCAAAGTCCCATGGTAGCCATAGGCGAAAATCGTTGCTCATAAGACCAGACGCATCGCAATGATTCTTCATGAAGCCGCTATACCGGCTTATGTATGCACTAATTATACTTCAGTTTATATTAATTGAGTATAATTAATAGTTATAGAAAAGTCAAGATATTTCAAATTATTGATATTTTATTAAAATCAATGAGTTGCAGTGTTTTTCTAAAGGCTTTGTGTCAAAAAGATGCGCATTTTGGATTGACCCGAGTCTTTACATATTCTCAATAACCGCTCGCATAAAGGCGGGTAGGTCGTCCGGCGTTCTGCTGGTGATCAGTTTACCATCCACAACCACCTCTTCGTCCACCCAATCCCCTCCGGCATGGACCAGGTCGTCCTTGATGGCAAAAAAAGATGTGACTTTCCGGTCTTTCACGACCTCGGCAGAAGCAAGCATCCATCCTGCATGGCATATGGCCGCAACAACCTTGCCCGAATCAAAGAAATCTTTAACAAGCTGAACCATAGCCGGGTAACGGCGCATCCGATCCGGGGCATATCCCCCGGGGATAATGATCCCATCGAAGTCGCCGGATGTTACCTGATCCGCACTCCTATCCACTTTACAGGGGAGCCCGGATTTGGCCCTATACTCTTCTGCGCTTCCCGACCCCACAACCACCACCTCGGCCCCGGCTTCCTTCAAACGGTAATAGGGATACCAGAATTCAAATTCGTTATACATCTCCTCGGCCAAGATAATCGCGCGTTTTCCTTTTAGCTCCATATCGATTCCTCCAGTTCCTTTGGATTTTACTCATAGTATGGTTATGTCCCCATTGGGAATCAAGGGAATAAGGGTGAAAAGGCTTTTCTTTTGACAGGAAAAAGACTTTTCACCTATAGTTCATTCATTATCTATTCACCTTTTATCTAAAGAAGGAGAACTTAAATTGAGTTCTAATCTAATCTGGATGGATCTGGAAATGACGGGGCTTGATGCGGAGAGAGGGGTTATTGTCGAGATTGCCACTCTCATAACAGATGACAAACTGGAAATTCTGGCGGAGGGCCCTAATATTGCGATCAATTATAGGGATGAAATTCTGGACGATATGGACGAGTGGAGCAAAGAACAACACACGAAATCGGGTTTGATGGAAAGAATCAGGGCATCCCTTGATGACTGCCAGACAGCGGAACGGAAAACACTGGCGTTTCTCAGTAAGCACTGCAAAAGGGGAAAATCGCCCCTTTGCGGGAATTCAATCTGGCAGGATCGTCGATTCCTCATTAATCACATGCCTGCTATTGAAGGATTTTGCCATTATCGGAATATTGACGTGAGCTCTGTTAAGGAACTCGTCAAGAGATGGTATCCCTCTTTGCCAACCTATGAAAAACAAAAAACCCACCTGGCATTGGATGACATCATAGAGTCCATTGGTGAACTGAAATACTATCGCCAGAAGGTTTTTGTCCAAAAGCCCTGAATCGTTCAATGTTCTGGGTTTTTTAAATTTTGCAATTCCCCAAGTAAAAAATCTTTGCCTCCAGTCATGCGCAAAGAGGGAGTTAGCGCCCTAATCCCTCGATTGGGTCGGGCAGAGTTAAATCCTGTATATGCGTTTTGAGAGGTAACCTATGGGCGTTCCCGCCGATACCCTTTCTTTGTTTCACCCAGTCATCGCAACATGGTTTCAGGAGGCGGTAGGTCTCCCCACAGAAGCGCAGACCCTTGGCTGGCCCACTATTGCAAAGGGCGAACACGTCCTTATTTGTGCGCCGACCGGAAGCGGGAAAACCCTGACAGCCTTCCTGTGGGCCATCAATCAGTTGGTCACAGGAAATTGGAATACCGGCCACACCAACGTTCTCTATGTCTCACCGCTCAAGGCCCTGAACAATGATATTTACAGAAATCTGATCGGGCCCCTCGAGGATTTGAAGGGACGTTTCGAAGGGGCCGGAGAATCCTTCCCTCCTGTACGCGTCGGTGTTCGAAGCGGCGATACGCCCCAGTCGGAAAGGCGGGCCATGGTCCGGCATCCCCCCGAGATCCTCATTACGACCCCAGAAAGCTTGAACCTTTTGCTGAGCTCAAACGGTGGTCGAACCGTTCTGAGAGGCATTTCCACCGTGATACTCGACGAAATCCATTCGGTCGTCGGGAACAAACGGGGTGTTCATCTAATTACGGCTGTGGAACGACTGGCCCTCCTATGCGGTGAATTTCAAAGGCTGGCGCTCTCAGCCACGATAGAACCCCTGGGAAGGGTTGCCGAGTTCATAGGCGGCTTTAGAATGGAGGGAACCGCGAACGCCTCCCGCTACATCCCTCGACCGGTCTCAACGGTCATTTCCACTGCAGAAAAACAATATGACATACGAGTCCGTTTTCCCGAGGGAGCGAGGGAACAATCCACCCAAGAATCCTTTTGGGAACCCTTTGTGGGGGCCTTTAAAAAGGTCATCGACCGAAATCGGTCTACATTGCTATTTGTGAATAATCGGGGTTTATGCGAAAAGCTGACCCTAAAAATCAATCTCAAAGAAGATCGCCCCGTCGCCTATGCCCACCACGGTTCCCTTTCCCGAGAAATACGTGGGGAGGTAGAGAAAAAACTCAAGGCAGGAGAACTCAGGGCCATCGTGGCAACGAACTCTCTTGAACTGGGGATCGACATCGGTGCGCTGGACGAGGTCGTACTCATCCAATCACCTCCCGCCATATCCTCATCCATTCAACGTGTGGGTCGCGCCGGCCATCGGGTTGGAGAAGTGAGTCGGGGAACCATCGTTCCCACCCATTCGCTGGATTTACTTGAAGCCGCGGTGCTTGGTTCGGGTATTATTGAACAGGATTTGGAGTCGACAGAACCTGTTCACTGTCCCTTGGATGTCCTGGCCCAGATCATTGTCTCCATGGTCGGAACTGAGATGTGGGACCTAGACGCCCTGTTTGCCCATCTAAGGACGAGCTATCCCTACCGCCAATTGAGCCGGGAGCAATACGATCTTGTATTGAATATGCTGGCCGGCCGATACGCAGATACCCGAATCCGCGAACTGGAACCTCGTATTTCCATCGACCGGTTGGACAACACCGTCACGGCCAGGAAAGGGGCCCTATTGGCCCTTTATTTCTCAGGGGGTACGATTCCGGACAGAGGGTATTTTAACCTGCGACACCACGAGACAAACGCACGCATCGGTGATTTGGACGAGGAATTCGTTTGGGAAGCCTCCATCGGGCAAATCTTCAGTTTGGGCACCCAGAATTGGAAGATAGAGCGCATTACCCATAACGACGTCTTTGTGCGGCAGAGCCGTCCAAAGGCCATCGCCCCCCCTTTTTGGAAAGGAGAGGGGATTTATCGAGATTTCCACTTCTCCACGCGCATCGCTGAGTTTCTAGAGGAGGCCAATGAACGTCTCAACGATCCGGATATTTCGGCGGCCCTTCAAAGGGAAAACCGCATGGATCGGGTTGCTGCAGAAGAACTCATCGCATTTTTAATAAGACAGCGGGAGAGAACCGGCTGCGATCTTCCCCACAGACACCACCTGGTCATCGAATTTGTCAATGCGGGTCCCGCCTCGGTACCGGGAAATCAGATGGTTTTACACACCTTCTGGGGAGGTCGAGTCAATCAACCCTTTGCCATGGCACTGGATGCTGCCTGGAAAGAAAGATTCGGACATCGAATCGAGGTTTATGCCGGGAACGATAGTATTGTGCTTCAGCTGCCCCAGGTCGTCACGGCCGAGGAATTGCTGTCCCTGGTCACCAGTCAACAAGTGGAATCCATGCTCCGAAAGCGTCTTGAGGGATCCGGCTATTTTGGTGCGAGATTTAGAGAATGCGCCGGCCGGGCATTGCTTTTCAACCGTAGAAAGATCAATGAGCGCATGCCCCTTTGGATGACGCGACTTCGATCTCAGAAGCTTCTGGACGCGGTCCTTCCCTATGATGATTTTCCCATTCTTCTGGAAGCTTGGCGTACCTGTTTACAGGATGAGTTTGACATGGCAGGTCTTTACCGGATTTTGGGAGAACTCGAATCGGGCCTCATTACCTGGTCGGAAACCAGGACATCCCGCCCCAGCCCCATGGCCCAGGCCGTGACCTGGGGACAGATCAACCAGTATATGTATAGGGATGATGGGTCACCATCAGGGAAGCGTTCGAAACTCCGCAGGAATCTTCTAAGAGATGTAGTCCACTTCCCAGGTCTTCGCCCCGCGGTGACAAGGGAAATTGCGGATCGGTTCGAGCATAAACGCCAACGGTTGAGTCCCGGATATTCTCCGGCCTCTCTGCGTGATCTGGTGGATTGGGTCAAGGAAAGGGTTGTCATTCCTGAATCTGAGTGGGATCACCTCACGGAGGTCATGAAGCAAGATCATGGTGAACAGGTCGAAGAATGGTTGGAATCTGCCGGGAATCGGCTTACCAGGATCGTACACAAACAGTCCAATAATTCGCTTATCGTGGCCCTGGAAAGATTGCCACAAATCATTCATGGGTTTTACGGGACTGTTGAAAAGATCCGCATCGAGCCTCTATCCCGAAATGGGGAAGGGTTAGGGTATCCGGTCGACGGGGTCGAGCCGTCCGATCAAGACCCCATAGAGCGCCTAACACGACTCCTCGGAGAATGGCTCCAATATTATGGACCTCTGCCCATGGACCATATTCCCGGGTTGCTAGGTGTCAAGGGCCAGCGCTTGAGAATGGCCGTGAATGATCTCATTGATTCCGAAAGGGTGGTGGCCGGTGAGCTTCTAAAAGGGGGTGAAGAAGGGGATATCTGCGATTCTGAGAACTTCGAGTCCCTGCTTCGAATCATGAGGGCGGAAAGCATTCCCCAATTTGAGCCCCTAGGGATCGACAATTTACCGCTGTTCCTGGCGACCTACCAGGGCATCGTCAATCCCCCTTCTGAGGCCGTAGGGCTCAAACAGACCCTGGAACAACTCCTATGTTACCCAACGCCGGCGTCTCTTTGGGAGAAAGAAATATTGCCTTCGCGGCTTTCCAGATACGATCCGTCCTGGCTTGATACCCTTATGCAGGAAGGAGAGCTGAGGTGGATTGGAAACGAAAAACAGAATGTGTCCTTTTGTTTCGAATCGGATCTGGACTTAATGGAGCGAGAAGAAGACGGGAAGCAGCAGAACGCTGAACCCCAAGGCAATCACGAGGTGTCTGCCCTGTTCCCGGATATGAGAGGTCGGTATGATTTTTCAACGCTCCTCCGAATGTCTGAGTCCGGCCCTTCGGAAGTATTTGATAAACTGTGGGAAGGGGTGTGGATGGGCCTTGTGAGCAACGATTCTTTTCTTTCGCTCCGAAAGGGCATAGAGACTCGTTTTAAAATGCATGAATTGGGTGGCACGGGGAACAGAAGATCCCGAGGGGGGCGGCGAACCGGGCTAGCCAGATGGAAGCAAAGCTTACCCTTTGCCGGGAATTGGTTTTCGATCATCAAGCCGGAGCTTGGAAGCGATCTGATCCAGAGAGAGGAAAGGAACAAAGATCGCGTCAGGTTATTGCTTGATCGATATGGCCTTCTGTTTCGGGAACTTCTGCTGCGGGAATCGCCTCCCTTTCAATGGTCGAATCTTTTTAGATCACTCCGTCTGATGGAATTATCAGGAGAAATCCTGGCGGGCTATTTCTTTCACGGAATCCCCGGCCCGCAGTTCATCTCTCACCGTGCCTTTCGCATGCTCCAAAGAGAGCTCCCTAAAGACGCCATCTGGTGGATCAATGCAACCGATCCTACTTCCCTCTGCGGGACCCCTTTGGATGCTGTAAGAGGGATGCTGCCCAAACGCCTGGAAAATAGCCACCTGGTCTACCATGGAAATAGGCTTGTTATGGTATCCACAAGGCGCGGAAAGAGCCTGAGATTTCATGTGCCGCCGGAAGATCCGCACATCCATGGTTATTTGGGTCCCTTGCGGCATTTACTCATGCGGGAGTTTCAGCCTGAACGGCGGATCGCCATCGAGACCATCAATGAAGAAAAGGCGACCCAAAGCCCCTACCTGGATGCCCTCCGTACCGCCTTCGACGTCATCGTCGATTACAAACAGGTTAGCCTGTATCGCAAACAATAGAGACAGTTTCAAAACGCCCGATTTTGGCCAATCCTGGCATTTCGGCGGGAAGTAAAATACAGAGGCTATGCCGAAAATGAATCATTACTACGGTCGCGTTCTTTTTTTCAAGTCCTATCTATAATCTCCGGTGGCGATTCCCGTAGCTGGAAGGGTTCCATAAAATGAATCATTTCATGGGAAAAGACCATTCTGCCAAGGGTTTTGTGGCGTGAACCCTCCCATCTACGGGAAGGGCAGAGTCCGGTGGAATTCTTTTTGAGATAGGGCTTGAAAAAAAGAACACGACCTCCGTTATTGCTCAGGGTTGTTTTAACATAAGCGCCCCTATGGGGCGTTGATTCAAAGCCAGGTCCTTTAGACCAAGATTTTTGCCTCCCTACTGTTTAGAATGTCCCTGATCTCATCCGGCGGTATCGTGGATATAGATCTGTTCGATGCCGGGTTTGAGAAAGAATTTGCTCATATCGACCTTTTTCCGGTTATCGGAAAAGCTAATGACGAATTTTTTCTCACAGGGGACCCGTTCCAATCTCTTGATATCGTCCAACTCGATAGTCGGGTTGCTGCAGAAGGCCACTTCCAGAGTCTGGGCATCTTTCATACCCATGATATCCACCGGACCCTCATGATATCGGGGATTGCGGAAGGCGGGAACAGGAATAAGACCATGCTCCTCTAAATAACCAAATAGAACGCATCGAATGGTTTCTTTGATAACGGTATCTGATAAATACTCCTCAGGAATCGAGCCAATGGCCTTCAGAATTCTATCTTTGATTTCATCTTTCATGATGCTCTCAACCCCTTTCTTCTTGAAGCCGATGTACCATTTTTTTCATCATCTTTGCATCTTTATAGGGCTGGGGAGACTCACAAATAAGGGTGATATCGGGCCTTCTCTTTATGAGTTCCTTTGCCAGAGGTTCGAAAAATGCCTTTTTTGTCTTCACATGTTTCCTTTCCCCCTTTTTACCATATTCGATACCGGAAAAATGGGCATGAAATTTCCTGGGTAGTTTCTTGAGTAATCGTCCGTAATCGAGTTCCCCTTGGTGTCTCGCGTAGAGATGGGAGAAGTCAACCGTCAATCCGCAGCCTGTCTCCCTTTTCAACTTCAGAAGTTCGTCAAGAGATCCGAACTGAGAAGGTTTACCGGTTATTTCGGGGCACAAGTTCACATCCCACTTTTTCCTAGAAATGTATTTTTGCATCCCCAAAATTGCTTTCTTAATCATGCCATAGGTCTTTTTCTGGGTCTTCTTCTGATAGAATCCGGCATGAAACACCACGTTTTTCGCCCCCAAGACATGGGCTCGTTCGCAGGAATCAAGGATTCGTTTTTTGCTCGCAAGGATCTTTTCCTTCTCATCGGAAGCGAGATTAATGTAGTAGGGTGCATGCACGGAGAGGGCGATCTCCTTTTCCTTGGCCAGAATGCCAACCTTTTCTGCAGTATCCAACGTCATTCTGACGCCGTAGGTAAATTCAACCTCCATACAATCAAGTTTCATTCGCGCAACCTTTTTAATGCCGCCAAGATTACCTAGACCGGAGGAACCTGCAGGGCCTATTCTTATCATCTTACCTCTAGCGTTGCCTAAACAACAGGTTGAACACTATCCATATAATGGATATTTGGACATATCAGATCAAAAGGGTAATCCAACGGTTTCACATCCAACACCCCATTAAGGGAAACCAGACCGAATTCGAGGGCACAGCCAAGGAATTGGATTAAATGGGGCGATAACAGGCATTGGGCAGGTATAAACGACAAAAATGCAAGGGATGATTTTTTGAAGACCTATTCACCGCAGCGGGACATGAGTGCCTTTATCGTATCCCTGAAACGCTGGAGAACTACGGGGAGCATTCTTTTCGCTAACTGGGGGTATATTTCCACCCTGGCCCTAAACACCCAGGAGGGGAGAAGAATACAGTGCGTATCCTCGGTGGCAATGAGACTGGCCGATCGTGGGGCATTATCAAGAATTGTCATTTCCCCAAGGAATTCTCCGGCGCCGCGCTCGGCGATTTCCAATTCTTCACCGCTTTCAGTCTGGATGATTACTTTAACATTTCCAGTAATGAGGATATATAGTCCTATTCCGGGATCACCTTGCCTGACGACTGTCTCACCCGACCTATAGAAGCGTTCTTCGCAAAACTCTGCCAGGCTCTCGATGGCTTTCTGATCCAAATCAGCAAAAAGGTCTATATTCCTCAGAGCCTCTTCATTGTCCATTGTCGCCCCTTCCTTAAAGATTTAGGTGATGGGGTTGGGAGGCCATTGTCTCTAAAAAAGTGTATGGAAAAAGGGCCGTTGTGTCAACAAAAGCGGATTGATTAAGTAGCATCGATGTTCCGGCACATATTCTGAGACCTTTGCAAAACGCCCCCTTTTCTCCAATCTCCGCTTCAGACTCGGATTTCAATCCTCAAAATACTTTGAGTATTCCTGTGGTTAATCCGCCAGAAGTATGGCGGATTAAAATCCTCGTCCTTATTGACCTTGAGCAAAATTGAACATTTTGCAAAGGTCTCATTCCCTACTCCTTCGATTAGTATTCGGTGATGCATTTCTTCAATCAGTACCTGGTGCTGCACTCGGTTTTTGTTTTTTTAGCCGAATGGAGGGAGCATTTCTTTAAGTTTAAAATCTCAATATTCATCACCATTTTTGCGAATCGAAACACCCATGCATCAAATTGGGGAAGGGAAAGCAACTTGTATGGTGACTAAATGGTGTTAATAGTATGGTTATAAGTACATTAGCCCTTTGTGATTCTGGAAAAGAGTGAATTCATCTGAGGTCGATGCTGCCTTGTCTAGGGTAGATTTATATAGTCAGGAGGCGAGATAAATGGAAGAAAAGAAATCGTGCAAATCCCTTGGCGTTGAACATCCCCACGGCTCAAAGGTTTGTAAAAACAATAAATGCGTGAGGTGTAGCGACGGCCAGTGGGAAGAAATGAGTGAGAAATAACAGGTCATTGAAAGCCTGAAACAAAATAGTTAATAGTTGGCATAAAGATAGATGAGCGGAGCAGGCAACCAAGCCTCTCCGCTCGATTATTTTGTTGCTTCCCAATGGGACAAATTCAAATTTTGGGTTTCAAGCAACTTTAATTGAAAGCTGTGCATCTATAAATGAGCAACGTGCAACCAGCATCATAACTCTATCGAATCCCCAGGCTTTAACACATTGACATTAGCGGATGTCTCCTCGCCCGTTCTCTTGGCCCATGAATCGGGATTCTGTTGAATCACGTCAAAGGTATTGTAGTGGATTGGGATTACGGTCTTGGGCTCAATGAGCTTGACAGCGCGGAGGGCATCATCCGGTCCCATGGTAAAGTTGTCGCCTATTGGCAATATAGCCACATCAATACCCTCTTCACCAATAAGTTTCATGTCGTAGAAAAGGCCCGTGTCGCAGGCATGGTAGATCTTCTTGTTTTGAATATAGAGCAGAAACCCGCAGGGGTTTCCACCATAAGTGCCGTCCGGCAGCGCCGAACCATGGTGTGCAATAGTGAGTTTGACGCGACCCCAGGGATAATTGAAACCACCGCCGATGTGCTGTGGATGGACTTTTTCGATGCCCTGGGAGAGGAGCCAGTTGTGAATCTCAAAATTTGAAATACAAGTGGCGCCGGTCCTCTTGGCAATCTCAACCGTGTCGCCCAAATGGTCCCCATGACCGTGGGAAACCAGAATAAAGTCCGGGTCAAGCTCCTCGGCTTTCATCGCGGCCGTCGGGTTATCTGTCAAAAAAGGATCGATGAGAAGCGTCGCATCACCGGTATTTATCAAAAAACAGGCGTGTCCTGACCAAGTCAGTTTAATCGCCATATTCCTTTCTCCTTTCCGCTGAATTTATTCATTGTCACCCTTTGAATTCTGAATGAGCCGCCCTAAGGAGGCGTCTATCAAGCCATTTATCCTAATCTCAATTTGGGTACAAGTCAAAACTCTCCAGCATCCCAAATCATCAATCCATATCCCCCCATCCGGCACTCAACATCCGGGAAAAAATAACAATCACCGAGTCACCATTTTCAATCTTTTGAACAATTGGTTTTACTCGTTTTCCTAAGAGACATGCTTATATTCTTTTCATAAGGAGGTGACAATCATGCAAGATCAAGCATTTAGGGTATCGCCAAAAATAACGACATGCGTGGATAACGAACATTCAAGGCTATTCATCGAAGTTCAACTGCCGGGCGTCAAAAAAGAGGATGTCAAGGCGACGTTACATAGCGACAACCTCTACCTCACAGCGGCCAGGGAAGACGCAGGTTTTGAATATGGAACCACCTTTGGTTTAGGTTGTCCGGTGAGGGCGGAAGAGGCCAAGGCGAACTATGAGAACGGGCTCCTCATGATCGAAGTTCCGACGATGGAAATATTGGAAGGTGCCGTGAATCTGCAATTGGAGTAGGGGGATGTCTAAAAGAAGGGCCGAAGAACGCCTTGGCTTTGAGGGAAAGAGGCGCCGATTTTTCTGCCGCCTCGTTGTAGATTTAGTCAAAATCTGGAAGACAACTCGTCAAATACCATGACCTGCCCATTTGATCGGATTCCCATATCGCTTGTGTTTTAAGCGTTTTTTCAACATTGTTATCGATCCTGTAATAGGTGATTTCAATGATCTGAAGGATCTGTGATTGGTCCTCGGAAAGGACGGTTTCTTTAACATCATAAGAAGTCACTTTTACGGGTTTTAGTTTGTTCAAATCGGAAGAGCATGCGCCGGCTCCGGACGCTTGAATGAAACGGCGTGCCTTTTCAAAATCACTCCATCGAATGGCCTGGGCATAGGCATCTGAGATGTCCTCAAAGTTGCTCATTTTCATCTTAGTCCCCATGCCGGCACATCCCAGAATCATCAAGGTCCCCAGGAGGATATAGAGACATCGTTTTTTCATGGGTTACTCTTCTTAAGTGGTTACGAGTATTGCTATAAACCAGCTCGGCTCTTTTCAAGCATAGAAATAGGTTTGACCATATCCCCTATATGGGAGTGGACGACCTCAAGATCTTTGCCATTGATCCCCAGCATAAGGTCGCAGGGATCTATAGCAGATTTCAAACGGCATCCAAGCCCGAGAAAAGTTACGTTGGGGGTCCCTTCAAGAAGGGGCAAAGCTGTGATATCGGCACATCCCCCTAAGGCCCCTCCGGACTGGGGCAAATTCATCGTCCCCCCCTTTTCATAATTCAAGGAATACAAAAGCCACATCACCTGTTCGCTGTTGGCAGTGAAAATGACGACCTGGGGAAGGTCCTGAAATTCCGAAATGGGCGCGATGAAAGCCGCTTCGGTTTCACCTTTTTCTAAATAGGTTGATTTCAAGATGGTCTCTGCAGAGGCCTCTTCATTACCGAAGAGCCCCACACCGAATTTCTCGAGCACCCCATCATCGAGATAGGCATCCATGTCTTTTTCGAATCCGAGGACCGAAGTCCCAAGCTTGCATCCCATTTTTTCTTTTTTCAGAAGAAGGACTTTTCCTTCTCCTGCGAGAACAACCGCCTGGCAATAACTCTTTAACTCCTTATCAGTATAAGGGACATCTTCAGGAATTGAATCGTCTTGGCCGTAGAGGGTGACGCCTACGGGTTGGTAATCTAGTTGAAGGCTATTGACCAGGTCCTTTGAAATCTTTTTAAAATCCATCGTTTCCTACCATGATAATTCGCGTTAAGGGCGCTCTGGACTTTTTACTGCTCTATTGTGCCTCGCAAAGGCACTCAACTTTCTCGACAGCGTTAGCATAAGCGAAGACGAAAGACAAGAAGGTTACTTTTGGAATCCATCTGAATAGAAACTATCCATTGAGATATGAAACCCATTTTTTTGTTGACACAAGATTTGACCTTCCATATACTTCGAATCTCAAATAAATCAATTAAATCAAATAGTTGAACCAATAAAAAAGTCTGAGAACAATTAAGTACATAGTCTTATGGCGATGTCAGTATTTCCTCATACAAAGGAACTAATTTAGGGAAAAACGGGCGATGGGAATCATTTATGCGGTCTAAGAGGAGACATAACAAACTGGTTAAAGGGGATTAAACAATGAGAGTGAATCCAATTGGATACGGCCCCAGTGTTGTTTACGTGCCTCAACTGGATAGCGTTCGCAAGAACCGCGAACTCGAAGCACCAAGCAATGTGGACCTGACCCCTCTTCTTCCTACACCACCTGATTCACCGAAATCACTGTGGGATATCGTATCTCCGGGATCATCCCCCTTTTCTGATTTGTTTGATGTGCTCAACAACATTGTCCAGACCAAGCTTGTTTCCATTCAATTTAATAATACCCTGTCCTCGAGCGGTGATGTGGATAGCGGTGCGGATTACGAGAAGTATCTGCAATTTCCGAATCCCAAAATTCAGGCCCTTTCAACAAATATCGTGTCCCCGGGCGATACCAACGACAAAATGATGTACAAGATTGAACAGTGGACCATAAAGAACATTGAATACCGAACCGACATTGAAGGTTACGGCATTTCCGAGCTATGGGTCTTCCCGAAAGTCACCCTTGAAAAGGGATGCGGTGATTGTGAAGACGGCGCTTTCCTTCTTCACAGTCTGGGTTTGCATGCAGGCGTGCCGAGCGACCGCCTGAGAACCTATGGCGGCCTTGTCGTAACCAGCGATAATATAGGGGTTGGCGGGCACGCCTGGACAGCCTACCGCAGAGAGATAGACAATCAATGGATCAATTTGGATTGGTGCTACTGGTCTACAGACAAACCTATATCTGAACGGCAACCAATGGAAGCGGATTTCAAATACATAGATGATTTCTTTTTTGTTGATTCGGTAAAGACAGTGGAAACGCCAATCTCCAATAGAGTCAGATTTGCGAGGTCGCTATTTGTTGATCTGTCTATTTAGAGTCAGCCTTTTCATCCAAATCTACCATCCGCCATATTTCTTTCCTTTAGAAACACTTCATAGTAAAGTCTCAAATCCGACGCGATATCTGAACAGGTCGTTTCTATCCGTAAGATAAAAATAGGGAATTCAGCAGTAGGGCTTATTTGTAGGGAGGACAGGATCAATGGCATTTCGCTCACTCATTAAGGTCTGCTTCAGCGATATTGATTATGCAGGAATCGTCTATTACCCCCGGTTCCTCCACTATTTCCATGTGGCCCTAGAGGACTTTTTCGACGCCGAACTGGGTATGGATTTCCCCACCGTTCTGGGCCAACACCGCATAGGGTTTCCAACGGTCCATTTAGAAACGGATTTTTCAAAACCCCTTAACTATGGTGATGAGATAGAAGTAGAGGTTGGGGTTATAAAGGTCGGTCGCACCTCCATTACTTGGGGGTATAGGGGGTATAGGACGGAAGATCCGAACATGCCTGTTGTTGAAGGACACAATGTTACTGTAACGGTGAACCTGGATACCTATGAAAAGGTAGAAACCCCGGACTGGCTCAGGAAAAGACTCGAAGAATATCAAGACAAATGCGATGATGATCCTCCAACGTTGAAAACCTGATCTCAGATTGATCCGCCCTTAATTTGTCTGGATTAAAAAGACATCGAACAACGAAAGATCAGCAGTGAACAGTTTTGTCTTTAGCTTAAACCCTGCAGGAGTTTAGATATGCCCTCCCTGGATTTGCCCCTTATTCATCAGGCCAGTGAAAATCTGCGTGATGTCGTCTGGAAAACGCCCTTCGAGCCGTCGCCCGTTCTCAAGGAAAGGACAGGGACAGAGGTTTTTCTGAAGGCCGAGTGTCTCCAACGGACCGGCTCTTTCAAACTCCGCGGTGCCTATAACAGAATATCTTTGATTACCGAGGCTGAGAAGAGCCGCGGCATCGTCACGGCATCGGCAGGAAACCATGCTCAAGGTGTTGGATACGCAGCCCAAAAGATCGCCCTCCCGGCCCGCGTCTTCGTACCCGAAATTATTCCTGACAACAAGCTCGAGGCGATCAAAAGATACCCCGTGGAGATAGTCATTGAGGGAAAACTCTATGACGCAGCCCATGAGGCGGCTATGAGGGATGCAGAGGAGTCGAACCGGGTTTACATTGAGGCCTTTGATGATCCCCTGATTATGGCCGGCCACGGGACGGTTGGCCTGGAGATGATGTCTCAAGTTCCGGATCTGGATGCGGTTCTGGTTCCCGTTGGCGGCGGGGGTCTCATTTGTGGCATGGCAACGGCCCTAAAGGCCCTAAATCCGAACCTTGAAGTGATTGGGTGTCAATCGACTGCTTCCTGTGCAATGACCAAATCCCTTGAGGAAAATCAGCCATACCTTACCTACCCCTCCAAGGAGACGATCGCCGAGGGTCTGGAGGGGGGCATCGGGATGAGGACCTTTGAACTGGGGCAACGCCTCATCGATCGTATGGTTCTAGTGGAAGAGGATGAAATTCGGTCTGCTATTCGGTTTTTGTTGGAGTACCACCGCCTGGTTGTGGAGGGGTCAGGGGCGGTAGGTGTGGCGGCATTGTTGTTCGGCCGCTTGACGGCCCCGGGGAAAAAGATAGGTGTGGTTTTGAGCGGGGGCAACCTGGAGTATAGCCTGCTAATAGAAATCGTATCTGAAGGCAGGTGTTAGAAACCGATCAAAGAACAAGGATCGAAGATCCGTTTTCGGATATTTCATAGTCTATGCCTAGGCCAGCATGTATCCTTTCTTGGCCATATGGGAGGTGAGTAGACCATCTAGGCCATTATAGAATAGCAAAAGAATGAGTGCCGGGATCAGCTCCTTTGGGCCCGCGAGAAAAGAGGATATGACAATAGCCCATATAAGAACGGAACCAATCATTTCCAAAACTCCCAAAAGACGATGGCCTAAATAGAGATCTCCCAACCCGGGCAGTATTAGAGATTTGAGAAACGCCTTTTTGGGCTCTTTGAATTCGGCCTCACAGGTCGGGCACTTGATTAGGCCTTTTTCAAGCGGTACAAAACAGGCTGGACACAGGTTTTCAAGGTATTGTTTTGTCTGCTTGATCGGTTCTTTTCCCTGTATATGCTCGTTGATGAACTGCATCAAATCCTTTGAAATGTAACGCTTTACGTAAGTAAAAACGCGGCGTTTGCCCTTTTTCCGGATGATCGCCAATGACGCAAAGAAAGAACCACGTCTGACCTTCTTGATTTCCTCGTATAGAATTTGAGAGAGATAATGAGTGGGGCGGGTAGCCTTAGAGTTTATATTGATGAATAGGATTCGAAGGTTGGTGCACACAATGGCATAGTGATTATATATCATTGTTAAGATGCCGTTGCCAAAGAAGATCTCAAACGGATAATTCGCGATCCCCCTGCCAATACGCATCACGGTCTCCCCTTCCTTTAGGATTTCCGCCAGTTTACCAGATACCGAATTAAGAATCTTGACCTTGAGTTTATTTTTTCGGCTCTTGTAGTCGCCATTTTTGTTTGGGGTCAATATTTCTTTAAGATGATAAATGTCGGCAGAAGGGCCTTTGAGCTCGGGATAGTGAATATAGATGGCCTGATCCGCCACCGAGAGTTCTTCTTGTGACTCGGAGGGAATCGGTTCACGCACGGTTTCTTCTTGAACCACCTGTTCCGCCTGAGTTAATTCATTCGGTTCAACTACAATTTTTCCACCACATTTCTTACATTTTGCGCTGGCTCTTTGTTTGGGGATTTTGTTTTGAGGCATATTATAGACGGCATTGCAGGTCGGGCATATGATCTCCATGGTTCCTCCCCATAAAACGGAAATAGGTCTGGCCGGCTGTAAAGGGTTAATCGGCTAAACCATATTACATTGAATATATTTTAAAACATAAAATCGCGAGTCTCCCTACAGGGCGACCAACACCTGACGGGAGTTTTAAAAGGCCTGTTTTAATGGGTTGCTCCACGAGTAAGTTGAGGCCACTGTAGATTGCTCGATGTTC
>CAYWMP010000035.1:0-9523 GCA_964459445.1 uncultured Desulfobacteraceae bacterium
AGGTAAACCTTCTATCGTTTGTCGTTGATTTGGAGTTCAGGTTTTCGTGGGAGTAATAAAAAGAGAGGATATCCCTACGATTATTGAGATAAAAGTTGGGGTTGATTTCGGAAATTCGGTTGATGTTGTCCTGTTCGGAATCGTCATTTGTAGGGACCGAGGCTTCATAGGTGTCCCGAGTATATGTGAACATCCCTCTTAGGCTGAACCATGGTTTGAAAAAATACTCATAGCTGCCGCCGAAATCATAAGTGTCGTAAAGGTGTTCGTGTCCGAAGATGTTTTCCGCATAACCGATCGGCATCTTAAAAACGCTTCTCTTCCCCGTCCACCAGGGCCCTGTGGTCACTCGCCACTGTGTAAAGTCAAACTCGGTAAAGCCAGAGTTGTGGGTCTGGTAGAATGACCCGGTGGTGTTCAACATCCAGGATCCCTTTTCGCCAAAGTCATAGAGGCCGTTGCCGGCAAAATTGAGCACGAGTACTGCCTCATCAACTTCTTGCTGGGTTTCGGTGAGCGGCCCGATCGTACCGCCTTGAGGCACAAAGATATGAGTTGAGTCCGGTCCCGAACTGACGTTGGAGTCATTTTGTACAGTTGTGGAGAATCTCAAATTGGTGTAGAGCCTCTTTGTTTTCGCGTCTATGGCAGCCACTAACTTTAGGATGTTTTGTTTGACCGCATCAGGCGGTTCCGCGTCAAGTACGGTGTTCAGTTCCTGCCGTGCCTCTTTGTACTTTCCGAGTTGGAAGTACACCGTTGCCACTTCAAGCCTTACCCTGTGGAGGGCCGGATCTACCTCCAGCATCTTTTTGAATTTTTCAAGGGCGAGATCGGTTTCTCCGGCCTTGGCGGCCGCAGATGCAAACCAGAAAAGAACATCCATGGTTTCAATCTGGTGGGAGATCTCCCGAAATATCGGCAAGGCCCTCGCATACTCCCTGTCATAGAATAGGGTCAAGGCCTGGGCGAGCTTTTTGTCAAGCTCTCCAACCTCTTTCTCGCTCATTGTTCTCAATTTCTTTAAGGCCTCCTGATCAAAGGCTTCCGATTCCGCACTTTTCTGTAACCCGGTATCAGTCTGGCCAATTGCGGTTGAAGAAATAAAAAGCAATGAAAGGATAGGGACAAGAAGATAAAGAAACAGGGAGATCCGTAACGGTTTCATGTTCCCTCCATAGGACCGGCAAGAATGTTAAAATGAATTAGGACAAAATTAAGGTGAGGCATTAATGAGAAAATAATTTCTCAAGAATCACGGCGGAATCTATTACATTCAGGGGGAAAATGTCAAGTTAAAACAGAAGGATTAGGCCCTATTAGCCTATGTTTGCGTGCCACAACCACCCGCCGGTCCATGCCAAAATGGCGATCACTGCTGCTGCCAAGAGGGTTGACAAGACCACAGACCGTACATCGATTCTCAAGTTTTTCGCTTTCGGTACCTCAATTGTTTTCCATAGCGCCCATAGCCCCCCAATTGCAAAAAGGACTGCCAGCACAGGTTTAAGCGGGAATTTAGTTGGAACTTCCTGAGGTTTGATAACAATTGGCGTGCGCTTCACAACCTTTTGAATCTCTTCTGCGGTCCATTCAGGATGGGCATCGCGTAACTGTTTAACGAGCGCATGAATCCTTTGCTTTCGAATCTTATTCTCTGCCGCCTTGTATGCCAATCTAGGCGTCTCTAAGGCCATTGAACGTTGCTGGGTAATCCCAAAAAGCCCGGCATAGATACACATGACGACCCCGAGGGTTACAAAGGTCATAATCAATCTACGGAGAAATCCGGAGGCAGGCAGCAATTTACCGCTCACATTTACATACAGCCTTACCGTATAGAAACTGACAAATGGCGAGACCAGGAGAAAGGGTATCCACAGGAGACCGCCATCGGTTGAGGATTTGTGCCTCCATGCCACAGGGTCTCCCTGTTGGTAATAGAATCCCAGGGCTGAATAGGCAATAGCGCCCAATAGGCTCACCATGGAAAAGAGACTCAGAAATAGGGACAAGGGGGCCTTATTATTAATTCGGCGAAGAAAAATGAAGGGGAGGATCCCGGATAGAATATTGATGATAATCCCGCCAAAGGCCACCAGGAACCGGGCAAAAGATCCCGGCTCGGCACTTAAATCATAATGGACCTTACCGCCCCCAAAAAGACTCACCCAGATGGCGTTTACATGACCACCCAAGGCCTTTGCCGTGAAGGCATGCCCTATGAATTCGTGAAGGCATGTTGCAAGCCTGGTCGCGAGTATCAGGAGGGCGAGAAGACAGAGATTAAGGAGTAAGAGATATCGCCATGATACCTGCAGTCCATTATATTCCTGATTCATATAATATGGGCTTTCGTTGTATCGTGAGTTTCAAGAGATGCTACAGCTTTTCGATTAAATAAAGATTCAACATGATGAAGGAAGCCATAGGCATATTTCCAACCCTCATTATACTCCATTACTCCGTTGCATATAACTAGTATCAAACATCCAGTATCGAGCATCAGCAGTACCAAAAGGCGCTAAGCTAATTTTCTGTCCCTCAAATCCTTGATCCTTTGTATGATCAACCCCGCAGCTTCCTCGATCTGATCCATGGTATTGCTTCTACCCACAGTCAGTCTCAGTGCCCCCATACCGATCTCCGGTGGAACCCCCATGGCGGAAAGGACATGGGAGAGGGTCACATCTTTGTCATGACAGGCTGCCCCTGTTGAGGCCATGATGGTTGGCAAACCTTCCAGAATCATTCCCCCTTCCATCCGCGGTACAGAGACATTTAGAGTGTTTGGCAACCGGTCGTCAGGGTGCCCATTTAAGACCAGATTGTCCAATTCTCCGAAAAGCGACGCCTGCAACCTGTCCCGCATTGCGGCCATTTCCGCGACATCATCCCGTAGCCGCTCTCTTGCAACCCTGCAAGCCGTCCCCAGCGCTGCACAAAAGATCATGTTCTCTGTTCCGGCCCTTTTTCCCATTTCCTGGCCACCGCCATGGATAAGGGGTTGGAGTGCTTGGCCGTCTCTGATATATAGGGCGCCGGTCCCTTTAGGAGCATATAGTTTATGCCCGGCCACGGTTAGAAAATCGACGCCAAGATCGTCGACATCTAAAGGAATTTTGCCTACGGCCTGAGCCGCATCGGTGTGGAGCGATACGTTATGTTCTTTGGCAATCCCGGAGATCTCTTTTATTGGCTGGATAGTGCCGGTTTCATTATTGGCAAGCATGATACTAATAAGCGTTGTGTCCGATTCAAGGGCCTCTTCAACATCCTCAGGGTCAACTCTGCCAAAGCCGTCAACGCGCAGAATTGTTACCCTTACACCCAGTTCCATAAGATACATGGCGGGATTGATGATCGCGGGATGTTCCACCGGACATGTGATGATGTGAAAGTCTTCGAGGCTATTGAAATCGATCATGCCTTTCAATACCCAATTGTTCGACTCGCTTCCCCCTGATGTGAAAAGGATCTCATGGCTATGGCACCCCAAAAGGAGGGCTACTTCATTTCTGTAGACTTCCAGCATTTCCTTGGCCTCGGTGCCCAGTGGATAGGGGCTGGAAGGATTGCCGTAGGCCTCGTAAATGAAAGGCATCATGGCCTCAGCCGCGGCCGGGTCAATGGGGGTGGTGGCATTGTGATCCAAATAGATCATATGATTTGCATTCTCGATCATGATTTACTCCTTAATAGGATAGGCCTTTAGCAAAGGGTCGTGCGTTAAATCGGGGCGGATCCAGACATGATAACAGCCCTATCGCCGATCGGCCTAAGAATTCGAATATGAAATAATGGGTAGTGTGTGAAACGCAAATGCCCCATTTATAACATTGAGACAAGCTTTCTTGAATTCGTTATTTGATGATTTATTTCAAACCCTTACGATACGTATTGCCATTTGACAACAAATACCACAGATGGTAGAAATATCAAGCTGTTGTTGGTTGGAAATTGTAATCGCAAATTGAATCAGTATTAAACCTCACGTTCTTGGACCCCCAAATCCATCTATAGACGGAAAAAGAACTCGATGAAATGGGGAGGGAAGAGACCATCTAAAAATGAAACCTATCAGAATTCTGGGTACCGGTTCTTATGTGCCACCGAAAAAACGAACCAATTTTGACTTTGAGGAAATGGGCCTGGACACCAGTGATGAATGGATTGTGCAGCGCACGGGTGTTAAGGAAAGGCGGATAGCCGATCCTGATGTCTACACCTCCGACCTGGCCCACGAGGCGTCACTAAGGGCCCTTGACATGGCTGGGCTGACCCCCAAAGACCTTGATCTCATCATGATTGCGACGATTACCCCTGACACCTGCTGTCCTTCAGCGGCCAATTGGCTCCAGGCTAAATTGGACGCCCCGCAGGCTGTCACTTTCGATATCGCGGCGGCCTGCTCCGGTTTCATCTTCGCCATAAATGTAGCAACCCAATATCTTTTATCAGGACACAGTAAGTACGTTCTCATTGTTGGCGCTGAAATAATGTCAAGAACCCTTGATTATACGGACAGAAAAACGTGTATCCTGTGGGGTGATGGCGCAGGAGCGGCAGTTTTGACAATGGGGAATGACGGCCACGTCATTCTCTCCTCGCATCTCCACACAGACGGGGCAAACGGCCAGGACCTCCTCTTGCCGGGGGGTGGATCAAGGACCACCCCGATTTCACATGAAAGCGTGGATAAGAAACTCCACACCCTCAATATGATTGAAGCCAACGTGAGTTTTCGGGTTGCGGTAAGGCATTTTGTCGAATCCATTAAAGAGGCCATATCATACAATTCGGTCGAAATAGAGGATGTCTCCTGGTTCATTCCTCACCAAGCCAACCTTAGAATGTTTCAATCCATGGCAAAAACCCTTAAGGTCCCGATGGAAAGATTCTATGTCACCCTAGACAGGTACGGCAATATCTCATCGGCATCCTGTGCAATCGCATTCGATGAAGCAGTGAGGGATGGGAGTATCCAAGATGGCGATCTTATCTGTCTGCCTGTGTTCGGTGGGGGGCTGACTTGGGGAAGCGCCCTTGTAAAATGGTAGATTATTAATTGCAAACGATGCAATATTGCCAGATGAATGGAGGCCGCATGCTAAGTAGACATGCGGCCTTTTTTTTTCATTGGGGCCTTTTTTATTTATCGGTCTTATTCCTTTTTGCCTGCGCCAAGCCATCTTTGCCTCCGAACCGAACAATTTATATGCACCAGGCCATCAATAGCTACCTGGGTATACCATACCAATACGGCGGGACCACCCACCACGGGATGGATTGCTCCGGTCTTGTCATGAAAGTCTACCAAAGAGCCGGGATAGAGTTGCCTCGCACCGCCCAGGAGCAGGCAAATTCAGGCAAAAAAGTGGGCATTGGCGATCTGGAATTCGGCGATGTTTTGGTTTTTAAGGATACACAAAAAGAAGAGAATAAAAAGGCCTCCCATGTTGGGCTATTTATGGGAGAGGGCCGGTTTGTACATGCGTCAAAAAGCCGTGGTGTTGTTGTGGATTCCCTCAACAGTCGATACTGGCGTGACCGGTTCGTCGAAGGACGGAGAGTTTATGAATAGGTAAAGGTTGCTCAATACATAAGATAACAATCAAATCAAATGTCATGAACGACTTGCATTCTTAGCCGCCTCTCTCATCTTCTTCAAGAATTCAGGCACCCCTACCAAGGACTCAACCCTCAAATCGTTCAATTCAAGGCCATCAGAATTCAAAAAGAGGACCGTCGGTACGCCCCGGATGCGATATTGTTTTAGGAGTTTGTCTTGAAACGGTTGCCGGTGAGTAAGATCAACACGCATGGTTATGAAATGCCGGCTTAACTTGACCACGTCGGGGTCCTTAAAGACATTTTTTTCGAGGGCCAGACAGGGGAGACACCATTCTGCATAGAAGTCGAGGATGACGGGTTTCTTGTCTTGCTCAGAGGCGGAAATAAGGCTTTCATCATAGGGCAGCCAGGTAATGCCTTCTCTTTCCTGCGACGACCAAAGGGCATAAGAGACGCCTCCAACAATGAAAACCAGTCCAATCAGTTTTTTTGCATAGGAAAAGCCCTTTTTGGTGATTACGGCCCTATCCAGAAATCCAATGTGGACACCGGCCGCAACGGCAATCGCGGCCATTAGACCGGCCTTAATAAAGAAGGTGGGCAGAATGGGGGCAATAAGGTGCGCTGCCATTCCGATCAATACCCAACCCATTAACTTCCTGACCCATAGGAGCCAGTCTCCTGACTGTGGGAGTTTGTGAGCACTTCCTGAAAAAATCGCCAGGACAGCAAGGGGCAGTCCAAGCCCGATGCTGAGGACGAAAAAATAGAAAAATCCAATAAACGGGTCTCCTCTTTGACCAACAAAGGTGAGCAAGCCCAGTATGAACGGTCCGAGACAGGGTGCTGCAACAATCCCAAGGGTAAGACCCATAAAAAAGGTTCCGAAAAAGCCCCCGTAAGATTTGGATGCCATTTGAGTGAGCTTAGCCGGCAGGCGGAATTCCCATAGTCCAAAAAAACTCAATCCTAATGTGGCGATGAAGGCCGCAACAAAGGACAACACAAAGGGATTCTGCAATGCGGCTCCCAGTATATTCCCGGAAAGTGCGGCGGAAAGGCCCAACAAGGAATTGGTAAGGGCCAGTCCGGAAATATACAGTAGGCCATGAAGGATTGTGTGGCCACTTACTCTTTGGCTTTTACCTCCAAAGTAGGAAACCGTTATCGGGATAAGCGGATAAACACAGGGTGTAAGGTTAAGAGCGAGCCCGCCCAAAAGGAGACCCAAAACCGTCAAAAGTAAACCTGCACCCGGCTTAAAATCCAGAAGACCCCCATCGTGCACCTCATCTCTTTCAGCTGCCAGAAAGATCTCATCGTTAATGCCCTTGCCGGGTGTACCTTTTGGTAGGACGGTCAATCGGATGGTTACGGATATCTTTTCCGGTGAAAGGCAAACCTTTGTTGAACAGGGCTGATAGGATAGGGTCCCTTTGATTTCATTTTCTCCTTCAGACGCATTCTCTCCGACAGACAGGTTTGCCTTTACAAAAAGGTCACCCGAATAGACGTCGAGCGGCTCAGGAACATAATCAAAATCAACTTTTTCTGGTTTTGGAAAACGGATTCCTTCGATCTTCAGCCCTGGTGTATAATCGAAGGAAAGTTCAGTAGGGATAAGTTGAGCGGTTTCCTTATCCGGACCGTGAATAAACCAGGGTTTATCGATCTTAAGTCTCAGGAGAATCGGGAAATGGCCGCCGAGGGGGTAGCTGTCCTGCGAGTGAATCACATCCACCTTGACGGTGGCGGCATTGGCAAAGGGAGTCCAGCAAATGCTGGTAAGGATCAACAAAAAATAGAGACCAAATATACGTTTCATTTCAGATCAAGGTTTTTACCCACCAGAAGTAAGGCGGGCAGGGATTCAAGGGTTCAGAGTTCAAAGGTTATTGGGTGTTCTGCTGCGATATAAACGCTGAACCCAGAACTCCCACTATGATTATAGCACCGTCTATGGTTTTGCTTATTCTAGGGCCTATGCTATAAAGAAGGAATCAATGATTATGACTATGGGCTGATCAAAAAGGCCCAGATGGTGGGCACCCGAAGAACCGAAGACTGAGGCGTACAAGCCAAGCGGCAAAAGGTCCAAGGCGTAAGGCTTAAGGAAAACCAAAGAATTGCAGTTCATTGATCTTACCTTGTGCCCTGCGCCTTATGCCCTATGCCATTTATTTACGCTGCAGTGACGAGGTTCGAGGGTAACGCCGCTCCCAAGATCCCGCTCAGCGGGGCGTTAGGCGTTTATCAACAGCCTGCTAAAAGGTAGGGTAGTTAGTGACTGGTGTCAACCGACAATCCTGGAGATAACATCATGGATCGAGCCGATGAGATAAGAAATTTCTATATGGAACACATTCCGGATTTCGAACTGGAAGGAAATATCCTCAAGGCCCCATGTCCCTTTTGTTCAAAAGGTGAAGACAAAGACGGTGGTACGATCGTTGCCTATCTTGATCCTGAGAGTTTTTTTCTGGGTTATTTCCGGTGCATCAACAGATGCAGGTCTGGCGGGTTTCTGCTTCATTTTGGTAGGATTATGGGTTTGGATCCACAACAAGTGCCAGGATACGATCCGGATCGAGAACCTTTTGTCAGGGATGTTGTTTTTCCTACCAAGAATCTCAATGCAGAGGTAAAGAAATTCATCTCTCTTATGGGCGAAGATCAATATGGCCATTTTTCGGCCTATGGTATTTCTAAGCCGGTTGTTGAGGAAATAAAAATTGGATACAACGGGCGCTATCTTGTGTACCCCTATTTCTTAGAGGATGGGAATTGCTATGCGGCACGATGTGTCCTGCCTGAGCGGGAAGAGGATCATTTTTGGCACGGGGATGAGAATTTCTTTGGGGAGCAGTTTCGTGTCTTCAACGAACCGGAAATAGACCGATGCGAGGACGGAGCATTATTCGTTACTGACGGAGAAAACAATCTCTTAGCCCTCAAGGAATTGGGATACCCCGCCATTGCGGTTCCAAGCGCTTCCGATCTGGAGGGTATTACCCATGAGAGACTGGCTTTTGTCAAGCATCTTTTTCTGGTGATGACCCATTCTCCGGAAACACAGCTTGCTGCACGATCCCTGGCTACCAGGCTCGGATTCAAGGTTCGGATCCTGCCTTGGCCGTCAAACCTGAAGCGCGGTTACAATCTTTGCGAGCTTTCAAAGGAAAAGGGCAAGGGCTTCAGGGCTGCGGTATCTGCCATGGTCAAAGGCTCAAAGGCCTTCTCACCTTTTTCTTCCCCTTCAAAGGAACATCGCAGCTTTTTGCGGTCGTTGGATTTGGTTAAAGGAAAAGAGCTCCTTGGTTTGAGTACCGGGTTTGAGGGAATGGACAAGGCAGTGAATGGCATTCGAGGGATAAACATCATGGGGGGGCAGCCAAAAGCAGGCAAATCATGTTTCTTTATGCAAGTTTCCACCGAAATGGCCCGAATGAAGATACCGGTCATCTACTACGATTTCGAAAACGGTCGGCAAAAGATTTACACGAGGACCCTGTGTCGGTTAAGCCGCCTGTCTGAAGAGGAGATGAGAATCGGCCGTCTTGAGGAGGATGCTTCGAAGAGGCTAGCCCAGGCCCAGTCCGCTTTCAAGGATCTGCTCGAGTATTTCCGCGTGGTCACGGATAGAAAGCTGAGCCCGGAGATCATGATGCGACAAATCGACTTTATTCAGCATGAAACCCGAAAAGATTACACCCTTGTGATTGTGGATAGCCTGCACAAGCTCCCCTTTAAAAACCTCACGGAACGAAGAGCGGGCATTGATGAATGGCTGCGGCACATGGAATCGATCCGGGATGAGATGAATGTCTCATTTCTCGTCATCTCAGAGCTGTCTAGAAGCGACAAGGGTCGTTACGATAAAAAACCTGATCTGGGGTCCTTCAAGGAATCGGGTGATATAGAATACAGTGCGGACAACGCGATGATATTG
>CAYWMP010000035.1:9623-31881 GCA_964459445.1 uncultured Desulfobacteraceae bacterium
GTCCTTCAAGGAATCGGGTGATATAGAATACAGTGCGGACAACGCGATGATATTGGCCCCTGACTGGGATCCCTTGGGACCCATATCAAAGGAAGAAAGGAAAAGCACTCTGTGGTTGGTGGCGAGCAGGGAAAACAGCCCGGGCAAGATCGCGGATTATGTTTTGGAATATCCATACTGGGGGTTTAGGGAGGTTGTGGAGGGAAAGTAAACAGTCTGCAATTATCAGTCGGCAGTAGGCAGCGGGCTGGCTTTATCGTAAGCGTGAGGTTGTTTTTTTTATTCGATGTTCATCTCTCGAAGTGGTTCCCTGCGATGCAAATAAGATCTATAAATGCTTACAAAACAGCTCAGTGCGCTACCCGATAGGGCGGCGGATCTTTGCTTCCGTCAAGAATCCTACGGATTCGTTCTCGCTCAGCCTTCGCCTTTCGCAGGCTGTCCTTTAATTCCTCCTTGGTCATACCGGAAGCTTCATTCAACTTTATTTCCAAATCCTCAACGACCTGCTGAATGCGATAAAGCTCGCGCGCTATCAGTTGAATGGACATGGCTTTATTCCTGAAATTGGCCTCATTCGTCAGATCAACTCATCTAGATCATCAGGCCCAAAATTGAGCTTTGCAAACAGCTTCTTTTCAACCGCTTTGCATAACTCAAAATTTTCTTTAATCAGATTGTCCAAACCCTTTCTTCCTCTTCCGTACCGTTCCAAAAGGTATTCAAGCCGTTTCTCGATAGTGACCACCTTGTCATGGTTTACCCTTTTGTCTGCGTAATAGACAATTTCCTTCTCGCAAATGGCCTCCAATGGGTCAAAGTTTTTGAGTTTTATATGCTCGCCAACAATATCCGTGATCTCATGAAGGTGATGCTTCAAGCAAATTTCCACACCTTTCCCCGCATGGTCCTCGGTGGTATTTAAACACATGGTCTTTCCGATGTCGTGCATAAGCGCTCCCACACTCACCTTCTTTGTAGAGAGCGTAACGCCGGCAGCCTTGAGCCCTCTCGTGAGGACCATAGCGACTCTTTCAACCATGATGGAATGTTCCTTTATATTATCGAGCATTCCATACTGATGCATATATTCAAAGCATTTCTCGACTGACGGAATCATGTCTCTAATCGATTTAACGGCCCAATTTCCTTACACCTATTTCATGTTATTGTAATTTACTCAGGAGTAATTGCTGGCAGATACTGGATACTGGTTCCTGGATGCTGGTCGAAGATTCCGTCTTTAGCGGAAATAAATTAAGGAACGGTTCTTTTCGTTTTTTATCCAGTATCGAGTATCTGGCAACCAGCATCGCATCGCATGAGCGAATGAGTTAAGTCCTTCTCCACTCATCATTTTGAGGCGGAGTTTGACAATATTTTTAGTTTATTCTCCTGATTCGGACGGGTTTTTTCTTATCCTTAAAATCTTTGCTTGCATTTAAAAAGCTTTTCAAAGCCCCTTTTGAGAGCTTTGCCGTTTCTTCATCCCCATAAAACGCCCTTAGTTTTTCGATTTCAGGATAAACCTTATCTACCGCCTCCCAGTCATTAGGCCCGAGCTTGGCTTCCAATACATATATCGCGTCGCTTCTTTCCACCGCAATAAGACAAATATCGCCCAGCTTTTTTTCAAGGGCCTTTATCTCTTCCAATTCCGAAGAGCTAATTTGAGCCATCTTTAGTTTATTTTCGTTTTTGTCCATGGCAAAAATCTATGTCTGCAAGCATTTATTTCCTTCATTTAGTGAAGGACCTAGATCCTTGTCATTCTCCTATCATTTCTTGATCTAAGTCAATGGTGAATCAATTTCTCAGCATTATATTTATAGGGTAAAAATAGCAAATCCAACAGTTAATGGATAATATGGGGTCTGGAGGATCAAATTCTATGGAATGGCTGCCCGAAGCGGAGAAGGCAATAGGCAAAGTTCCCTTTTTTGTAAGGAGAAAGGTAAAGGCTCGCGTGGAGGATGAAGCAAGACGGGCAGGAAAAACCAGGATCTCCCTGGTGGATGTTAGGAACACACAGAAGCGTTATCTTGAAAAAATGAGTAACGAGGTAAAAGGCTATCAACTTGAGAACTGCTTCGGTCCCGGAGGATGCCCTAATAGGACTGTTGACAGCGATCACCTGATAGAGCGAATCGAAACAACCCTCAAAAAGGCTCATCTCCGCGAATTCTTAGATGAAAGGGTAGAGGGAGGGCTTAAACATCACCATGAATTCAGGGTCACTGTGGCAGACTGTCCCAATGCATGCTCACAACCCCAAATCCGGGATGTGGGAATTATAGGGGGTGTCGAACCTCAGATAACGGATGAGCCATGCTCCCTCTGTATGGCCTGTGTTGAGGTGTGTATCGAAGACGCCGTCACGCTCAAGGAATTTGAAGAGAGACCAGAGATTGATAATGATCAGTGTGTCAAATGCGGCAAGTGCATTAAGGTCTGTCCAACAGGCACGCTTGCAGTAAATCGAGAAGGTTATAGGGTTTTGCTGGGCGGCAAACTGGGACGCCATCCAAGACTGGCCGAGGAACTATCCGGGTTGTATTCGGAAGATGAGGTGGTTGATGTCTTAGAACGCTGTTTGGATTACTATAAAAAGTACAGTAAACATGGAAAGCGATTTGCGGAGATCTATAGGGGCCCGGAGAAGATCGGCTTGGCAGGTTGTTGAAAAATACATATCTTTGGCATTACTCACATCTGAAACTGACCGGAAACCTTCTTGCTAGAGGCTGTTTGAAAATGTTCAGATGCAAGGCCTGAGAAATCCCGAGGAAGGCGTACAAGCCAAGCGGCAAAAGGTCCAAGGCGTAAGGCTTAAGGAAAACCAAAGAATTGCAGTTCATTGATCTTACCTTGAGCCCTGCGCCTTATGCCCTATGCCATTTATTTACGCTGCAGTGACCAGCCTTCGCCTGAGGCTACGGCGCGGCAGGCGAGGGATGAGGGTAACGCAGCCCTTCGGCTTTGCTCAGGGCCGTGAGCATGTCGAACGGCAGATGGGCGTTTTCAGACT
Organism: uncultured Desulfobacteraceae bacterium; assembly: GCA_964459445.1. Lineage (GTDB taxonomy): Bacteria > Desulfobacterota > DSM-4660 > Desulfatiglandales > HGW-15 > CAYWMP01. Next base: position 12,652 of record CAYWMP010000035.1, read on the forward strand.
GCCTCATCGCCCCTATTTTTTGTCATCGCTAAAGAGGCGGATAGTTCCCATGATATCGAGAGTGAGTAGATCCGAGAAAAGGGAGCCAATGGTTTCGATTGTTTTTCTGAAAGGGGTGTTTCTTACATATTTCCATCTCACATCGTCACCATTCTGCTCGGGCATTTTGGCATTGTAATAAATGGGGGGTTTTATCTCCTTCAGGTTTCGACTTAGTTTTGGTGAGTGGACCCGAATCCAAGCATCTGAATGAGGGAGAATGTCCGTCAAGTAACTCAGTGCCACCTGGCCGTTGTCAAAAAGGGCAGTGGTCGCCTTCTTCCCAGCCTCAAAATTTCCGACCGTTGCATCCGGAATCGTCTCGGCGAGGTTCCATCCCGCGAGAACCAAATCTTCGCCCATATGGGCCACGCTTCCACACACACCCTGTACCAGGTCACCAAAGATAGCTTCCTTCATCTTTAAAAAAAAGAATTTGGCTCGTTCGCCGAATCCTTGAGGCGCTTCTTCCCCGTCCGGCCGCCATGCGCCAAAACTCAAGGCACTCCCGAAATCCTTGAAAAAATCAATAAATGTTCCTACAAATCCCTTCTGCCGGTCTTCTTGGATTTGGCCGTTTTGATCTCGGTAGTGTGTTTTCGCGCCGAAAAGGAAGTCGCTAAAAAAGTTCTTCACATTGCTGAAGGCGTCAGAGACATCTTTTTTGATCCGTCCCCAGAATGACTTTTGATCCGCAGGATCCGCAATGAATTTTTTCTGATCAAGATAGTAGTGATCACCTCCCGGGTTGCTAAGCAATTGATCGTCCTTGTATTTTTGAAGATCACTCATCACAGAGGCCTTGAAATCCTTACCCTCCTGTTTTTTATAGGCGTCAGCCACGGCTTTTTTGTTTGGCTCCGCAAGTTTTTGGCTATCGATAGGCGCATTGGCTGGAGCTAAGGGGACATTTCCGGTCGCCCCATTAGCCGTCTTAATGCCTGCTGATTTGAAAAAAGCTTGGGCCTCCAAAAGGGATTTAAAAACCAATTCCTGATGATTGGCACTTTTAGTCGCCTGGGTTGTCGCAGTACCGGTATTGATAAGTGGGTTAATTGGTTGGGTATCCATTCGCCTTTCCTAAAAGTATAATATCCCGAATCACCCCACATTTTGCAAGAGGGATGCCACCTCAGAGTTAAACTAAATTAATTGAAAAATCTAATAATATTAGGTAAATAGACAGGTGAATTACTCTCTGTTATCTGAGGGAAAATTGAACCTTAGGAAAATCTTTCCTATTGTTGATAAACTCATGGAAAAAAGCGCTCAAACCGGCAATTGCAAAGCAACTCTCGCCCATCACTATATATTCTTGAAAATACCTAAGAACACATTCTAGGCAGTTTAGCGGAGGGATGCGAAAATCCAGCTTAAACACTGGTTCAAGAGGATTCTCCTAGGTGCTAATATGTAGACAAAATATGGATAAAATTTGCACAATATAGACGGAATAATATCAATATATATTTATATACATGACTTTCCGCAAGGTACAGCTGAAGTAGATTTCGTCAATATGAACCATTTCGTCTTCAACGTAAAGGGGAGGGCATTTCGGATTCGATGCCTAAAGTCATGGTTTGAAATTGCGACTCCAAACGGGGGATTCAGTTAATCCGGCTGCGATAATGGAGTAAAATGGTAATATTGAAAGCGGAAGCAGAGGGATTGGAGTGGTATGCGGTGCAGAGAATGATTATCAGCTATGGATTCTTAATAATCGCTTTGTCGCGACCCCCTCAATGGCTGGTATTCATTTGAAGAACTAGTTTATAGCGGATGATTTGCGGGGAGATATGTCATAGTCTGATTTGAAGCAAATAGCCATGCCTTCGGAATCACATCGCAACACTTCTCCAGTGACTTTGATAAGAATTTGTTGCCAGTCATCCTTCAAATCTCGCAATTTATCGAGGGAGAGAACGAGGGCTACTTTGACGGGCGTGCCTTCGCTGAGGGGTTGTGAGGTATGAAAAAACGCTCCTCCGGAACATACGTCGTCAGTGAAAAGGTTGAGAATCTCCTCTTCCTGACTCGGCGCGACTAATTCGATTCTTGCAGGCAGCTTTAGATCAAATCTCTCGAGTTTCCGTCGTTCTTTCCCCGGCTCTTTCATGGTCTTCGCTTTCTAGTTCAGTTTCAGAAATAAGACAATAGGCAGAAATAATGGTATTTATTCGTATTTTTGAGTGCGTTTTGGGTAGTAAATTAGTACTAAAATGAGTGGGTAGTAGTACTTTACTATTATCTCCTATAGGTTTTTGGCGGCCCAGAGCGCAGCCTGAAGGCGGTTAGGTACATCTATTTTTTTAAAAATATTATATATATGGGTCTTTACCGTGTTTGGGCTTATGAATAGTTTTTCCGCGATCTCTTCGTTTTTGGCTCCGGACGCAACCATGCCTAGTATTTCTATCTCCCTGGAGGTCAAAGTCGTTGTATCTTTTTTCGTGAGTAAGCCTTTGTCTTTGCCTTCGATGATGCATTTCGACATGATTTCCCTGGATACCCAGAGTTCTCCACCAATGATGGCACGGATAGCCTTTGGAAACCGCTCAAGAGGATCTTGAACATAGAACACGCCTCGAACTCCCGTTCGAATGGCATGATCTTCAATCCCCATGCCGGGCGTTACATTAAAGAGTGTTACTAAATGACTTGATAAAAGCCTGTTACCCAGTAATTCGAAATCAGCCAAGCAGTCCTCAAGCCCTTTCTCAAGGCAATCCGCCAAAATCAAAACTGGCCCTTTGTGGCTTTGTTGATTAATATCTTGAAGTTGGCCGATACGCTCGTATGCCAGGCACTCTGAACCAATTTCCCTCTCCAAAAAAGAGGCCATCAGTTCGTTTTGCAGCTTTCTAGGGCCGACGATAAGAATCAAACAGCCTTCAAGACGGATTTTTTCATTGTCATTTGATATCGATTTCGGGTTCATTATTAGTAAACTAATGAAGCGGTTTATTAGGAAGGAACTGCAGCCCTTGAAATTTGGCGTACTTTATATTGATGGCGAAATATATTTTAATTTCATTTGAAAAGCAATAGGTAAAACATCAGTAAAATGAAGCACAAAGCTCCATTGAGGACGGTCTGGTATTCACTACCAAAAAAATGCAGGAATCATTTGACCCTTTGAGGTGAATTACGATGAAAAGAAAATTTAACCTTGGCATTCTATGTCTATTCTTGCTTTTGGTGAGTTTATTGACAGGATCCCTGACTAATGTCACGGATGCCGGCGAAGGCAACGAAGAGCAATTCCGTATACTTCGTGAAGGGATGGTTAAATATCAGATCTCCGACGCACCTGATTTTCGAGAGCCTGTGAAGGATAGGATGGTCCTGGAGGCCATGCTGGCTGTTCCCAGACACAAGTTTGTACCAACCGGAGCGATCTCGATAGCCTACGACGACCACCCGATTCCCATTGGACATGGACAAACCATTTCCCAACCCTACATCGTTGCACTCATGACCGAATTGCTTCGGGTTAGCCCTGATCACAAGGTGTTGGAGGTGGGAACGGGTTCCGGATATCAAGCGGCCGTACTTTCCCCAATTGTTAGGAAAGTGTACACGGTTGAGATCGTGAAGGCCCTCGCAGAGCAAGCCAAAGACCGTTTGCAGCGTCTAGGTTATCATAACGTGACGGTTAAAAATGCGGATGGGTTTTTTGGCTGGGAAGAACATGCACCCTTTGATCGAATTATTGTAACCGCTGCCTCTACCCTGGTTCCTCCGCCTCTCATCAAACAACTTAAACCGGGAGGTAAGATCTGTATCCCGGTTGGCGGCGCATACGCTATTCAATACCTGACCATGGTGGAAAAGTCCGCGGACAACAAGATCACCATGAAAAAGGTGCTCCCGGTCCGATTCGTGCCACTCACGAGAAACCTGAGATAGTTTATAACAACAAGGGGAATGGAACCACAGACATTCTTAGACAGGATTACAGGATGTACGCAAGACCTAAAAGCAAGGTGTCTTAAATGCTTTTCTCTCACAGAGCCCTCGGAGGGATGAAGGGCAATACAAAGATCCGTTTTAGCATTGTACGGGTTGGACTAAGAATCGTTTCAAAGCGTTGTGGAATGGAAAAACTTATTTGGACGCGGATAAACGCTGATAATCGCGGATTGATCAGTCCCCAAATAATATAGGCCGCTATTTGTATAATAAGAGTCCTCAAAATCAGGATCGATTGCCATGGGATCAAAACAAAGTTAGAACTTTGCTGTTGATCCCATGGCAATCGATCCTAATCAATTCCATGCATGGAATTGAATCTCACAACGCGAGGATTTTGAGTCAATTTCTGCCCAGTTCCAAAGTCGATGCCTAGGAGAAAGTGATCTGTGAATGTCTGTGTGAGCCTGCTTAGCCGTAACTTTTGAGCAGGCGGGTCTGTGGCTAATATAAGGAAGTAAAAAACGCAATGGAAACGGATTCCATACCTATCACCGCCTCACCTCGCCACGCCATTCTACTATTTGCCACTTCAGCCTCCGTACTGGCCTACGAAATCATCCTTATGCGTCTTTTGTCCATCGGACAGTGGCATCATTTTGCCTATATGGTTATCAGCATTGCATTGTTGGGATTCGGGGCCGCGGGTTCCATGTTGTTTCTGGTCTTTGATCGCGTGAGGAATAAACCCGAAGAATCCCTGGTGCTTCTCGCCGGGGCAACGGCCGTCTCATTCACTTTTGCCTTCACATTATCCCAAAAAGTCGGATTAGATCCGCTCCAGCTTGTTTGGCAAAAAATGGAGTGGGTAAAAATGTTGTTCACCTACGTCCTCATGGCCTTGCCTTTCATTTTAGCCGGAGGAATAGTAGGTTTCATCTTGACCGGAGCGAGAGATAAAGCGCATCTGATGTATGGGGCTGATCTTCTGGGTGCGGGATTCGGCGCACTTGCCATTATACCCGCATTATACATCGGGCCTCCCTGGATACTGATTCCGATATTGGGATGCGTCCTATTAATAGGATCTGTCTTCTGTTGTAGGCGAATTCGGCGTCCCGGATTGGGTGTTATTACGATCCTTATTTCTGGGACCCTACTATTGACATTCTATTTAATCGCTCCTCCCATCCCTGACATACATCACACGAAGGGCCTACCCGTAACCCTCTCGTTTCCCGATGCCAAGATTGAAGCAGAGAGATCAGGTCCCCTCGGCATGATTCAGGTTGTGAGTAGCTCACTCATACGTCATGTGCCCGGCCTGAGTCTCAACTTCGGTATAGAGGAGGAATCCGAAGGAACCGCTTTGCCCAAACAAAAGGGCATATTCACAGATAGTGATAGTCTGAGTCCGATTGCTAAATTCAATGGTGATCTAAGGGAACTGTCATACCTGGACTATACAACTTTGGCGCTTCCCTATCACGTCAGGCAACCCAGGTCGGTCCTCATAGCAGGCGCGGGTGGAGGATCCGATGTGCTTTTGGGTCTGAAACACGGCCTATCCAAGATCATGGCTTTGGAAGCCAATGAACAGATGGCAGATCTGATCTCAGGGGGCTATCGAGAATTTTCAGGGGATTTGTATTCTCGTCCTGAGGTGAAGCTTGAGTTGAGGGAGGCAAGACAATTCATTCATGCCTCAAAAGAGCGGTTTGATTTGATTCAGCTTTCTTTGATTGATTCATTCGGCACATCAGCGGGTGGGCTTCATTCGGCAAAAGAAAGTTACCTATATACAAGGCAGGCTTTTGAGTCTTATTTGAACCATCTCACTGATTCGGGGATTTTGTCGATTACCCGATGGCTCAAACTTCCACCAAGGGATTCATTAAGAATCATATCAACAGCATTATCCGCACTCAAAAAAGCAGGTCTTGCTGAGAAACCAAAGGAGCATATCCTATTCATTCGCAGTTGGAAAACAACCACCATCCTTCTGTCTCGGTCTCCCTTTACCAATGGGGAATTAAATCGCGCGGTCGAATTTTGCGATAAAAGAAGCTTTGACGTGGCGTATTACACTGGCATGAAAGCGGATCGGGCCAATCGTTTTGACATCCAGGAGGCCCCCTATTACTTTCTAGGCGCAAAGGCTTTGTTGGGTTCTGAATCGTCTTTATTTCTTAATGACTACGCATTTGATGTCTCTGCAACCACTGATAACCGACCCTATTTTCATCACTTTTTTAAATGGGATAAAGCCCCCACCCTTTTCCGGCAGTTAAAAATGGAATTCCTGCCCATAATAGAAATGGGCTATGTATTTATGATTGCCACGTTGGGGCAGGCGATTTTGGCAGCCGGAATCTTGATTCTTTTTCCTCTTGTCCTTTTAAGATGGGTCAATAAAAACCCCAAAAGTGTTCGAGATAACCAGAGCGCAAGGAATACCCTGGGCATTCTTTTCTATTTCGGGTGCATTGGTTTTGCGTTTATGTTCCTTGAAATGGCGCTCTTGCCTAAATTCACCTTGCTCCTGTCGCATCCCGTATACTCCGCCGCGGTTGTTCTCAGTACCGTGCTTGTGTTTGCAGGTCTGGGAAGCCTATGTGTCAGAAGATTTGAATCCCTGTCCCATAAATTTCTTTGGGTATCGGTCGTCGCCATCTTTTTATGGGTTGTGTTTCAATCTACCGGGGGAGATAAATTGATTGATGCGGCAATGGGTTGGGTGTTCGAAGCGAGGCTGGCCGTAGCTGTCCTTATTCTTGCCACGTTGTCTTTTTTCCTGGGTTGGCCCTTCCCAACAGGGCTTCGCTTGGTGTCGAAGCGTTTCCCAGCCATGGTCCCCTGGGCATGGGGCATTAATGGCTGTGCCTCAGTTGTCGGCGCCATCCTGGGTAAATGCTTGGCTGTAAGTTTCGGTTTTCGGTGGGTGATGATTGCTGCCGCAGCGCTTTACATATTGGCTGTTTTTGGCTTTCATATCGTTTTCAAACCAAGTAAAATTGAAACGATTTAGCCACAAGACACGAAGGCACAAAGAAGAAATAGGAATCCTGAATCGAAAACTTTAGTTCTAATATTGGTGGCTTAGTGCCTTTGTGGCTGAGCTTTTACGATAAACCAGTTTCTTGGAGGAAAAAGATGGAGAAAAAAGTCCTAAGCGCAATGAAAAAGGCGGGAAAACCGGTCAGGCCTGGTGATGTGGCCAAAATGATCAACGCGGAGAGCAAAGAGGTCTCAAAGGCGATAAGCGAACTGAAGAAGCAGGGAAAGGTGGTGTCGCCGAAAAGGTGTTACTATGAACCCGCTTAGTTTGCCAACCTGAAACGGTTCTTTTCCGAAATGCCTGCGTCAGTCATCGGGATTGATTGTGCGACATACTCATGGTATGCCTCCGCACAATCCTTCGATTTCCCCCGATCGAAACCCGGGATCTGCGATTTGGTCTTTCGAAAAACTCCTCGTTTCAGATCAACAAATCCAGTTGAGTGGTAGAGGGTCGCTGGATAAAGATCTGGAAAGTTTAGCTATCATTATTGAGCTTTCGGAATCAGGTGAGAAGCGTTTGATGGGATGGATAGTAAAGATTTGATCGAATTAATTGTATACAAGAGGCGTGGAAGGTGAATGGAGTTGTGAAAGCAGGAGAGAATAATTCAGATAATTCCCAGGATGCAAAATATTCAGTTTGGTTTGTGGTTATTGTTGCACTTTTTGTCACCTGTCTGATTACAGCCAATATCATGGCTATTAAACTGATTCATGTTTTTGGGCTCGTGCTGCCGGCGGCTGTCCTCATTTTTCCCATAAGCTATATTATTGGTGATGTGTTGACGGAGGTCTATGGTTATCGTCAGGCCCGACGCGTGATATGGCTTGGTTTTGTCTGCAACCTCATCACGGTCGGAGCCATATGGTTTGGTCAGTTACTGCCTCCAGCATCTTTCTGGGATGGCCAAACAGCCTATGAACGCATTTTGGGATATGCCCCCCGCATCCTCATGGCCTCGTTTCTGGCCTATCTTGTGGGGGAGTTTGCCAATTCCTATGTGCTCGCAAGAATGAAGATTGCGACTCAGGGAAGATGGCTCTGGCTTCGCACCATTGGTTCAACTCTCATCGGTCAGGGATTGGACTCATTGGTTTTCATAACCCTGGCCTTTATCGGGACAATCCCGCCCGCAGCACTCTTTGCGGCTATTGTAACCCAGTGGTTGGTCAAATCAGCCTATGAGGCATTGCTGACCCCGTTAACCTATGTGGTTGTGAATTTCCTTAAAGGTCGGGAAGGGGTGGATGTCTACGACCATGAGACGCGGTTTAATCCTTTGTTGATCGCAGAATAACTGGTTTGCTGTGCGAACCCACCTGTTCGAAGAGGAGAATATCATCCGCGAAAAAAGACGTGATCAGGTCTATGAATCGACCAAATTATAAATGAACTGCGCGGCCTGCTCCGCGCCGGGCGTGCAATCCCGGTCAATCCTCGGCATAGAAAGAAGCCTGGGAAGCTCAGAGGTCCATGTTCCATTATAGAAATCCCCCTCTTCAATCGCAAACCCATGCATTTCATGCTCAATGTAGGCCACCAAAGGTTTTGACTCCCTGAATCCCTCCCGAGCCACATATCCGAAAGGCACCCCGGCATAGTAGACCTCGGCAAGGGTGCTGTATCCCACTTTACCTATGACGGCGTCCGAAGCATTCACCAGATCCGGGTGGAAGTATTCGGATCTGTGGGGTAGCAGCACAAGATTATCGCGGTTTTCGGCATATTCGCCAGCACCAGGTATGATAAAATGGAACTCTTTAAGGTTCTTGAGATGTGTCAAAAATGGGTATTGTTCACGGATGCCTCCCAGGGTGATCATCACTGTATCGGAAGCCTTCGGTATGCCGAGCTTTCCTCGAATCGCATCGGCGGGCAGCTTTTTCCTGCGGCTAATGGGATTGGTGACTAGATCTATATCGAGACGGCTGCAAACCGGTTCTGTTTGGATGTGGACGTCGGCCGTCGAAAACAACTTTTCCAGGTAACGAATATGTGCGTCCAATTCGCCATCCTGTTTTAGATATCCCTCGTAAATCCAGTCCCAAGTAAAGTTTTCTAAAAGCGCGGAAGGGAGTCCAGCCTTTTTTGCCACGGCAATCCCCAAAGGTGCGATATCGCAAAGGACCAATCCGCACCCACCATTCCTCACAAACTCAGCAAGGCCTTTGACCTGTGATCCCTTGAAGGGTAAAAAGCGATTCAATTGCTCAACAGTCCGAGGGAGATCAATTTGGAGGGGTGTTTTTTGGACGAGACCGATGTCTGTCTCAAGTGAATGGAATCCGAATTTTCCAGCTAAAGACATCTCAAAAAACCAAGCAGGGATAGTGGTAAAGATTTGAAATCGAATATCGGGATCGAGATCGAGCAGGCTTTCCATGACCGCCGAAGCCCTGGCCGCATGACCATAGCCGTGTGGCGAAATGAAATAGGCGATATTTTTGTGGGGTGGGTCGACCATAGTATAGCCTTAAAATTAGCCACAAAGTCACTAAGACACCAAGACTAATCCTATTCTTTTTTGTGCCTTCGTGCCTTGGTGGCTGAGCTACTCAAGGATTTGGAACTGAGGCCCTGTAGATCTTTGCGTTGCCCGTAATTTGATATTGCTCGACACAGGCAGGGATGATAACGGAGGCGCCTTTGTGAATAAGGAGGGTATCTCCGGTGGGTGAATCACTGATTTCGGCATTTCCTTCGACACAGATCATAATTTCCACACCGGCCCTATCGGTGCTATTAATAACAAGGTCCTCTTTAGGAGATAGTACGGATAACATGAACTCATCCACGGCATTAGGGTAGAGGCTCACGCCTTCATCTTTCATCTCTGATCTAATCAATTGAACACACTTGGGCTGGAAATCCAGAATGTTCACCAGCTCCTTGACGTCGATGTGCTTGGGCGTCAGTCCACCCCTCAAGACGTTGTCCGAATTGGCCATTATTTCAATGCCTGCGCCATCCAGATAAGCATGAAACTGGCCTGAAGGCATCGCCATCGAATCACCGGGTTCAAGTCGTACCAGATTGAGGATTATGGGTGAAAGGACGCCGACATCCCCCGGATAAACCCGGTCTAGCTTGACAACCCATTTAAAGGCCGGGTCGGCATAGATAAGTTTCTTGCATCTCAAGACCGTGTCCTTCACGATCTCTGCCAGCCTCTCTTTAGCCATAGCCATCAAATCAACGAAGAAGGTTTTAAATCCCTTATCAATCGGGTCGCTCTTCAAATGGGCGACCAATTCATTCAGGGCAGGGCTGGCAATCCTTTTCGTCAGGGTCTGAATTTCCTCTAATGGTCGAAATCCTTTCAAACCCCAAAGGGGTGTCAAGGCGCAGATTAATTCCGGTTTGTGGTTTTCATCTTTATAGTTTCGTTCGGGATCATCCAAAGGAATCCCATGGCGGTTTTCCCTTAGAAAACCTTTGTGGGCCTGTTCCTTGTCAGGATGTGCCTGGATGGACAGAGGAGAAGAAGCGGCCAGCACTTTAAAGAGAAAGGGTAACTGATTGGAGAACCGCTTGGCGACGGATTCTCCTAGAATTTCGACGGGGTTCTTTTGAATCAGCTCTAAAAGGGAAATTCTTTCTCCGTCAAGTATGACAAAGGATGGCGCCTTTGAATGTGCGCCCATCCACAACTCAGCCTTTGGTTTTTTGTCAGGATTCGAATTTCCCAATAATTCCGGGATGAAGGTTTTTGAGCCCCAGGCATATTCGAGTATGGGATTTTCTAGGAAAGCGATTTTGGTCATGCCATAGCCCCTAGCATGTTATCTCAAATTTTTGAGGGAACTATGCTATCATAAAAATCTTGATAAAACATCACCCTTGCCCGCCTTACTTCTGGCGGAGAAGGGCCCCTGAATCCTAAACCTATAAACATGAGCGAAGCAAACATCATCAGCGTATCCTGGGGGGATCATCTCGTATTTGGAGAAGGAGATGGTCGATTGGATACCCCGACATCCTTGAGGCGTCGAATGCGACGATGGCGGGATGATCTCGGCACCGACACGATTCATTGGCGCATAACGCGAAAATATATCAATGGACGATATTATGTCGCCAGAAACCATCCCAGAACCATTGCTCAAAGAGTTGAGTCGATCAAGTGGAATCCACTAAAGATGGTACCGGACTTGGCCCATGAGCTGGGATTGGAATCCTATCTCTATGTCTCCATCTTTGATGAGGGTCATGCGTTGGCCCCAAAAGGGGTGCGCGAGGTGAGTTATCACAATGCCATGCATGGGCAGCATATTGCCTGGCAAAGTGATTTTAGCAGAGCACATCCCGAATATGCTGTTATGGATCGAGCAGGCAGAGATCGGCAATGGGGTGTTCTTTGTCTTGGCTTTCCGGAGGTTCGAGCCCATTTCTGCAAGCGTTTTGAGCGACTAATAAATGACAGCGACTTTGACGGCCTGTTCATATGCACCCGTACTCAATCCCGTCCCGCCGATTATGCTGATCAATTTGGCTTCAACGAACCCATACGCCAAGAGTTTCTGAACCGCCACGGCCGCGATATTTGCAAAGAGGATTTTGATTTGAACAGGTGGAGAGATTTGCAGGGGGAATATCTGACGTTGTTTCTTAAGGATCTGCGAAGCATTCTCGAGCCAAAAGGACTTAAGCTGGCCATTGGAACTGCCCGGGGAGGGATACTGGGGCCTCCTATGGGAAACGTGACGCTGGAATGGCGGAGCTGGGCAAAAAATCGAGTGGTGGATGAGCTCATAATCAATCAGGATTCCTGTCACTGTCCATCCATGTGGCACCGCCTTTGGCCGATGCACCGGGGCTATGGCTATATTCAGAACTACGATGATGGTTTGAATATGCGATCGATACTTGAGGACCTGGATGAGATCTATGCCCCTTATTTTTCTTCCGGGGGACCGCTTAGGCTCTTTGTAGCGCGGCAGTGGGATGATCGGTCGGCATCCGAAGAATCGAAACTTCTTGACCATGACGCTGTGCATGGTTTGGTTTTCAGTTCCTTTCGTTTCGATAACCCGGAAGCGGTGAAAAGGGGAAACTGGGTCGCTTGAAAAAAATTAATTCGTTGGATTTGACTGGATTGTTCCTTTTTTCTATATTTTAGGGGCTTTAATCTGTTTTTTCAGTTTTACAAATAATCTACCGATCTAACTGTATATAATAGGTTGCGATCGTAAAATTTGTATCAAGTTTATATATGTTGTAGTGTGATTCGCAGACAGATACTAGATTCTGGTTCCTGGATGCTGGTTGTAATAAATAGTGGTTCTTTTTTTGTTTTATCCAATATCGAGCATCTAGCAACCAGCATCGCCTCGCCTGAGCAACTGAGTTAAATAGTTCTCCACTCGGCGGTTTAAGGCGAAGATACACAAACAGTAACACACAGACTATTTCAGCAGGGGACATACAAAAATGTTTACTATCGCTTCAGAAGAGACATTTCAAGAGGGTCAGATCATATTCAAAGAAGGAAGTTCGGGGGATTGGGTCTACGTCATACAATCCGGGGCGGTTGAGATTTCGAAGACGGTAAATGGGAAAAAATTCGTTATTGCGATACTCCGGGAGGGTGAGGTTTTTGGGGAACTGGGTTTCATAGGCGGGATAAATAGAACTGCTACGGCCCAGGCGGCAAGCGAAACCAAACTGGGGGTCCTTGACAGGGAGGCCCTGGATGTTGAGTTCAACAAGCTGTCCTCCGATCTAAGGGCCATTCTGGTGGCCTCTGTAAGGCGGTTTGAAAAGATGCTCGAAAGGGCTTGTGATTTTAGCGAACGGGCAGATACCAGACATCAGAAGACTCTGACGCTCAATTACAAGGACCGGGAATCCTTTGTTAAATCATACACCTCAAATATCAGCGGCGGCGGTCTTTTTGTCAAGACCGAAAAACCACTAAATCAGGACGATAAGTTTCTGCTTAAGCTCCAGTTGCCGGGACTTCCGGAGCCACTGAAGATAAACTGTGAAGTGGCGTGGGCCAGGACCAAAACAAAAGATCCAAAGACAAGCCCCCCGGGCATGGGAATAAAGTTCCTGGACATGAACAGAAAGGACAACGAGGCTCTTAAGGCTTATATCGAAGAGATCACCAAGTAACAGAACACCAGCGGTTTAATGAAATCGCGAATAATAAAGGCCACGGGAATCGGAGAAACCCGTGGCCTTTTTTTAGGAAAAACCCAGGGAATAACCCATCTCATATCCAATGAAATGCCAAAGGCCGCTAACCCACCGGTAGCGCATCGAGAGCGTCGTTCACACTAAAAAGACGTCATTGCGTCTACTATCCTTTAGTTGTGCGTCCCTTTCGTCCTATTCATCGGGCAGATGAACCTAACTTCATCAATTTGCAAATAAATTCAAAGGTATTTAACTAAAATCCGGTATTTACCTACCGGTAGGTAAATTATTTCTTGACGGGGCTAAATTCCTATGTTAAATGCCTTCCTTTTTAGTGATGGATACGACTACATGAAAAACCAATCTCAAAGACTCGAGACCTTATCAAAACGTTTAATTTTGGTCAAGGTCAAGGTCGACGAAGATTTTAACCACAGGAATACTGGGAGTATTTTGGGGATTAAAACCTGAGTCTGAAGCAGAGATTGGACAAAAGGGGGCGTTTTGCAAAAGTCTCGAAACAATAATGATGTGGGCGTAAAGGCCCTGATTTTAGAAGCCGGAATTCAACTCTTTTCACAAAAGGGGTATGCGAGTACCTCTGTTCGTGAAATCGTGGAATATGCCGGGGTGACCAAGCCGGTCCTCTATTATTATTACCAAAACAAAGAAGGGCTGTTTTGTAAAATTCTGGATTGGGCTGCAGAAAAACAGGACGAAGTCTTGGCCCAGGTAATGAAAAAACCAGGCAACGCGCTAAAGCGTATGATTTACCTTTCTCGACGCATCTATGAAGAGGTCATGGCGCAACCAAACCTATTCAAGCTGCTACACAATCTGATTTTCGGTCCCCCTCAGGGGGCACCAACCTATGATATTGAACGGTTTCACCGAAATATGCTCCAGGCTTTAGAGACCATTTACCTAGAGGGGATGGCCAAAAAAGAGCTCAGGAAATCGGATCCAGAAGAAGTGGCCATGCTCGTGCTGAGCCTGATCGACTTCTGCTTTCACATGGACTACCTGTATCCCGAAACGGCAGATCCTAAACGGCCGGAACGACTGCTCTCCCTGGCCTTCCAGGGTCTGTATGAATCTAACACCCACAGCAATACAGGTTAGGGAAGACATGAACGAAAAAAAGACAAAGACGAGACTACTCAGATTCATTTGGGGGTTGATTCCGTGGACCATGGTTTTCCTTGTCCTCGGCTTCGGAGTGTATATGGGCGTCAAGATTTCAAAAGAGAGCGCGCGCTTGGAAGAGGCCAAGAAAGCGGCCATGAAAAAAGAAATACCCCCTGTAAGAGTCATCACCTTGGCGCTTCAACAAAACCGGCTGGAGGATATGATCAGCCTTCCGGCTCAGGTTGAGCCCTTTGAAAACCTATGGGTGAAGGCGGAGGCGGCCGGACAGGTGATCGATGTTTTGGCGGAGGAAGGGCGGCAAATCAAGAAGGGCCAGGTGTTGGTTCAGCTCGATGATCGCGATTACCGTTCTCGATTGGCAAGGATACAGGCCAATTACAAACTGGCCAGGATAGACTATGACCGTATGAAAGTCCTCGCCAAACAGAAGATCACGGCCGAAAGCAAATTGGATGAGGCCGAGGCTCGGCTCAACGACTTGATTGCCCAACGACGAGAAGCCGAACTTGCTCTGAGCCGTACCCGGATCACGGCACCCATAGGCGGCCGACTTAATGAGGTTGAGGCCAAAAAGGGCAACCTATTGGCTGTGGGGCAGCAGGTGGCGCAGATCCTACAATACGGCAACGTCAAGGTGACGGTTGGCGTACCGGAAAGCGATGTGGCCGCCGTATTTGACTTGAATAAAGCGGACGTCGTTATAGAGGCGCTGAATAACCGTCGCGTCAAGGGAAGAAAGGTTTTTCTGTCCCGCCAACCGCGCACTCTGGCCAGACTCTACGACCTGGAGCTCCAGGTGCCCAACCCTGACGGGCGTATTCTTCCGGGGATGTTCGCACGGGTGGAACTCGTGAAAGAGGTCTTTGATAAGGCATTGGCTATACCCCTTTATGCCGTTATTACCCAGGGCGATGAAAAATTTGTTTATGTTGAAAAGGAGGGTATAGCGGAAAAACGCATTGTCGAGCTTGGTGTTCTCGTGGGTTGGCAAGTCCGCATCAAGGCGGGACTAGAGCCCGGTGAGCGTGTGATCGTTGTGGGGCACAGGGTCCTGCACAACGGCCAGGCCGTGGAAGTCATTAAGAACGTCAGCGATCCCAATAAGATCTTAGAGTCATGAACATCCCAAATCTGGCAGTACGAAAAAAAACGAGCGTGGTGGTCCTCGCCCTGGTGATCATCATCTTCGGTCTTGTGTCCTACAACACCTTGCCCCGTGAATCGGCCCCGGACATTACCATTCCCTATGTCTTTGTCACCACCAGCTATGCCGGGGTGGCGCCTGAAGATATAGAGCAATCCATCACCATACCCATTGAGAAAAAGCTCAAGGGACTCGAGGCGGTAAAAAAGATCAGTTCTTCTAGCACCGAGGGCCTGAGTTCCATTGTGATCGAGTTCGTGGCCGGAACCGACATCGACGAAGTGCTCCCCAAAACAAAAGACAAGGTTGATCTGGCCAAACCCGACCTGCCGGCGGACCTTGAGGATGATCCCGAGGTCATTGAGATCAATATTTCCGAACTTCCCATCATTATCCTCTCCCTTTCAGGCGATATGGGCCTTGTCAGGCTCAAGGAAATGGCCGAGGAACTGGAAGAGGAGATAGAGTCCATTCCCGGCGTTCTTGAGGCGGCGGTAACCGGTGGCCTGGAAAGAGAAATCAGGGTGGAACCGTTTCCGGACAAGTTGGCCTATTACGGATTGTCAATTCTAAGGCTTCAAACGGTCATCACAGAAGAAAACCAGAATGTGTCCGGAGGCGCCATACGAATGGCGGACGGCAGATTTCAGCTTCGGGTGCCGGGCGAGTTCGAAACGCCTGAAGAGATCTTTGGGCTGGTTGTCGGCCTCCATGAGGGCAGACCGATTTAT
This sequence comes from uncultured Desulfobacteraceae bacterium, assembly GCA_964459445.1. Classification (GTDB taxonomy): domain Bacteria; phylum Desulfobacterota; class DSM-4660; order Desulfatiglandales; family HGW-15; genus CAYWMP01. Next base: position 28,832 of record CAYWMP010000035.1, read on the forward strand.
CTGAAAGACGTGGCGAGGGTCGTGGACGGATCCAAGGAGGAAGAGGGCCGTTCCCGTCTGAACGGCCGCCGGGCGGTGAATGTGCAGGTCAAGAAGCGCGCCGGGGAGAATATCCTTCGTATTACCGGGGAGATCGATGAGATCATTGAGGAGAAAATGGCCAAGTGGCCGCCGGGCACCGAGGTGACCAAACTGATGGACCAGGCCAAAGAGATTCGAGGCATGGTCTCGGACCTGGAAAATAATATCATTAGCGGACTCATCCTGGTGATCGTCGTGCTGTTTTTCGTGATGGGGGCCCGAAATGCCGTGTTGGTCAGTATGGCCATTCCCTTCTCCATGTTTCTCTCATTCAGCATCCTCCAGGCCCTGGGCATTACCCTCAATATGGTTGTCCTCTTTTCCCTGACCCTGTCCCTGGGGATGTTGGTGGATAATGCTATCGTCATCGTGGAGAACATTTTTCGTTATATGGAGCAGGGCGTGCCAAGGCTTCACGCTGCGGTCAAGGCGACAAGTGAGGTAGCGCAACCCGTGGCTGCTTCCACCCTGACCACGGTGGCGGCCTTTTTCCCCATACTTTTCTGGCCCGGTATCATGGGTGAGTTTATGACCTATCTGCCAAAGACGGTGATCATCACCCTGTCTTCATCGCTCTTTGTGGCCCTGGTGATAAACCCGGCGCTTGCCGCCATATTTCTAAGGGTGCCGCATGCTAAGGGTTCCTCGAATGTCCAAAGGAGCGCAGAGGAGATCGAGATAGCCGGAGAGGCGCCGATCACCGTCCGAGGCCCGTTGCTCAAGGCCTACAGGTGGTTGCTGAAGGGCGCCCTGAATCACCGTCTGGCCGTCATGCTCATGTCTTTTTTTGCGCTCGGGACCATGGCCATGATTTGGTTTTACCGGATCGGATTAGAGAAACCCGTGGAGTTCTTCCCCAACATCGACCCCAGTGCCATCTATATCAATTTGGACATGCCCGAAGGGGCGGATTTGGAGTTCTCGGACAGAATCGCCCGGCAAGTGGAATTGGCCCTATGCAACCCCAACGGCTCCGAGTTGCCCTCGCCGAACCTCGATCCTGCCGAATGTTTTTCGGCGCCTACGCCTGAAAAAGTGCACACCCTTGCCAGGGGGCAACGGGTGGTCGGGCCGATCGACCTCCCTAATGTGGAGCAAGTATACTCCCGAACCGTGGCCGTTGTCGGGGGGCAGTCCGCATTTGAGAGCAACTCCCCCAATCATGTGGGAATCCAGTTTCACGACATGGAGGATCGCATTGAACCGTCGCCTGCGACCGTTGAAAAAATCCGAAAGCGCGTGGTACACATCCCCGGCGCGGAGATCAGCATCGCCAAACAGGAGGAAGGTCCTCCCACGGGCCCTCCAATAAATATTGAGATTACGGGAGACAAGTTCGAGGTGCTCGGTCGCATTGCCCTGGAAATAAGAAAGGTATTGGAAAAGATCCCTTTTGTTCAGGATATTCGGGATGATTATGTCCCCGGGTCGCCAACCGTGAAGGTCAGGGTTGATCGACAAAGGGCAGCATTGCTCGGCCTGTCCACCGAGATTATCGGTACGGCCCTGAAGGTGGCCTTCAACGGGATCAAGGTCTCCACCTACAGGGAGGGCGACAAGGACTATGACATCACCGTGCAATTACCCGAGTCCGACCGCCGGGTGACCGACATCCTTCGGGAACTCCTCATCCCAACTGGGGAAGACCTGGTCCCTCTGAGCACTATTGCCAAATTTGAGATTACAGGGGGCCTTGGCCAGGTGAATAGAATCAACCACGAGCGGGTGGTCACATTGAAGGCCAATGTAGATGAGAAGATGCCCGGGCCGGTCATTCGTGCACAGGCCGAAGAGTTCCTCGGGGATATGAGCCTTCCGCCCGGGTACAGGGTCCGTTTTACGGGTGAATTCGAGGAGCAGCAGGAGTCCGAGGCCTTTTTGACCAAGGCCTTTGGCGCCGCCCTTTTCCTGATCATTCTGATTCTGGTGACCCAGTTCAATTCCGTATCCCAGCCCTTGATCATCATGACTTCGATCATTCTCTCATTTGGAGGCGTGTTCGTGGGACTATCGGTTATGGAAATGCCCTTTGGCATCATCATGACAGGCGTGGGAGTGTTTTCCTTGGCGGGCGTGGTTGTGAACAATGCCATTGTCCTCATCGACTATACCAACCGCCTTCGTGAAAGGGGCATCCATACGAAGGAAGCCATTATCGCTGCGGGGTGCACCAGGTTACGACCGGTGCTCCTGACGGCAGTAACTACGATTCTCGGACTAATCCCCATGGTCACCGGCATCGCCTATAACTTTCGCAAAATGGAACTCTCCACAGTCAGTGAGTCCAGCCAGTGGTGGAGTTCCATGGCCATCGCGGTCATTTTTGGGTTGGCCCTCGCGACGGTGCTTACCCTGATCGTCGTTCCGACCCTGTATTCCATAGTCTACACCGGGAGCCGGGCCGCTGAGCGGGGCGCAAAGCGGGTGCACCGGGCCTATTGGGCGCCCTTTTACCGATTGACGGGTACCAGCCCTCAAGAGGAAGAAGGTAGGTGAGAAATGGCTGATGTTACACTGCTCGATCAGAGAAGGATCGAGGCCGGCATCCTCGTTCCCTTCATCAGGTACCTTGAGTCGGAACTTGGGAAAGAGGAGGCCCATCGCATCGTTAAGGCCTTTATCGATGACATTGCATTTTCAAAGGGTCGTGAAATCGGTAGTCAAATGAGTGGGACTCCCATCCAAAAATTTGCTTCCCTTATCCCCACCTTTTGCGAAGATAACGCCATTGAGCTTGAAGTACTTAGTCAAACCCCCGACACTTTTGACTTCAATGTGACCCGATGTCGATACGTGGACCTTTATGAAGAATTGGGCGCGCAAGACTTGGGTCTTTTTCTCTCCTGCAGTCGTGATTTTCCCCTGGCGCGAGGTATAAACAAAGGCCTCAACCTGGAACGGAAGCAAACCATCATGGAGGGCGGCACCCATTGCGACTTTCGCGTCAGCCTGAAGTCCAAGGAGGCAGA
>CAYWMP010000035.1:31981-37991 GCA_964459445.1 uncultured Desulfobacteraceae bacterium
GTAATTGTCCGGTTTGTTTAAAGTTTTCGTGGTTGGTTGCCGAAGAATATAATAGCGCTACCGCTACTAAAGAAATTCCCATTCTCAGGCCAAAAAAAACGAATAAAAGCAGAAATATTTTCTATCAGAAGGGATGATGTGATGAATATCCCCATGATTAAACCAAAAACTCAGGCAAGTAAACTCCGGTTGCCGTCATTTGAGGGCTTGAGTGAAGAGGAACTCAAATCCCTTTACAATTTGGCATCGATTAGGAAACTTGCACCAAACCAAACCTTGATTAAAGAAGGCGATAGGGATCAGACGGTCTACGTGGTTTTGGATGGGGAAATGCGCATTGTGAAGGGGTCTGAGGGTGAGGAAGAACGAATCGCGACGCTTCAGGAAGGCAGTTGGGTTGGTGAAATCGCATTTACAAGGAAGATTCCGAGAACAGCCTCAGTCATTGCCAACGGACCCTCGACGGTCATGGCCATTGACAAGAATACCCTCAGCGCCCTGGAAGAAAAGACGCAGTTGTTCATCTTCAAGCGCTTGAATGAATTGGCCTTTGCACGAATAAGTGCGCTTGAATCCAGAGAAAAGGACCTTGCCAGCAAAAACAAAAAACTGATGAAATCCGTCTACGCCGCTCGGGCAACGGCCAATCGCGATTACGGCAATTCGGAAATTATTCAAAGTATTATCAAAAAGGTGCCTAAACTCCCGGTTTTTGCCAGCACACTGGCCATGAAGCTTCTTGAGGGAAAGATATCCGTTAATGAGATCGCGGACATGATCAAGCAGGATCCCGCCCTTCTCGGCATGGTCATGAAGACGGTGAACTCTTCCTTTTATGGTTTCCAGAGCAGGATATCAGACCTCCACCATGCCGTTGTGCTCATGGGCTTTAATGAGCTATACCAATTGGTGATCGCCGAAGGCGTTCGCCGGACAATGCCAAAAACGGAAGTTTTTCAGGAGCTGCATGCGCATTCTGTCGCGATATCTCATATCTCTTTCACCATTTCTCAGGAGTCCGGCTTGGGCAAGCCGAGCGAGTATGCGACAATAGGGTTGCTGCATGACCTTGGTGAGGTTGTTGTACAGCTATTTAAAGAGCATAATCCAAAACTGGTTGTGCTTTTAGAGTCCCTTGACCGCTCTCAGTTGGGTGCACTTCTTCTAAAGACGTGGAACCTCCCTGAAGTTGTGTGGCGAACGGTGGCTTTCCAGCGTTATCCGGAGTTCTCTCCTCCGTCGGAAGTTCCCAATGAAATTCAAAGACAGGTAGCGGTCCTCTCGCTTTCTCATATTTTTTACCAGGTTTTTTGTGGATCGAAAGAAGAGGACTTGGCCACAACATTTTTAAATGAGTATGTTGAATTGGTGAATTGGGAGACAACGTCTCTTGATGACATGATTAAGCGATACCTTTTGCCAAGCTGGTCTAAGAAAATCGGCACTTTCCCGGCATCGTTCAGGAATCTCATTTTGAAATATACCGGAGCGAGTGACCTCATCACTTCGAACGGCTATTGAGAATACAAAATGTAGGTTGTGTAGATTTTCACCCATCAGGTCCCAATAAATGATTCTAGCCCGCGTACTCCTCAACTTTTCACTCCCAGAGCGATATTCCGGAATTCGTGAATATCAGAATTTCATTTATTAAGAACTGAAGTTGAAAAAAGGCAAATGGCCGATTTTAAAAATCATTTTCAATCGTTGTAGGATTGGTGCATGAACGAATGATTTGGCTAATAGAGGGCGGCTCAAGAGATAGCCAAAAAACCAAGGGCATTAAAGTGAAAATCATAGAAAACGTCCGAAAATGAAAGGATAAGTGAAATCGCGGTTGTGGATAAAATATTTAACAACGCTCATTTTATACATAACCTCCCGATTTCATGCTTAATTTCTAAATGCTAAATTTCCGTTTCAAGACAAGCAGTTACACGCTCTATAGGCAAGTTGAGTGTAGTTTCAATAAGTTAAGCGATGTAGAAAGTATATGGTCGGCTAACTTTTCATTTCCGCCCATTAGCTTTGACAGACCGCGCGGATTTCATGTAAATCCTTCGGAATTCCATAAAACCCTTTGATGAAAACAATCGTTCTCGTTCATATATCAAGTTAGATCGCCTGCCAATCTTAAATAGAAGTAAAGTCCTTTTTTAGAGCAGGTTAAAAGCATGGCAGCGTCAATCAATCAAACATATCAACAGAATCCACTAGGTGAGGATCAGGATTTCTCTGAAGTCCTAAGGCCGCAAACGCGGGGCATGGAACCCCTTTCTACATTGGCCGGCGGCATTGCGCACCAGTTTAATAACGCCCTTGTCGGAATTGCCGGCAATATTGAATTACTTCAAATGGATTTTCCTGAAGATGAAAATATCCACAAATATATCGAATCCATGAGGTCCTCAGTGCACCGAATGGTCGGCCTAACCAATCAGTTGTTGGCTTTCGCCCGGGGGGGGAAATATCATCCTGTCACCCTGTCCCTAAATGATTTGGTAAAAGACAGTCTGCCTGTAATTCAAAGTAAGATCGCACCGGCAATTCTTCTCGAGACCGATTTGCCTACAGATACCAACCAGGTGGAGGCTGACCCTTCTCAGATGAAAATGGTATTGTCGGCGCTTATAGAGAACGCAACAGAGGCAATTGAAGGTCCGGGATGCATCAGAATAGCAACAGGAAGTGATGAATCGCATCAATTGATGTCCACACAAGAGGGACAAAACTCGGAGCAGTACGCCTACCTGAGGGTCCAGGATAATGGAAAGGGGATGGACGAAAAAACCAAGACCAGGATTTTTGAACCCTTCTTCACCACCAAGTTCCAGGGCCGTGGATTAGGTATGGCAGCCGTGTACGGCATTGTAAATAACCACGGAGGCTGGATTTCGGTTGATTCCCAGGTGGGCAGAGGCACTGATGTGCATCTCTATCTGCCGACGCGGGATAACTGAAAAACATTCAGAGTCGTCAAAATCACCAATACACCACGCCCTATAAAAGCTTAACCTGCCACAAATCTCACCTCTTGGAAGGAAAAATGGAATGGTGGAATAATGGAATAATTTAAAACTGTCCTCCACCGAACGGATTTGATCCTGATTTTACATTTCTCTAATGCTTTACCTGCCTGCTTTTCCCAATAAAGCATTCCGGCACTTCCCCAATACCCATTACTCCAAATCTCCAGTATTCCAATATTCCAGTTGCGAAGCGGAGCAAAGTTCTTTATTGACTTCTCACCCTTGGTAAACTTTACTCAAGGCCCTCTTGGAGCCTGTCTTGATTTGAATTTTCAAGGTCCCAAGAAATGGTCGCATTAATGCTCCCTAAGGAATTTAATTCGCACCAAGATCTTTTCCAGCCCAAAGGGACCATGGCATTGTTAGGATAGCGCTTACGGGTGACAATCTATGCAGAAAGAAAGAAAACATGACGTCAAGGTCATCTTCGGCCTGACACTTATTCACTTTATAGGGGATTTCTATGCCTCTTTTGTGACCCCACTCATTCCGGTCTTTGTGGACAAATTCGCTCTAACCTTAACCCAGGTTGGTCTCATTACAGGCGTAAGCCGCTTTTTTGCCTTCATTGTACAACCGTCGATCGGTTACATAGCGGATCATTACCGAACCCGTATGTTTGTTCTTGGCGGCCCGTTGCTTTCCATCGTTTGCATTCCTTTGGTCGGGTTGGTTCCGGGATTCTCTATGCTGATCCTTTGCGTCTCAATAGGTTCCATCGGAAATTCGATGTTTCATCCGACCTGTGCGGGCATGGTTTCGGCCTATGCGGGCAGACATTTCGGCCTTTCCATGTCCATCTTCGGCCTGGGGGGTACCTTGGCCTTTGGTGCAGGTCCCCTTTTTATCACCTATTTTGTTGACGCATACGGTTTGGAGTCAACGCCTTGGACGATGATTATCGGACTGGTTGTGATGGTGATTCTTTTCAGGATTGTTCCAATGCCCGAGGGAGAGAGACTGGGGAACTATGGTTTTATCGGATCGATAAAAGAGGCCCTGGGCCCTGCATGGAAACCCATCCTCCTTATTTGGATGGTGATGGTTTTGAGGTCCTATGTCGGCCAGTCATTTTTTACCTATCTGCCCGTGCTTTATGCAAGGGAAGGGCATTCTTTGGTCTTCATCGGAAAAATGGTAGCGCTGTTTACCGTGGCTGGCGCCATCAGCGGACTTCTTGCCGGCCATCTGGCCGATAGGGTGGGTTATAAACCGATTTTTTATATCTCTCACGGGCTGACGTTTCCAAGTCTCTATATGGTACTATTTTCCAGCGGTCATTGGGTTTACCCCGCCTTCTTCCTGGGAGGGTTCTTTATCATGGCCACATTGCCGCTAGGCGTCGCCCTGGCGCAAGAACTGGCACCCAAGGGAAGATCCATGGTCTCGAGTTTGATGATGGGCCTGGCCTTTGGCACAGGCGGCATGATGGCACCCCTAACGGGCAAGCTTGCGGACCTCTACTCGATACGAGCCGTACTCGCCTGCCTGGCGGTTATTCCCTTTTTGACCGTTTTTCTAATCAGGTTTTTGCCAGAGAGGAGTAGAGGATATCAGCATTTGATAGATTCATATCCTCACTAAACGGCCCTTCAAAAGCCACAACCATATTATATCAATATTTCATCGAATTGAAAGATAGTCTTGACTATTTTTCATTATGGTGAATAACAGTCGCTCTCCATCCCATCTTTAGCCCGGGACTTGAAAGTGTCTTACAATTCGGTCCGGAATTGGTTGGGTGTGTTCGAACGATTCTTCCTCATCTTCAGTATTAGACCATTGACGACCAAAATTGCCAGAGCGATTCAAAAGGAACGAAAAGTTTATATTTGGGATACCCCTCGGATCAAAGACCCAGGTGCGCGTTTTGAGAATATGGTCGCACAGGAATTGTGGCGGGCGGTGACTGTATGGAACGATCTAGGCTACGGGACATTTTCGCTGCGTTTCATTAAGAACAAAGAACAGCAGGAAATAGACTTCCTTATTGTAAATGAAGGAGAACAGCTACTTCTCCTTGAAGCCAAACTCTCAAATACCCAGCCATCTAAACCCCTGAGAAAATTTCAGAAAGTCTTGAATATACCAGCAGTCCAACTCGTCGGAGAAAGTGAGAGTTACCGAATGGTACTAAATGGCATTCAGTTCATACTTGTGGCGCCTGGCTATCAGTGGCTTTCACTCTTGCCTTGAATCTTCAGATCCTTAAGTAAGATTACAGTAATTCAAAACCCGTCATATCCGAAAAATCTTGGTAGAATATTCCTTCTTTTTAGAAACCTATTTCTACTTTTCGGATCCGTAATATTATAAATGGCTTCGAAAAAATTCCAAAATACCTATGTTTTATCCGTATTTTCTACGTAAAAAAATGGCATTGACAAATTGATGAATTAGGGCATTCTAATGCCAATAATTTTCGTTTCTCTCGGTTGCTCAAAACCAATCGCGTTTGGCAGATTTTTCACCCCTCAGCGTGAGAAAGTGCAATGATCCTTCTACTAAGAGTGATATCCATTGCCATCTTGTTTTGTCTTCTTTTAGTATGGCCTGCCAACATCGGATTCGCTGCGGACAAACGCAATAACCCTAAAACCATCCCCGCCAAATGGTCCTCATTCAAATCAAAGGAACGTAATCCCGCCTTTTCGGTTTCCGTTAAGTCCGTCTTGGAAAGACTAAAACATGGCGAGGAGCTTTTTCTCGTCGATGTCCGAGCAAGAAAAGAATACGAGATATGCAGAATCCCAAATTCAATCAATGTCCCCCTGTTTTCCATTAAGACGAAGGTCTTCCTTAAATCCAAGCCGCTCATTCTTATCAATGAAGGATACAACTATAGTCAGCTTGAAAGCGAGTGCGACAGCTTGCGTAAAGATGGCTATAAGGCCCGGATTCTGATTGGTGGAATGCACTACTGGAGACAACATGGGGTGTCTCTTGAAGGAAATGTATTTGTGCAGAGGGCTCTAAACAGG
>CAYWMP010000036.1:0-17860 GCA_964459445.1 uncultured Desulfobacteraceae bacterium
AAAACAACATTTTCAAATCGCCAACTTTACAACAGTTCTACAGTACCGGTGACATCATCCTTTTTACCGATAATACTTAAAGCATTCGTAAATTCTTTATTACCACGTCATTGCTCAACTAAGAAAAATAATATAAAGAAAAACTTTAAGTAAAGAGGATTAATTAATGAAAAAACGGATGAAAAACCGGTTTGGCACTATTGCTGTTGAAAAGGGTTTTATTAACACTGAGGAACTTATGGAGGCGCTTTCGATTCAAGCGAATGAGAACGTCGAGGAAGGAAAACATCGACTGATTGGACAGATATTGTTGGATATGGGTCTCCTCACAGAATCCCAAATTGATGAGGTGATTGATGACATGAACAATACCATGATATACACGTTAGCTGTTGGTAGATAGTTTCTATTCTTAAGCCTTCCTCAATCTTGGTTTGAATTAAAGGTTCACCCCGAGCCTATCTGACTGCCTTTGCTTTCTTTTTTCACTTCATCACATAGAAGGAAAAATCAGATCTCTGCGCTTTCCATGGGGGCGGCAATAGGTTAGAGAGTAAGTTGCCGCCCTTTTTTTTATAGCCCCTTGGATATCCGAGGGGTTTTTTTTCGATTGCCGGGGATTTGATCAGGTCGATCCTATGATGATAGCATCCGGCACAATTTTGGGAATCAATGCGAACGAAAGGAATATAGCATGATTAAGGTTACATGTTTAGGCGGTGTTGGTAGCGTTTCAGGTTCCAGTTATCTCCTAGAAATTCCACAGGGCAATAAACTCCTGGTAGACTGCGGGATGTTCCAGGGCGGGAAACAGATGGAAGTTCGAAACTGGGAACCATGGCCCTTTGATCCAAAAGAAATCACCAAGCTCTTTCTGACCCACGCACACATTGATCACAGCGGACGGATACCCAAACTTGTAAAGGAGGGATTTGAAGGCCGCATCATCACATCTCCACCCACGGCCGAGCTCTGTGAAATCATGCTTCTGGATTCCGCGCACATTCAGGAAATGGATGCGGAATGGCGGACCAGGAAGAACAAACGAAAAGCGCGGAACGCCATCGAGCCTCTCTACACGGAAGCCGATGCTCTGAAAAGCATTGATTTGCTTTCACCTCTCGAAAGGGATCAGGTATTCGGAATAGAGCCGGGCGTGAAGGCCAGACTTAGAAACGCGGGGCATATTCTCGGATCATCCATCCTGGAACTGTGGATGGAGAAGGGTGAAGATAGCACTAAAATTGTCTTTTCAGGGGACCTCGGTAAAAAAGATCAACTCATCGTTGATGATCCGCAGGAAATGTTTGATGCAGACTATTTGTTTCTTGAATCCACCTACGGGAATCGTGTGCACAGGTCCTTTGAGGATAGTAAACAAGAACTTTTGGAAGCGATACAGTATGCGGCATCAAAGGGCGAAAAAACAATGATTCCGGCCTTTGCCGTGGAAAGAACCCAGGAGATCCTTTACATACTGGGTGAGTTTCAAAGGGCAGGAGAGCTTCCGGATATCCCGGTATATCTTGATAGCCCCCTTGCCATTAAAGCCACTGAAATATTCAGAAAGAATAAAAAATACTACGATGCGGAAGCGCATGCCATCGTGAAGCAGGGTTTCGATCCCTTCAGTATGCCCAACCTGAAGTTCACTTCCAGCACCCGCGAGTCTATTGCAATCAACAATCAATCAGGCCCTGCGATCATTATCGCTGGAAACGGCATGTGCACGGCCGGGAGAATCAAACACCATTTGAAACACAATCTTTGGCGCAAAGGCGCGAGCCTGGTCATTGTCGGGTTTCAGGCCATGGGGACGACGGGCCGCAAGATCGTGGATGGGGCCAAAGAGGTCAGGATATTCAGGGAGAATGTGGCGGTTCGGGCCAAAGTCTTTACCATCGGCGGTTTTTCGGCCCATGCCGACCAGAATGATCTCCTGCAGTGGGTCGGACATTTTGAAAGCAGTCCAAAGGTCTTCGTGGTTCACGGCGAAGCAAAAGCAAGTAAGGCGCTGTCCAGATCGATAGAGGAGCGTTTCGCTTTTGAGACCCATGTCCCTGCATGGAAGGAAAGGCTGATACTAAAGGCAAGGGAAGTAGACCATGAGATGCCGCTAGAAGCAGTTGCAGGCCCTGATCTAGAAACGATATTTCAAAATACCATCTTTGATTTGGAAAAAGAGCTTTCCTCCTTGAAAAAGCGCATAAAGAATGCAGCGGCCGATCAGGCCCTCCATGAGGCGGCGTTGGATAGACTAAAATATATCCAGGAGGAGTTTGGAGATATACTAAAATAGCATGCATGCAATGCTTAAGATTTGAAAAGTTGTTTTATAGAGTGCGGGATCGGAGATCAGAAAGAAATGGCATAGGGCGCAAAGAAAGAGATACCTTCTACCAAGCCTGGTGATGCTCTCGGATTATCAGGAAACCCTGAACGCTTAATAGTCTCGCCCCTGTAAAGGGATTGCTAAGGCCTCGCATATTTGGAAAAGGCAAAATTGATACGATAAAATGAAATCCATCGAACCCTATAAAGACCTCTATGTCTACCTTTTCAGTGGATTGCTCGGGGAAAGGGACGAAATCGGTTTTGGTGGCTCATATCTAGGAAACTGGGTGGAGGCCAACAGCTCCTTTCTCTTTTTTCCGAACCCTCAATGGAACTTATTACCAGCTTCATAAAGCAACGGCCCTACTTGGAGTTGATTGACGATTTCCATTTCACCTATGAGCAGTGGCAGGGAAATGTTTTAAAGCCCCTGGAGATTGAAGACTTCATAATTGTCCCTCCCTGGTTGAATGTAGAAGCGGAGAAGGGAAAACGGAAGCTCCTCCTGGATCCAGGCGTCGTCTTTGGTACCGGGCTTCATCCAACAACAAAAGACTGCTTGAGGGCCATGACTATGATCTGCAAGGATACTCGGTTTGAAAGGGTGCTCGATCTTGGGACCGGGACAGGCATACTGGCCGTCGCTGCGGCCGGACTCGGTGCTAAGAAGGTCCTTGGGGTTGATCTCAATCCCTTGTGCATTAAAACAGCCAAGAAAAATGTTGCTGTGAATCAACAGGGCGAGGTCATTGAGATTGTTGAGGGCGATGCCCTTGATTTTGCGGATGAACGGGCGGATCTTGTGCTCGCGAATATTCAATTTGAAGTCCTGTCAAAACTGCTATTAGATGAGCGGTTTATCCTGAGCAAAAATTTCGTTTTCTCAGGCCTGATGAGAACCCAGGCGCGGGATATCAAAGATAGATTGGCGGCGTTGGGCTTAAAAGTAATCAAGGAATGGGATCATGAGATGACATGGTACACGATATTGGTGAAGAATTAGCTCAAAACTTCAATGCCATATTCGACAAAACGCCTGTCAGCGGTGACAACCGGCATCCGGTTCAATAGGCCGGTTGAGATGATGAAACGATCGCAGGGATCTCTATGGATTGGGGGAAGCTCTGTGGCCTTAATGCAGATCGCCATGTCCAGGCCGATCACGGAGATCCCATGATGTTTAAGAATCCCTTCCAGCCATTCGGTGGGAGGAAGAGGGAGGTTGAGTTTGCCTGATCTGTATTTCAGTCCAATTTCAAATCCGGTAATGGCCGAGATACTCAGGATTGGCGCTTCCTTTATCGCGCGCCGCGTTGAATCCCTCATCTTATGCTGATCGTGTGAGAGCCAAAGGAGCGCGCAGGTATCCAATATCATTCAATTTCTCCCCATTCGCTTTCAGTGAGTACTTCGGTCGGGTCGTAATTAATGCTAATCTTGCTCAATACGGGATGGTATTCAAGCCGATTTCGCTTCTTGTATGGAATGAGTTCAGCCACAGGCCTTCCATTGCGACAGATTAAAAAGGTCTCACCTTTCTGTTCCACATCCATTAATAGCGCCGACAGCCTTGTTTTGGCCTCATGTATATTCAGTTGTTGCATAGCTCGCCCCTAGTTGAAATAAATTAGTTTAATTAGTTTAGTCTAGATGGTTCGATCTGTCAATCACTTCTTCCTTTTTTTCTTCTTGGGTTTTTCCTCCCCCTCTTTGAAGGCATCGCGGAGAAGCCTGGACTGACGGTTATAGGCCTCGCGGGGATTCTCGGGGTCTTTCATCAGCGAGATCTCCTGAGTAATGAGTCGGGAGATATTCAGGATATGGGCCTCCTTTTTCCTGGACTCCCGCTTGTACAGGGGATGATCCCTGTTGATATAGATGATCGTGCCCTCGGTCATACACTCAGGGCCGTCTTCGCCCAGGTGATCGAGGCAACAGGTCACGCCCGCGTCCCCGAATTTGAGCCTTTTGACCACGGCATTGGGCGTTGCAATCCGGAGGGAAGGCTTTCGTTCCTTCTTGGGCTTCTCGCCATCTGCATCGGTGGGAGAATCGGCATCCATGTCTTGGGGCGGGGTTTCTCCCTCTATTTCCTCCACATCGACCTCGGCTGACTCGCTTTTCTTGGCATCTTGTTTGATCCCGATCTCTGAGCCCTGTACGCCTTCTTCGGACAGGGGCACGACACCGAAAGGGGAGTATTCGGGATTCATGATCAGCGCCTGGTGCACCCGCTGAAGGGCTTCCTTGAGCGCTCTGCCGACTTTTCTGTTCTCCTTTTCAGAGGCGAGCTGGTTGTATGCCTTGCGCACCTCCTCGACGGTCTTTTCCATGGCCCTCAGGAATGCCTTATACTTTCTGGTATCCTCGATGAACCCTGATCGGTCGCTGGTGAGAGGAAGAAAATCCGCATTAATCTCCCCGCGTATCCTCGTTGCCGCCTTTCCCCATGAGGCGATCTCGAACAGTTCTCGCCGAACGGTTACGCCTTTGACCTTGATTTCAATACCCATGTCATCCTTTGAGGCGCGAGAAGCGGGAAGGATCACGATTTCGCCGTGCACGATACCGTACTTGGTGCCCTCCATTACTGGAATTCGGTTTCCGGACAGTATCCTGGGCGTCACCCTGTATCCGTTGACAATTACGGAGAAGTGTTTTGCACGGATAGGGACACCTTCAGCGATCTTCTGGGTGACATCTTCCGGTCGGAAACGCCTCTTCAGATCAACCAGGCGAACAGTGGTGCCGTCTTCCTTTTTGGGATCCCGGTCCAACAAGGTGAGCGGGATTTGCCATGAGGCGCCATCCTGCATCCAACGGGCCTTGTCAAAAACGACACGGGCGGCGAAATCCTCCTTGCGGGTGGTGATCTCAAAGCGGGACGCAGCGGCCAAACTCGCGAACTTGCCGATACCGAATTGGCCGATCCTGTTCCTTCCATAACGGGGGGAAACAGGGTTCAGAAGTTTTTCGTCGGAGCCCACATTGAAATATTGCCGGAGCCCATCCGCATCCATGCCTTCACCATTATCCACGATGATGATCTCATTCTCGGAGATGGTCACATCCACACGGGTTGCGTCGGCATCGTAGGCATTGTTGACCAACTCCCTGATCAATTCAATGCTCTGCTCATAGAGACGCTCTCCGAGGGTGAGGATGTGGCCCTTGTCAACGGTAATGGTCAGGTAGGATGTTTCTTCGGACATGATTATGCTCTCCATTTCCAGGAAATCGTCCTTATGTTCAGAAGGGCATAATGATAAAATAATGATTTTATGTCAACGCAAATGGGATCTCGACATGACCTCTTTTTGTTACTAAGATGCAAAGTCCCATCGCATTTCATCTCGGAATAAAAATAATGTTCACCAGATCCATTATTTTGACTGGATTAGAGGATCGACAAGATCTTTCAGACATAGTAATAGAATCGTCAAAAGCGCCGCTCAAAGCCGGGTCCCGATATGGCTATATCGGAAACAAGGTGGAGCACTTGAATGACGATAATAAGTAAACTCTTTCTCGCCATTCAAGTGCTCCACTTTGTGCTTTTGGACGATCTATTTGAACAGCCTGCAATCTGTGAAAGTGCTTTAAGTTTTCTATAGGCCCTAAATCATCGAGTTAATCCCGTCATCCTGTCAAAAATAGAGGAATATTGTATGACGAGCACTGAGAAACAAAGAATCGAGCTGCCCAAATTGAACGGGCACAACTGCTTTGCCTGCGGAACCGAAAACCCGATCGGGCTGGATCTTCACTTTTATAGAGAAGAAAATTCCGTGTGTACTGACATAACGCTAAAAAAGAACTATGAGGGATGGGAAAACATGGCCCATGGCGGCATCATCTCAACCTTAATAGATGAGACGATGTCATGGACCATTATGTTTTTCAAAAGGATGTTTTTCGTAACCCGCAAGATGGAAATAAAGTACGTAAAACCGGTATTGATTGGAATCCCTCTGAGGGTAAAGGGTAGGGTGGTTGACACCACCCGGCCTCCCATCATAAAAACGGTTGCGGAAATAAGAGATGATAAGGGAGGACTATTGGTGAAAGGCGCTGCGGAGTTTGTGGCACTTTCCAGGGACCAGCTTTCTTCCGTCCCGGAGGGATTGAAGCAGGATATGATGGCCTTGTTTGATGAATTGCCTGAACCCTAAAAGTCAAAACTGTATTTTCTCGCTCGCTTCCCTGGCCTGTGCGCCTCGCACCGTCGCCATAGAGGCTTTGGCGCGTCGGCGATTGAGATCTCTGCGAAAGATACAATGAGTAATGTACAACGGACAACAGACGTTCAATAAAGGACAAATAATTATAAGGAGTTTTCAATGGACATTGAACAAATGAGCGTTGGTTTTATGGCAGTGTTTTGCTACCTGGTTTCATGCCCCAGGACTAAAGAAGCTTTGGTTATCGATCCTGCAGGCGATGAGGAAAAGGTTGTTGCGAGGATCAAAGAAAAAAATCTTGATCTCAAGTATATCGTAAACACCCACGGTCACCCGGATCACTCGTGCGGCAATAACAAGATGAAGGCCCTTACAGGGGCGAAAATCGTTATGCACGACTTGGATGACACCATGTTCAATTCCCCGCAAGGCCAGGAAATGGCCCGGCAATGGGGTTTCACCCCCTCACCCGAAGCAGACGTCAAGGTCAAGGACGGGGATGAAGTCGTGGTGGGCGACGTTTCTTTGAATGTCATTCACACGCCCGGCCATAGCCCCGGTGGAATATGTCTTCTGGGAGACGGTAATGTTTTCACAGGGGATACTCTGTTTGTAAGCGGAATAGGGCGAACCGATCTGCCCGGCGCATCTGTTTCACAATTCATGGATGCCATTAAAGAGAAGCTAATGACCCTGCCCGGCGATACCATCGTTTGGCCGGGCCATGATTACGGCCCCAAACCATCTTCGACCATTGATGAGGAAAAGAAGACAAATCCCTGGTTGAGGTAAATGAAAGGCCAAAACCGCAGGGCGTAAGGCCAAGGGTCAGAAAAAAATAGGACATCGTTAAAATGTCGGAAGATAAGGTTTTTTTTCAATCGGGAGAAGTGAAAATTGAAGGGCTCCTGGAGGAAATGTCTGGAAGCAGGGGCGTTGTCGTGACCCATCCGCATCCTCTTTATGGTGGAGAGATGCGGAATAATGTGGTGGAGGCGGTTACCCAAGCTTATCGAGAGAAGGGTTATACCACACTCCGGTTCAATTTCAGGGGCGTGGGCGGGAGCGAAGGCTCATTTGACAACGGCGATGGAGAACAGGAAGACGTCAAGGCCGCCCTATCATATCTTTCAGGCTTGGGTATGGCGCATATCGATCTTGCAGGGTATTCCTTTGGCGCCTGGGTTAATGCCCTCGGCATTGACCGATTCGATCTGGCTGAAAGATTGATTATGGTGTCTCCACCGGTCAATTTCATTTCCTTTGATTTTCTCAAAAACAACCCAAAGATCAAGCTTGTGGTTGTCGGAACAGGAGACGAAATCGCAGGCGCTCACATGGTCGAGAGAGATGCTCCAAAATGGAATCCAGAGGCTGTCTTCAGAAAGATCCAAGGTGCCGACCACTTCTATTGGGGATATTTAGAAGAATTGAAGGGCATTATCCGGGAATTCCTGACCGAAAGTGATTCAAGTGAGCCGGGATGATATAAAGGGTAAAGAGTTGATGGAACTAAAGGACCGTGTAATGAAATACGATATTGACATCCAAACACTCCGCCACTCAATTACCCAACGACTAAACGTCGAGTCATGCAGATCCTTAATCATCATCCTATTTTTGATCTCCACACTGCTTCTTTTTCCAAACACCAAAGTTTATGGTTCACTAAGGCGTAGCCCGGTTGTCAAGGCTGTTGAGAAGGTGGGTCCGGCGGTGGTGAACATCAGCACAATCATACATGAACGTGTAAATCCGATGTTTCCCTTTTCCCGAGATGACTTTTTCAAGGATTTTTTCCCGGATCTTTTTGCAAGAGAAAGGACGAGAAGCAGCTTGGGTTCGGGCGTGATTATCGACGGCAAGGAAGGATATATCATCACCAATCACCATGTTGTAGAGAGGGCTGCAGAGATTAAAGTCATCACTTCGGACAAAGAGGAGTATAAGGCCAGAATAGTGGGATCAGATCCCAGGTCTGATCTTGCCGTACTCCAGATCGATGTGAAGGAGAGGCTGCCCGACATTGAAATGGGAAACTCCGATGATCTCATGATCGGGGAGAGCGTGATTGCCATCGGAAATCCCTTCGGGCTTTCCCATACAGTAACGACCGGTGTTGTGAGCGCATTAAATCGGTCCGTACGCTCTGACAAACACATATACAGGAGCTTTATTCAGACGGATGCATCCATTAACCCAGGCAACAGCGGCGGCCCCCTGCTTAATATCGAAGGGGAACTCATCGGCATTAATACGGCTATCTATCAGAAAGCGGAAGGCATCGGGTTTGCAATCCCGATCAACAAAGCGAGACGCATCGTTAAGGAGCTATTCAAGGCCGGTGAGGTTCGATTTCCATGGCTGGGTTTAGAATTGCAGGATTTGACTCCGGAACTGAGGAATGCATTTGCACTTAATAAAGCGCGTTCAGGCGTGCTCATAAGCGATGTCACTCCCAATGGTCCTGCGGAAGGAGCCGGCATCAAAAGGGGAGACATCCTTCTAAACCTGGAAAGCACGCCCATATCTACAATTGAAGAGTATCGCGAGGCCTTGGCAGAGTTTACGCCAAGTGATCCGGTTCGTCTCACTATTTTCAGGCGGGGAAATGAATTGAACTTATCGGTTCAACCCACTACCTTCCCGCAGGACCTATCTTTGGAACTTTTCTTTCGGCGCATGGGCATCAGGGTTGGAGAGATCGATGAGGCCACCAAGAAAGCATATGGGATCAAGGCTGGGTTGATGATAGAAGAGGTAAGAGGGGAGTCAGAGGCCGACAGGATCGGTTTACAGCGAGGCGATCTGTTACTCAAGATAAACAACGCTCAAGTAAATGATCTAGATCAGTTCAACAGGGCCATCAGTCATTTTCGCCACAGATCCGCACTGACTCTCATTGTAAAGAGGGGGCCTAATGCGTATTCATTAACTCTTCCTTTTAATTAATCTGAAATTCGCCCGTCCAAAATCGCCTGCCTGACATAATCGACGGCATTCCTGAAGATCTTTATGCCGTCGCCTTCTTCAGTATCAATAGTTTTTCCTTCACGCAAAGCCGCCGCTTTTTGTCTGGTCCAATCGGGGTGATTTGTGATGTGGTTGAAGGCTTCAGGGTGGGGCATCAGACCAAAAATTCGGCCGGTAGGATCGCAAATCCCGGCAATATCTCTCAATGATCCGTTGGGATTCAGAGGCCATTCGCCATCAGCATCTTCTCCATCCACGTCTGCATACTTCATGACCACCTGATGATTGCCAAAAAGATGGTGCATATCTTCATCGGACGTAAAGAATTTGCCTTCACCGTGTCTTACGGGCAATTCAATCTGATTGATGCCCTTCGTGAATACACAGGGAGAATCAGGGTTAACTTGCAGGTTGACCCATGCGTCAATGTAGTTGTTTGTATCATTGGAGATGAGCGCTATGCGACGATCGTGATAATTTCTGTCGAATCCAGGCAACAGGCCGAGGTTCACAATACTTTGGAAACCATTGCATATGCCTATAATCAATTTACCTTGTTCTATAAACCGTTCCAGCTGTTCTCCCAGATTGTATTTGATCTTTGTCGCCAGGATGACACCGGCGCCGTGTTCATCGGCCCAAGCAAAACCACCGCCAAAGACCAAAATGTGAAAGCGGTTGAGGATTTGGTTTTGACCGGCCTTTTCTGATTCGATCAATTCATTAATGTGCATCCTCTGGGATTCAGCTCCTGCCAGCTTAAGGGAAAAATCGGTTTCATAGTCGCAATTCAACCCGTAACCCGTTAAAATAAGCGCTCTAATGCCTTCCATTTCAATCCTCTTATTGCCAATATTCCCTGGTCAATCACCGCTCGCCATAAAAACACCACTATACCAAATGACCGAAAGGTTTTTTCCATTGGGTCTTCAATTCAAAAACATCCTCTTCTAGGATTATTTGCGTTTGAGAGCCCTTCATTCGAAAAAGAGGCGTCTCCGACACATATCCTATGTGGCCGATAGGCAGGCCCGCAAAGATCTCTTCAAAGACATCCTGATTCTTTGGATCCACGGTCACCACAAATCGTCCTGCAGATTCTGAAAAGAGTTTGTGGGTATCAGAAAGCCCCCCGGAGGAGGGGAGGGCATTCAAATCCAGGTCCATGCCCAATTCACCGCCCATGGCTACAAGGGCAAGATGAACACCCACTCCGCCCCTGGCTATTGCATGAGCGGAAGAAAGGGTTTGCCGGAGAATGGCTTCGTGCAGAGCCAGGTAGAGAGGCCACGTCTCTTTCACATCTACTTGGGGGCAATTTAGACCGAGTTCATTCATCATTTGATAGTATTCGCTTCCCCCCAGTTCATCCTTTGTCTCCCCCAGTACATAAATCAAGTCCCCGGGGAGTTTGGCATCCATGGTGATGCAATTTTTGATGTCATCAATAACGCTTGAGACAGTGAAAAGGAGGGTCGGCAGACCTGAGATCTTTCGTCTCTCGTCAAAGGGGCCTTCCAGGTTGCCGTCAATATACATGCTGTCTTTCCCTGAAAGGAGTGGAATGCCGTAGGCAAGGCAAAAATCTTTCAGGGCCCAGTTCGATCTAACCAACTGGGCTGCCTTATATTTGCCGTCAGGATTCTGGGTGGGATCGTACTGTATAGTGGGCCAGCAAAAATTGTCCACACCCCCTAGATGCTCAGGGCTTCCGCCTACCGCAACAACCCTTCGCACCGCTTCATCTATGGTCACAGCGGTCATGTGATAGGTATCGATTTCAGAGTAACAGGGATTCAGGGCTTGCGTAACGGCGATACCCCTGTTTGAACCAAGAATGGGTCTCATAACCGCCGCGTCACTCACCATGTCTCTATTCTTTCCCACAAGGGGCTTGATGACGCTACCGCCCTGCACCTCATGATCGTATTGCCTGACAATCCAGTTTTTGGCGCAGATGTTGGGGCGGGACAGTATTTCCTTTAAAAGGGCGCCAAGGCGCTTGGGCTCACTCATTACAGGCTCTTTGAGCCCTCTTAGCTCCGGAGGAATCCATTCAGCATCAAATTCCCACTGAGGGAAATCGGATTCAAGGAAATCCATCCGAATGAGGGCACAGGTCTTGCCGGCATAGTCCAGCTGCAAGAAACCCGAATCCTTATATTCGCCAATGACCGTGCTTTCAACGGCATGTTTGGCCGATAAATCCATGAACCGCTCGAGGTGATCGGGTTTAACCGCCACCGTCATGCGTTCCTGAGATTCGGACACCCATATCTCCCACTGGTCAAGGCCCTCATATTTCAGAGGTACCTTATCCAGGTCAACACACGCACCATTGCTAAACCTTGCAGACTCTCCTATGGAGGAGGATAAGCCCCCGCCTCCATTGTCGGTGATAAATGATACGAGGCCTTCGTCCCTTGCTTCAAGGAGGAAATCGTGCATCTTTTTCTGGGTATAGGGGTCGCCTATTTGGACATGCCCGGCCGGAGTCTGTTCGCCGTAGGTCTCTGAAGCGGCGGTTACACCGTGTATCCCGTCTTTCCCCACCCTTCCACCTGACATGAGGATCAAATCGCCGGCTTGGGTGGTCTTATTCTCAGACCATTTGCCGTGGATCTTTGCAGGCATCAGGCCCAAGGCTGTCACAAATACCAGACATTTTCCCAGGAAGCTCTTATCAAAGAAAAGGTGGCCGAAAGGGGTGGGTACACCGCTCTTATTCCCACCATCCTTAACACCTTCGATAACCCCATCGAGCAGGCGCCGGGGGTGAAGATGGGGTTTCAGTTCATAATTATAGTCCCGAGGACCCACACAATAACCGTACATTCCCAGAATCAACTTTGAGCCCAATCCGGTCCCCATGGGATCCCTGTAGATCCCGACAATACCGGTCAGCGAGCCGCCATAGGCCTCCATGTTTGAAGGGCTATTATGGGTTTCGCCGGTTATCACATAGTTATGGTCATCGTCGAACTTCGCAACCCCGGCATTGTCCCAGAGGACTGAAACAACCCAATCCTTCTGGTCTTTGAGCTTAAGCGTGGGGGCCTCAATACAGGTCTTGAACAGGTTGTCCACGGTTTCTTCCTGTCCGGTTGCCATATCACGGTATCTGAAAAGCCCCTTGAAGGTATTGTGATTACAATGATCGCTCCTAGCCTGGGAGATGTATTCCAGTTCAACATCCGTAGGCAAAGTCAGGCCGCACTTCTGCCTCTCTACCAGAACGTCTTCCTGCAAAAAATACTTTCGGATAACAGGAATATCGCTGTCCTGTAGAGCAAGGTTTCTTTCAATGGAAATGTTCTTGAGTTCTTTGTCCGATCCGATGTCAATAAAATTAACCTCAGGCTTGTGATTGAGGATCACTTTTGAAACGATGTATCCAATGCCCTCCTCGGGATCCCAATTTGCCTTCGAATAGACTCTCCATTGTTGGATAATGTCGTTGGCGAGGATTTCACGGGCAATGACATGAACCTGATCTTCGGTAAGCTCGCCTTTGATAACGCACAACTTTGAGGTATAGACCGCTTCATGGGGCCTGAACCTTATCTTGAGAAAATCCTCTATGGCTTCTTGTGCCGTGCTGCCTGCCGTGTCTCTCACACCGGGTCGGAATCCTATCCAGACGGCCCAGTCAATATTTCGGGCCAGAGGAGAAAAGGACGATTCCTCTGTGACCGGATTCGTAAAAATGCGGGTTCGGATTTCTTTTAATTGCTCATCTTGGATATCGGCATCAATGGTCAAAACGCGTATGACCCGGATGTCCTCAACGCCAAATCCAAAATAGTCAATGGCCTTACCCTTGATATCTGCCCCTACTGCGTCCTTTAAGTGGCTTTTCAGCCCTATTTCCAACCGTGCAACCATCTACCGCCCTCAGTTTTTTATGGGGTTCTTTTGAAGTGCTGCGATTTGCGGGTAACATTAGATTATAAGCCGAGACGAGTCAACCGGGTTCGATCGGTGTTATTAAGGTTGAAATCGCAAATACCGATGGATATATTAATTCGTGGTATGAATTTTGCTGATTTATTAGGAATTCTAACAACTCAGGTTATCTGGACATAACAAATTAGTATGAGGGTATGATGGAACGAGATGATATGAATGACTTTGAAGGGGGCGAAAAGCTGCCTAACCAAAAAGAGTTGGAAAAGGAGTTGAGCGATTACCTGTCTAAAAAATATGGAAACCGCATCAAGATAATCTCGCCCTTTCTTTTTCCAAAAGGCCAAGAGGTCGCAACAGATGAGGAAAAGCCCGTTGAAAAAGGCGATGGGCTCCCTTCATTTGATATGTTGCCGGAGGAGCTTGAGGCGCATCTTGATACATTCGTGATAAAACAGGATCAAGCCAAGGCCGTCTTGTCTACCAAGATTTGCACCCACTTCAACAGGATCAAAAACCTGAAGAAGTATTCGTCAAAAAAGAAGACAGTCGGTGTGGGCATGATTAAGAACAACGTGCTCATGATCGGACCCACCGGCGTGGGTAAAACCTACATCATTAAACTCATTGCCCAAAAGCTTGGTGTTCCCTTTGTGAAGGGAGATGCGACAAAATTCAGCGAAACAGGTTATGTCGGGGGTGACGTGGAGGACCTGGTCAGAGATCTGGTCCATGAGGCTAATGATGATATGAGCCTCGCGGAGAACGGTATTATCTATGTCGATGAGATCGACAAGATTGCCTCCGCGCGGAACATCATCGGCCACGACGTGTCAAGAACCGGGGTGCAGAGGGCCTTGCTTAAACCCATGGAGGAGACAGAAGTTGATCTAAAAGTCCCCCATGATGCCGTGTCGCAGATTCAGGCCATCGAACATTACCGGCGTACCGGTAAGAAAGAGAAAAAGGTCGTCAACACAAAGAATATTCTCTTTATCATGAGCGGCGCTTTCGGGGATCTTGCGGAAATTATTAAGAAGCGCCTTCAAAAGCAGGGGATAGGCTTTGAGGCTGACGTCAGACCGAGTGAGACTCCATGGGATATACTAAAAGAAGTATCAGCCCAGGACATGATAGAGTTCGGTTTTGAGTCTGAATTTGTCGGTCGACTGCCGGTTATGGTTGTTTTTGATGAACTGACGAAAGAGGATCTGTTCGAAATCCTCAAAAACCCCAACAATCCCATCATTCTCAGCAAGAGGCAGGATTTCAAAGCCTATGGGATTGACATAAAGTTCGAAGATCAGGCCCTGATGAAGATAGCCGGGATGGCCGTCAAGGAGAAAACAGGGGCGCGCGGTCTTGTGGGCGCCATGGAGAAAGTCCTGGTAGGGTTTGAGAAGGTGCTTCCTTCTACCGATATTAAAAAATTAGTGGTCACACCGGAACTCGTGGATGCTCCGGAAGCTGAATTGGCCGCTCTAAAACACAATCCTGATGAGCCCAAAAAACTTGAAAGGTTCGATAAGGCTTCGCGACAGGAAATAGAAACGATTATGGCGTTCATATCAAGCAGGGAAAAGGACTTCCGCCAGAAATCCGGTCTCGATATTTATGAGAAAAGGATTGAGCTCATAGCCGGGATGTACCTCAACAACACGTCGGATATTAATACGGCATTCGAAGATTTTACTGACATGTACAATCAGGTCAAAATGGAAGAGGCTTCCCTATTTGACAAACTTGAAGTGAACGTGTCCTTTGATGAAAGTGCCGTTGACGAACTCATCAAGCAAGCTATTGAGACAGGGCAGGAAGCGGGACCGTTGGCCTTCCAAATGGCCAAGAGGCTTGAATACGGCTTGAAACTCGTAAAAGATCGATCCGGCATGATGAATTTTGTCATTAATGCAGAAGCCGTAACGGATATGGATAGATTTATCAACGGACTTGTGAAAAAGTACTACCGTGAAGATTGCGGTGATTCCTGCGATTGATATATAAGAGTACCTTGCGGTGTGAATCCCATTTATAAAAATACCATGTAATGCCCGCGAAGAGCTTCGTTGTTTTTGCCGTCGAACCCTTGAAGATTTTTCCGGGACACAATACCAGGCAGCGCCCTCCTTGTTTTGGTTTCATTGCCAAGAACCATCAAGTCCCTTTTCACCCGCGCCGGGTTGCGTAGTGGGTAGTTTAAAATGAAAGAACTTAGAGACGACCTATGATAGGAATATCGAAACTATATTGCGGGACGGTCGAGCCTTCCGACGCCATTCGCTATGGAAGACGCTCTAAAGACCTGCCATCTCATCTTTTGCAGTTCTCCGTTGACAAGAAACCGGTGGTGGTCTGGAATGTCACAAGGGCATGCAATCTCAAGTGCGTGCATTGCTATGCCCATGCGGTGGAGGAGAGCCACGAACGGGAACTCTCTCATGAAGAGGGAGTTGCCTTGATCGATGATCTCGCGGAATTTGGGGTGCCTGTTATCCTTTTTTCGGGTGGAGAACCCCTTGTCCGAAAAGACCTGGTTGACCTGGCCAGCTATGCAACGAGAAAAGGTATGAGAGCGGTCATTTCAACAAACGGGACATTGATCACAGAAGAAAAGGCTCAAGAGCTCAAAAAAGTGGGCCTGTCCTATGTGGGCGTCAGCCTCGATGGACTTGAAGTGGTGAATGATCGGTTTCGTGGTAAAAAGGGTGCGTTTAGGGATGCCCTGGCGGGCATCAGGAATTGTCAGAAGGCGGGGCTTAAAGTAGGATTAAGATTCACCATAAACCGTCTGAACATGGACGAAGTCCCTCGCATCTTTGATCTTCTTGAAGAACTTGATATCCCAAGAGTCTGCTTTTATCATCTTGTCTATGCCGGTCGAGGGTCAACACTCGTGGAGGAGGACCTGAGTCATGAACAAAGCCGCCAGGTGGTTGATCTCATTATGGACAGGACCAAGGATCTTCATGAGCGCGGGATTCCAAAGGAGGTCCTGACTGTCGATAATCATGCAGATGGCCCCTATCTCTATCTCAAAATGGTCGAGGAAGGGAATCCCAGGGCAGAAGAAGTCCTCAGTCTCCTCAAAATGAACGAGGGGAACAATTCCGGTAGAGGCATCGGATGCATTAGCTGGAACGGCGATGTCCATGCGGATCAGTTTTGGAGGCACTACAGTTTTGGAAATATTCTTAAGAAGCCCTTTAGCCGGATATGGACGGATCTTTCCAACGACCTAATGGCAAAGCTCAAGGAGAAAAAGAAGCACGTAAAGGGTCGCTGCGCGACTTGTCAATGGCTAGACATCTGCGGCGGTAATTTTAGGGTCAGGGCCGAAGCGGTGACTGGTGATATTTGGGCCCCTGATCCTGCCTGCTATTTATCCGATGAGGAGATTGCAAAAGAGTCTGAAGCGAAATAACCATTCTTTCGGTAGTTTCCAAATGGCGAATGACCAACACCACACAACGGACCACTGACAACCTACGACAGAGAAATGACTAACGAAAGGATAGATTTATGAAGATCCGCCCCCGTCGTCTAAGACAATCCCCGACAATCAGAGATATGGTTCGAGAGACAAGTCTTTCAACAAAGAATTTCATATACCCTTTGTTCGTAAAGCATGGAGAAAACGCAAAAGATCCCATCCCCTCCATGCCCGGCCAATATCATTTTTCCGTGGATACCATTTTAAGCGAGGTAGAAGAGGCATGGACTTTGGGGGTCCCGGCCATTATTCTTTTCGGTCTGCCCGATAGGAAGGATGCAACGGGGAGCAGGTCTTATGCGGACGATGGTGTCGTGCAAAGGGCGATTTCTGCCATAAAGGCGAGGGTTCCTGAAATGGTCGTCATGACGGATGTGTGCCTTTGCGAATACACGGATCATGGACACTGCGGAATCATAAAGGATGGCGAGGTTGATAATGATTCGACCCTTGAATTGCTTGCCCGCCAGGCGGTCAGCCATGCCCAAGCAGGCGCCGATTTCGTTGCGCCATCCGACATGATGGATGGTCGTGTCGCCGCTATTCGAAAAGCCCTCGATCACAATCGGTTTGAGAATACAGGCATCCTTTCCTATGCCGTGAAGTATGCTTCGGGTTTTTACGGCCCCTTTAGGGAGGCGGCTGATTCGGCACCCCAATTCGGCGACAGGGCCGGATATCAGATGGACCCGGCAAATGCTATGGAGGCAATAAAGGAGGCCAATTTGGATATGGAAGAGGGGGCCGATATGATTATGGTAAAGCCCGCGCTCCCCTATCTGGATATCCTCAGGGGCGTGCGAGAAAAATGCTTACTGCCGCTTGCGGCTTATAATGTGAGCGGCGAATACGCCATGGTCAAAGCGGCTGAGGAAAAGGGTTGGATTGACGGACCTCGAGTCATGATGGAACTGCTGCTTTCCATAAAGCGGGCTGGCGCGGATTTGATCTTAACCTATTTTGCAAAGGACGCTGC
>CAYWMP010000036.1:17960-37820 GCA_964459445.1 uncultured Desulfobacteraceae bacterium
TTGAGATTGGTAGCCTGGGAGGTTACAAGACGCTGCAACCTCGCCTGTGTCCATTGTAGGGCTTCTTCGGAAAAAGGCCCCTATCCCGGGGAACTGGGGACAGAAAAATGCCTTGAAATCCTCGACCAAATCGCCGATGTCGATCAGCCCATCATCATCCTCACGGGGGGCGAACTCCTCCTTAGAGAGGATATTTTTGAAATAGCCCGGCATGGAAGCGACATGGGGCTGCGCATGGTCATGGCGACAAACGGCACGCTTATTACACCCGGAATTACAGATCAAATGATAACCTCAGGCATCAAGAGGGTCAGTATTTCCCTTGATGGCCCCACAGCTAAGGAACATGATGCCTTTAGGCAGGTACCCGGCGCTTTTGAGGGATCCATGCGCGGTATAGAATACCTTAAAAAGGCGGGCATCGAATTTCAGATTAATACCACTGTTACAAAGCATAATGTTCATCTCATTGATCAGATGCTGGGCCTGGCCATCAAACTTGGGGCGGTGGCTCACCACCTCTTCCTTTTGGTTCCCACAGGGCGGGCCAGGGATATGGTCAACCAAGAGATAGACGCCCTTGAATATGAAAAGCTGCTGCACTGGTTCTATGATGCAGGCAGGGAGGCGCCCCTGCACCTCAAAGCAACCTGCGCTCCCCATTATTATCGCATCTTACGTCAGGAGGCCCACAAAAAAGGGGAAAAGGTCGATTTTGAAACCTATGGTCTGGATGCCGTCACCAGGGGTTGTCTCGGCGGAACGGCCTTTTGCTTCATTTCCTATGACGGCATCGTACAGCCATGCGGATACCTGGAGCTAAATTCCGGCGATTTGAAAAACTCAACCTTTCAGGAAATTTGGGAAAACTCAGAGATCTTCAAACAGCTTCGGGATTTTCCCGGGTACAAAGGCAAGTGCGGTCGATGCGAGTACATCAAGTTTTGCGGGGGGTGTCGAGCTAGGGCCTATGAAGCTACAGGCGATTTTCTTGAAGAGGAACCCCTGTGTATGTATGAGCCGAAACGAGCTCTTCGCTCATAGCTGATAGCGTATCCACAAAATTTCAAAACTGACTAGGGGTCCTAAGGATTGATGGGACGGAGGGACGGGGGAATCTCAAGACAAATAAACTCTCCAGGCATACAAAAGTACCCTATGACTAACTCCGTTTCGCTTTGGTCACATTATTCACATTAGCTCACATACTATGGACGATATTGACAGAGATATATTGAATGAGATCCAGTCTGATTTTCCGATTTCGACAAGACCCTATCAGGCACTCGGACAACGGTTGGGTTTGATGGAACAGGAAATCCTGGATCGGATAAAAACGCTGAAAGAGGAGGGGGTTATCAGGCGGATTGGAGGCAATTTTCATTCAAACAAATTGAATTTTACCAGTACCCTTTGTGCCGCAAAGGTCCCGACGGAGAAATTGAATGATTTTGTCAAAGTGGTAAACCGATACCCGGGGGTTACCCATAATTATTTAAGAAAAAACGAATACAACGTCTGGTTTACATTTATCGCCCAGGATATGTCTACTATTGATCAGGCCTTGAAGGATCTTGCCGAATCGACGGGCGTGTCCGATATCTTAAACCTTCCGGCTGTGAAGATGTATAAGATAAAAGTAGACTTCGAAGTCTAGCAGGCGATCAGAAATACTCATCTGCGGCGTTGCCCTCGTTTCGTGTCACTGCGACGTACCAATATGTACGCCTCATTCCCCGATACTTCGGGCGCCTTGCATCTAAGCATTTCTAATCGGCCTGCTACGCGTCTTCTTCCCGTTCATACATCTCTAACATCAAATCCAGATCATCCGTGCTGATTCTCCCTGCCTCGACCAGAATCTCACCGATGCCATCAGATCGCAATTCGTCAATTGAGAGGATATATCTATTGCTTTTCCCTTTTGCATTGAAAATCGTATACTGAAGGGTAAGGTTGGATTTTTTAAGAAGCTTGACCCCGCTGCCGATTAAAACAATGTGGTGGCTCAAAAAGAAATAGAAGATTCCAACTACGACGATCCATAAAAAGGCCTTTTTTGCGAATTTCATAAGTACAACTCCTTAGCTTCCGGCATCTTAGCTGAATTTACTTTTATATTGAAAATATCGGTCAGAAACGTCACAAACTTGAATAGAAACGGAAAGGGAACATAAGACCCAGAACCGTTCGAGGAATTAGTTTTCAGGATGGATTAAAGGCAAAATAGGAGGGTAAAATGGAGGGCGATGTCGGATTCGAACCGACGACCTCTGGTTCCGGAGACCAACGCTCTATCCAACTGAGCTAATCGCCCATTAAACGTATAGAATTTCTTACCAATTTTCTCGCGCCGGGTCAATAGGAAGGCTATGAATACAAAACAATTCAATAAAAGCACAGGAAATTTTGAAGCCAGGAATTGTTATGTGAATTCGGCATGAGCCAAATACCGCGGTGCGTAAATCCCTGCTGCAACAGGGCGTTTCTCTAAGGATTTTCGTACCTCGCAACAGTACCTCACGCAAAATTCAGGTATTAAATTTGTTTAGAATGACTTAAGATTAATTAATTATAATATGAAGAAGTCTTGACAGTAATAGACTTTTATGTTAGCAATCGAAAAAATAAGACAAATTCAAAGAACTACTTAGCACTAATAGGGAGCCTTTTATGGCCAAAGATGAAGAGATTCTGGATGAAACTTTAGGTGATGAAGAAGAGTTACTGGATTTCGATCTAGAGGATATTAGCCTGGAAGAGATCGAAGAAGAGGAATCCGACACTGATGATGAGATCATTGAACTTGTGGATCTTGTTGAAAAAGGCTCCGAAGCAGAGGTGGCCGAAGAAGAGGATTTAGGGGACATGCTTGAAGAAGCCGCTGAAAAGGTGGAATTGGAGGAGATCTCCGAGGAAGATATAGGGGGTCTCGAAGAACTCCTGGAGGAGGAAACCGTAGCGGAAGCCGCAGAGGAAACTCAAGAAGACCTTGAATTGCCCGACATTCCCCTTGAAGCCGATGTCAAAGAAGAGGAAGGGGCGGAGGTGGAATTAGAAGAAATTACAGAAGGGGATTTGGAGGAGATGCTGGAGGAGGAAACCGGTGAAGCTCTGGACTTGGATCTTGAAGCTGAGGCTGAGCCGGAGTTAGCGTCGATGGAAGAGGTCGACGCAGCTGAAAGCCCGCTTGAAGAGTTTGAAGACCTGATAGAAGCAATACCTGAGGAGGAAATTGTCGAGGCGCCCGAGGCTGAGGCGGAGATCATAGACCCTGAAGAACCCGCTCCCGAACCGGCACCGGAACCTGTTCCCGAACCGACACCGGAACCTGCTCCCGAACCTGCGGCAGAACCGGCACCTGTGCCCGCTGCAGCCCTGTCTGAAGAAAAGATCGAAGCCCTCATCACGAAGGTCTTGGAGGAGGTTGTGGAAAGGGTGATCCGGGAAACAATGGCGAGTGTGGCAGAACCGGAACCTGTTGCCGAACCGGTACCAGAACCTGCGCCAGAACCGGCACCTGTGCCCGCTGCAGCCCTGTCTGAAGAAAAGATCGAAGCCCTCATCACGAAGGTCTTGGAGGAGGTTGTGGAAAGGGTGATCCGGGAAACAATGGCCAGCGTGGCTCAACGCGTCATTGGCGAGGCCATTGATGCCTTGAAGCAGAGCATAGAGTCGGAACCAGAACAATAAACACAAAAGAAACCCTTTGATGTTTTTTAAATATGTGTTTTCATTAGGGGTTGCTCCGTGCGCAACCCCTTTTTGTATTGTGCAAAGCCAGTTTGGCGAGCATGAACGTAACTGCGGACAGCCTATTTAGAGGTTTTTGAAATGGAGCACCACGGGTAAACCTGTGTTCCCTTTAAGCTATCCGTCTTTCCATCCTCCGTAGCAGAGCTACTGCGGAGGACGGGCGCCTTTAGCTACGACGCGGTTATCCGCTTCAATTAAGGGACGACATCGCGCCGTAGCATAAAGATTTTTGTTTATTCGTCAAAGGGCAAGCACAAGGCCTTCTGCGAAGGCGGATAATTACACCGAGGAGCCGTTTACGATGCAAAAGGAGTCAATGGCAAAAGGCTATGAGCCAAAAGAGGTTGAAGAGAAATGGTATAAGTACTGGGAAGAAAATGGATTGTTTCAGGCAGAGACCACATCAGAAGAGGAACCTTACTGCATTGTGATCCCTCCGCCCAACGTCACAGGCTCTTTGCACATGGGGCACGCGCTTAACAATACCCTCCAGGATATCATGTGCAGATACAAAAGAATGAAAGGCTACAACGTACTGTGGCAGCCCGGCACGGACCACGCGGGAATTGCTACGCAAAATGTGGTTGAGAAGGACCTGGCCTCCAAAGGGACCGACCGGCATAAGGTGGGCCGCGATAAATTCATTGAAATGGTATGGGAGTGGCGGGAAAAGTACGGTGGCGTCATCTTAAACCAATTAAAGAGACTCGGATGTTCCTGCGATTGGAGCCGTGAGAGGTTTACCATGGATGAGGGACTTTCAAGGGCTGTCCGAGAGGTTTTTGTCCATCTTTGGGAACAGGGTTTGGTTTATAGAGGGGACTACATCATAAACTGGTGTCCCCGGTGTCATACGGCTCTGGCTGATCTCGAAGTAGAACATGACGAAGTGGAAAGCGCCCTCTATTACATCCGTTATCTATTCAAAGATCAGGAAGGGCATTTGACCGTGGCCACGACACGTCCGGAGACGCTTCTGGGGGATACTGCGGTCGCAGTGAATCCCGAAGATCCGCGTTATAAGGACATGGCCGGATCCCATGTTATCCTGCCGGTGGTAAAAAAAGAGATACCGGTCATCTACGATAAATATGTCGATACGGAATTCGGAACGGGCGCCCTCAAGATCACGCCTGCCCATGACCCCAACGACTTTGAGATCGGAAATGCGCACAAGCTTGAGCGAATCAGGGTTATTGATGATGCCGGTAGAATGAACGAGCTGGCGGGCCCCTACAAAGGGATGGACCGATTTGAATGCCGGGAAAGGTTGCTGGAAGACCTCAAAGATTCCGACCTGCTTGAGAGCACAGAACCCTACCGACATGCGGTGGGCCACTGTTACCGCTGCAAGACCATGATTGAACCTATCCTCTCAAAACAGTGGTTCGTCAATGTGGGTCCCCTTGCGGAAAAGGCCCTAAATGCCGTTAAAGAGGGCAAAACACGCATCGTGCCCACGACCTGGGAAGGTGTCTATTATGAGTGGATGGAGAATATCAAGGACTGGTGTGTCTCTCGCCAGATTTGGTGGGGGCACCGCATCCCGGCCTGGTATTGTGATTCTTGCGGTGAAGTCATTGTGGCAAGAGAAACGCCCAAGGAATGTTCGTCCTGCAAAAATGGCAATCTCAGACAGGAAACGGATGTCCTGGATACCTGGTTTAGCTCGGCTCTTTGGCCGTTTTCCACCCTGGGTTGGCCTGATAAGACGGATGCTCTCAAGACATTTTATCCTACATCGGTACTGGTCACCGGGTTCGATATCCTGTTTTTCTGGGTTGCCCGGATGATGATGATGGGCATTCATTTCATGGGCGATATTCCATTTCGCGATGTCTATATTCATGCCCTGGTCCGGGATGCCGAGGGCAAGAAGATGAGCAAATCAAAGGGGAATGTAATTGATCCCCTCGAAGTGATGGATGATTTCGGAACCGATGCATTTCGCTTTACTCTGGCAGCACTGGCTGCCCAGGGCCGGGACATCAAGCTCTCGGAAGAGCGGATCGAAGGGTATCGCCACTTTGTTAACAAAATCTGGAATTCGGCCCGCTTCGTTATTATGAATCTCGAGAACGGTCAGGAGGCAGAGAAGGAGGAGGTCGTTCTCAACCTGCCTGAACGTTGGGTTCTCAACAGACTAAGCCAAGTCTCAGAGGAAGTAACTCATGCCCTGGAGGAATATCGCTTTAACGATGCAGCAAGTCTGGGTTATCAGTTTCTCTGGCATGAGTTCTGTGATTGGTATCTTGAGATGGCAAAAACGGGTCTTTACGGGGATGATGAGTCCTTGAAACGATCCACCAGATACGTTCTCAGAGTGGTTCTCCAAGCGGTCTTGAAGCTCGTTCACCCCTTCATGCCCTATGTAACCGAGGAGATCTGGGAGAGGCTCCCCGGCGCGGATGGAAGTATTATGGTCGCCAAGTTCCCGGAAGCATCTGAGTTCAAAACGGATGAACAGGCCTTGAGGGAAATGGACGTGCTCATGGGATTGATTACCGGTGTGCGGAATATTCGCGGTGAGATGGGCATTAATCCTTCGACGAAGTTAAATACCCTCGTGGATATCCCTGATACCCAAGATGCCGAAATCGTTCGGGCCAATGCGGTCCACGTTCAGAATCTTGCAAGAGTGGAATCCGTAGTCATTGATTCCAATGCCCCGAAACCTGAGGCCTCCGCAACCGCGGTTTTTGGGGAAAACCAGGTGCATGTTCAACTCAAAGGATTGATGGATTTTGAGGAAGAAAAGAAAAGGCTGATGAAACAGATCAAGTCTTTGGAAAAGGACATCGGAGCGGCCGACAAAAAGTTAAAAAACAAGCAGTTTCTGGAAAAAGCGCCGGCCAACATTGTGGAGGAAGTCAGGGAGAAAGTAGAAACCATGCGCGCTAAACGGAATAAGTTAAACCAAAACTTGAAGCTTTTCGAATCCATCGCATAGGGTAGGCATTCTTTCAGTGTTCTGGGATTCAGCGTTCTGAAACCGTTACGAAGAATGCACTCGCATAGGCGAAGGAATTTGGAACCAGTTTGGTTAGGGTTGACTTTCCTCAATCGCTATTTGAAGAAATCAGCAGCAAATCGCGGCAGGGTAAAAGAGGCGCGATGAAGATCAGTGGTATAGTAACTTAAACCCTCCAATTTTTCGGCCCGCTTTTCATCCAAATCCTCAATCGGATCATGTTCCAAAGAACAAATGAAAAAACCGATGAGACCGCTCGGATAGGTGGGGACCAGGGTATTGTAATAGCCAAGCCTTGGATAGAGGTCTTTTGCAAATGCATAAACGCCACTGATAACATGGCCGTGGAGATATATGGACTCACACTGGGTCACGGCAATACCGTTGCCGGTCAGGGCGTTTTTCATGTCTTCATAAAAGGGTCGCTGAAACAGGATCTGGCCGGGACCGATCGGGTCGGTGGAATCTACAATGATAATGTCATAGGATGACTTGTGTTCGGCCACATACCGGGCCCCGTCCTGGTAAAAAATCTTCACTTTAGGATCATCAAAGGACGAGGCAAGGGCTGGCAGGTACAAACGACAGGCCTTTACCACCTCTTCATCCAGCTCACAAACATGAACTGTCTCGACATGGGGGTGCTTAAGCACCTCCCTGACCGTGCCGCCGTCGCCGCCGCCAATTACCAGGACCCGGGCGGGGTTGGGGTGTACGAGAAGCGGTACATGCACGATCATTTCATGATAGGCTGGTTCATCGTACTCCGTTAGCATTGTAATGCCGTCAATGGCCAGCATTCTTCCCAATTTCTCGGTTTCGAACACGGCTATCTCCTGGAATTTGGATCTGGCATGGTAAAGAACGTTCTTGATTCGTATACTCAATCGGCATCCATGTCCAAACTCGATGCTGTCATGAAACCAGAGATCCGTTATTTGATTTTGGTCAGGATCAAAATCAACCAGGTATATCTCCTTTTCTTTTGATTCCTTCATGGGGTTCTCCAGCAGAAATAGAAAAGCTTAAAGGTTCCGGCCCACCCTGGCGCGACGGCCTTTATCAGGGTATCAAACCCCTGGATGTTTACAAAATATGCCTTGCATTCATATCTTTGAAATCAGGTCTGGGCCAGGGGTTCAAAGGTTCAAGGGTTCAAAGGTTTAAAGATTAAAACGTCGTGCAACGTCCAAGCCCGAAGGGGGTACCCGGCACCTTGCACCCCTGTATATTGAAAAAGGCATTTTCATGAGCATTACATAAATCGAATCAGTTCAGCCGTTGATAATTGGTATTTGAAATTTAATTGGAATTTGGTACTTGGTTTTTGCGATTTCAATAATTCCGTGAACTGTAGCAGATGGTTTTACCCGAGCCTTTTGAGAAGCTACGAATATAGGTAATATGGGTTTTGAGGTCAACCGGAATCATTTTTCCCCAACATGATCTAAAAGTCTTATAACAGCAGGTGGTTTGTTTTCCTGATTGTTAGTAAATGTTCAGATTCAACATGGGACCTTGAACTCTGAACCTGTCAACCTGGGCAGTGACATTTGTCGTTGACTAAGGGAAGAGCTTTGATTAATACATAACGCACCTAGAGGAATAGGCGTTTTTTCAGATCGAGCATCCCTAGAGTAGGCCGGTAGCAGGGAAGCCATGAATGCCGCGCCAGGGGTGTAATGAAGCTAGTGGAAAGGAGGGAAACAGGTTCATGTCAAGACACAAAAAGTCGGAACGTCGTCGAGAGTTGGATCGGCGCCGCAGACGAAAAAGGAAAAAACTCAAGCTGAAAGCAAAAGAGAAACTCCAGCAAGCTGCAACCCAATAGCCCGAGACCTTTGCAGAACGCCCCCCTTTGCCCAATCTCCATGTAAAATAGGCGAAGCAGTCTGCTCGCAAGAGTTGACGGCCTGGACGGGGAGGCAATTGACACATTCTGTTCGAATTAGAGAACACTATAGAACTTAGTTCGCTTTGCTTACAATTGGAATGATGGAAGAAAGGGCTTTGGGACAATGGCACATTGGGTCATTTAGAAAATTCCTTCTGACATTGAAGGAAAAAATGCTCAAAAATGACAAGTTTCCTTATCAAAATCAACATTCCAATATTCCATCATTCCATTATTCCATGTGTGAGGCAGAAATTCTGACCTCAAAAAAACTCGTTTATTCTCAATAAGTTGTAGAAGTTCCGAAACGTTTAATTGGGCCTGTTTATGGGTGAATTGGAGATAACAAGCCGCAAGAACCCCACCTTTAAGAAACTCCTTAGTATCGGTGGGGGCAGGGGCGTCAGGAAACATGGCTTAGCATTAATCTCGGGCCCAAAACAGGTCAATGAAATACTTAGAGATTTCCCCGGGCGTTGCAAGGGTATTGTTCTCAACAGGGATCACAAAATTCCTCAAAAGGCTTCCGAAATCGGCGTCAGCGTTTACCGAATCGATACAGAGCTTTTTCAAGACATTGATTTCTCAGGAACCCGTCAACCAATCCTTCTTGTTGGGGTTGAGCCTTTTTCCAAATGGCCCGACAAAGATCGTGACCCCGGCTGCACCCTTTTTATCCCCTTTCAAGATCCCGCGAATGTAGGCGCAGTTATCCGTTCAGCCGTCGCCTTCGGGGTATCCCGCATTGTCATGCTGAAGGAGGCAGCCCATCCTTTTCACCACAAATCAACAAGGGCAGCGGGCGCATCAATTTTGAAGGTGACTTTATTTGACGGCCCTTCCATCAAGTCATTGGGGGAGACGAATTTAACGATCGTTCCACTCTCGGCAGAAGGGAAAGACGTACGTTTTTATAGATTTCCAAAACGTTTCGGATTGATCCCGGGGCTTGAAGGGCCTGGTTTGCCGGCCAAACTAAAACGTAAAACTTCCCTATCTATCCCGATGGATCCGGGTGTTGAGTCGCTAAATGCGGCCGTGGCCACCGGCATTGCCCTTTTTGTTTGGAGAAGCAGACTGAATGGTGCTTTCTAAAGAAATTTTCGAAGGCTGAAGACGTTCAGTGATAAAAATTCTTGGAATATCTGCGAATTGGCCCCCCGATAGGGCGGGATCTTCGACAAGGCTTAAGCCTAGGGTGCAAGGAGGATATTCTCGCTAAAAATGAAGTTGATTCTTGACATCAAATCGGTTAAAGGGTAATAAATTCGATTTTTTATAAAGAAAGGTTGAACAGGAGAATTAGGAATGGCATCAAATACCAAGAAAGCCAAGAGCATAAAGAAAAGAAAGATGAAACCCAATAAAGCCAACCTCAAGGCTGATCAAAAGCGTATCCAGAGAAACGCAGAGATATTGCGGGAATTGGCCTCAAAAGATGAAGGGTAGCAATCCAACCGGCACATGGGCTTGGTGCATGCCATCAACATATGGAATAAAAGGCGCTCACCTTTCCAGGATTCCCTCTCAGGGATACATCTGCGACTTTACCCACCCGATATTTCTTCCTCCAAATCCTTAATATATTGAGTGATGAGCATCCCTAGGTAGATACATACATTCCCTTCTACACATGAATCCGCATCTTTTTTATCCAATATCGCATGGCGCTCGTGATCCTGTTTCCTGAAGGTCACAATCCAGGCGTTCTTCTCCTCATCAAACTCCAGAGACAATGAGAGACCATATTTATCAATTTCGGGGTACATTTCCTGGAGTTTTTGCTCTAAATCAGCCTTTGCATAGCTCATCGTGTTCCTCCTTCCAGAGTTTTGATCTATTTTGTTTTACAAAAAGCATTATCCATCAATTAGCCGTAAACTAAGGTGTTTTCACCTCCCTGTCAACGGCTTTGGATTCAAGATATATTCACCACAAGCCACATAGATCGCAGAGGGTTTCCTATTTTTTCATCTGTCGGCCTCCGGCTTATATAGCTTACTGCTCAGAAAGGAGATACCAAGAGATGAAAACCACTCTTCTACCTTTGGCGAGGCAGGGGCATAGAGAGCATAAAATGAATCTTTTTTTCCACAACCCTTTGTTCGAAGTGTTTAGGGATAAATAGGGGAGCGCCAGGCGGAAATATAATTAATTTGTACGAGAAGGCATTGGACAGGGAAAGAATTTAGATCTGAGCGGTTAAGGCATTGGGACGATCTGGCGAATATAAGAAGGGTGATTAACGCATTTTAGGAGACGGTGACTTTGTTTATGAAATATTGTTCCAGGACGAGCAACACCTTGAAGAAAGATATTGTCTTCAGACCGAAGGATATTTTTTGGACAAGCTTATTGGGCGTTTTGGAGACAGGAATTGAGGTGTCCGTGTTCCAGCGCCAGCCCCGCGACATCGAGGTTTTCGTCAGCATATGATAACCAGATGCGCGTTTCATCTTTCATACAGCACCTCACCTTCCTGGATTTCTTGCATAAACAATCCCTTTTCCGGGCTTCGGCGCATGGGTATAATATCTATAGGAATCCTGTTGGCCACTGTCCGTAATGTTCTCCTATACTTCATGGCGAGGGGATAGTAGCTTTGATTCGAATCCTGAAATACGGCAATATCCAAGTCGTGAGGATCGTCGGAATTTACAAAGGATCCAAAAATGACCACCCTCTGCACCTCCGGAAACTCAGATAATCGATCAACGATCTCTTTCTTGAGCATTTCCTTTGTTTCACCTTGCAGATTCATGTTTCCGCACCCCCAATGATTAAATGTCCTTCACATCAAACATCAGTGTCCTAAACTCCTCCTCGATTAGCCGATCGATATTCAGAAGCGTCTGGCTCCCCTTTGCCTCAATATACTTTTTACCGGAAAACCGCTGCCAAGACAAGAAAATCGATTGTTTTTGCTCATGAAATAGGATCGGATACGTTTACATCTTCGGTTGTTTTGGGTTGATTTTGATGAAGGTTAGGCGTATTCAGTGAAGTGAAGAGAGAAGAGGCTGGGCACATGGGACGGGTTGATAATGCTGACTCATGTCGGTTCACTTTCAGGCAAGAGTCTGCTCCAAATCCCCGCGCTCACCGCATAGCCCCATAGCAAACTATGTATATTGTATTCGGAATTGGTTCCCCGCAGCGGAAATCTTCGTGTTTTCAATAAGAAGTTTCAATTTGTGGAGTTATGCAGTTAGAAAACTCGTGGAATATGTTTTTATTCCTCTTCAGGAATTTTATCCCTGAAGGATTACACGGAAACTATATTTACTGGTTCGGCTGCTACAAAGAGATTGAATGCCTAATTGACGGACTCAACGTCCGTAAGGAGATGAGCCATGGACAAGGAAATGACAATTGAGGAAATTGAGTCGCAGTTTGACTCGGAATGGGTGCTAATAGAGGACCCTAAAACTGACGAGGGTCTCAAAGTCCTGGGAGGCAGAGTGCTTCACCACAGCAAGGATCGGGATGAAGTCTACCGCAAGGCGGTTTCACTCCGTCTCAAGCGATCCGCTCTGATTTACACAGGTGAGATTCCTGAAGACACGGCCGTTGTCCTGTGAGCTACTCGTTCAATCCCCAACGTGGTCTCGTCGTCATTCAAGCCGAGCTGTTTGGCCCCTTAGGAAGCATCGTTTTCCGTCTGGCTCTGGATACAGGTGCCACAGGGACAATGATCAACGTGGCACCCCTAACGGCCGTAGGGTATGACCCGTCTTTGGCTCCCGACCGTGTGCAGGTCACAACAGGAAGTGGTGTTGAATATGCTCCTCGTATCGCTGTTACTCTAATAAGGGCAATGGGACAGGAGCACAGTCACTTCCCTGTGCTGGCTCATACGCTTCCTCCAAGTGCGAGCGTTGACGGTCTTCTTGGACTGGATTTCCTCCGTGGACAGATTGTGAAAATTGACTTTCAGCAGGGCATCATCTCCTTTACGTAATGCAACCAGACAAAAGCCGAACGAAAATAATTCAGCCGCCGCGAAAAGCCGCGCGGTTGATTAGCGGCGTTAGCTGCGGAGTTGGAAATATGTCTAACAATTTTACATTAAGAATCATCGTGTTATTCATGGCGAGCTTATTCCTAAATTCGCCATTTGCATTAAGCAGCAACTTACCAGTTGATTTTATACCGGATTCAAAATCGATTGATCATCTCAGTCGAACATATGGCTTTGTTGTAGGTCAAAATATGAGCCTCTCTCGCATACAAAAAGAGTTCCCAGAGCTATATACTCAATGCATTAAAGCGCAAAGCGAATTCGATCTTGAATTCGGTGCCTCACTCAAAAATCTGGGCAAAATACTACAGGTGCTTTTAGCCAATAAATGGCGTAATTTCGATGCTTCGATCAGAACAGAAATAAAGGAAATGCTTTCAAAATCAGTGGTTAGTAAACAACAGGCTCTTGAATTTATAAAAGTAGTAACCAGCAGATCAAAGGGGCAAATAGAATCACCTGTTCTTGAAACACTATTAATGTGTAATCCAACATTTATTGAAAATCCAGTCGAAGAACTAAATAGAGGTTTTAAACATATTTACAGGACGAAAAGCCACCCAAAAGCGAAAGGCATAGACATCCAAATCGAGTATCCAATGAGTTGGTCAATGAAGGAAGGAAACCGTCCAAACGTTATAAAGCTTATAATGGCTAACAAAGGTAAAGGCCCTGCCAGTTTTTCAATAATGGTAAAAGATATATTAGCTGAACCTGGAAGAAATGAATTTGCAAGTGAGTTGTCTCGGCTTGCAACTATCACTGGCGCTAATGAATTGGCTTCGGAAATCTTTTCTGATGATAGCCTGGTACAGATGGCAAAAGGTATGGGTGCGAAAAACGTTAGGAATATTTATTTGAAGAGAGTTGTTCTTGACCGCTGGCCTGGTGCTATGGTCGAATTTATAGGCGAACAGCAACGAGTCGATTTACTAGTGACATCCTATTACCGCAGTTATATCTGTTTGTACAGAAACTATATGATTTTTCTTCAATGCGGAGTTTTCAAGTGGCCTTGGGACAATGGAGATGGATTCCAAAAAAAGATTGATAGATATACCCCTGTATTTAGTAGGACCGCATATAATTTCGTCATTCAAAGCCAATATTAAAGTTCAGAAATTTGCAGCGGAGGATGTATAGCATGTCAAAAGTTAGCAGATTTTTCATCAGGTTTCTTGGTGGCTTAGCTTTTGCTTTTTGTTGGTCGCTATTCTGTGTTGTGACAGGCATATATAAGCAGGGGCAAACATCTGCACTTTATGGATGGGGAATTCTCGGATTCTTCCTACTAGGCACTTGGCTAAGCAAGAAGTGGTTAGACCGATCCCGATTTGATAAACGAGACGCATAAAATCAACGGCGAAATTGATTTTATCTGATGTGTTTAAATCTTTTCAGCCAATATAATAGAATGGCATCTAACAACACAATTGAGGCGGATGTGACGGATAACACGACCTTGGCTTTTGCGCTCATCCATTGTTTCCACAGCATCTTCGTTATTCCTTGTTACCCTTCACACCGCTCATTGTGAGCGTTGGTTGCTTAACAGGCTATGCAAGAGACGAGATTCAACCACATCCAAGTGATCGAATGGCTTCGGGCTGGAGACATTCACACGGGAAGACGCTTGGTTGACAGCGTTTTCCATGGGAGCACATTCGCCCAATCTGGCTTCACCTTAGATGTTTCAACCGTTAGTACGAGGGGAGACTTTGTTGATGTGCTTCACTCGCTCGCAATTCGAAATGAACAGACCGATTTGTGTCCGGTCTTGCACATCGAATCCCACGGGTCAGCACAGGGACTTGGGGTTGCACCGACTATATCGGGAATGATCTCATGGCAAGAGCTGAAACCGCTTCTAACTCGGATTAACGTGGCCACGAAGAACAATTTGCTCGTCACGCTTTCATGCTGCTACGGCGGCTATCTCGCCAGCGTCATCCAGCCATCCGAGCGATCACCTTGCTGGGGACTCGCTGGCCCCGTGAAGGAAGTCATGGACCTTGACCTGCTCGAAGCATATCAAGCGTTCTACGAACGCGCGCTCAACGGCGCACACGGAAACGCCGCAATCAAGGCTCTGAACTCACATCTACCCCGACACTCACCCATTTTCTGCTTCACAATCTCACGGGACTTTTTCCTCAAATGCTACAGGAAATACCTGGAGCGCTTTTGCACCGACGCTGCGATACGGGATCGCGCTGAGGGGATTCAGAAAAGGGGAAGACAGCACCATCCCGATGTCGACTTTGAGGTCGATGTGATAGCCGCGAAATTGGTGAACGCAATCCCGGAGTTTTTCGAGCGCCACAAAGCGCACTTCTTCATGTACGATCTCGATGAGCGGAACAAGGAGCGTTTTGACATCGCTTGGGCAGACATGACAGAGGATAGCCTTACAACGCCCTGAAGCGTACCGTTTATGGCCGCGCGGACACGGCCATTAACATCCGGTTAGGGCAAGCTTTCGCCAGGAGGAAACTATGACAACGACCAATAAAGTAGCCATGCAATGTGAGGACATTTTGGCATCGGTTTTGGGTCTTGCCAAGCACTTCCTTGATACGCTATGGTTCAATCGCCAAGACCCTCAACTACTCTATTCCGTCTGCCTTTACACCCGCCTGTTTGAGATTGCCAGTGGATGTAAAGCCCTTTTGGAGAAGAACGCTTTGATCGGAATACCTATCCTTCTACGGAGTATGTTTGAAGCAGACGTTGACCTTACCAATTTGATGAAATCCCAGGACTATTTTAAGCGCATGTATGCCTCATTCCTTAAAGAGAAACTCCGTCTGACGAAGGAAGCTGCATCCTGTAAACCTAATCCATTTCTCACAGCGGTAAGGGCAAAGCGGAATCCGACGGAGGACATAAAGGAAACACAGAATGAATTGGATCGACTTGCTGCCGAAAAAAAGCCCCCATCAACATCCGGGATCGCGCCAAGCTTGC
Organism: uncultured Desulfobacteraceae bacterium; assembly: GCA_964459445.1. Lineage (GTDB taxonomy): Bacteria > Desulfobacterota > DSM-4660 > Desulfatiglandales > HGW-15 > CAYWMP01. The sequence goes on from CAYWMP010000036.1 coordinate 33,570, forward strand.
TGGTAAGATAGACGAATACCTTTCTATCTACAACATGATCTGTCTGGATACACACAATAACATTAGATCCTTAGAGGAATGGCATCTTGAAGTGGCTGACCCTGATGCCTATCATGCAGTTGCATTCAAACAAACCAAGGCTGACTTGGTGCACCACTTGAGCGCTATTCCCGGGATTCTCCTGGTTCAAACCAAAGCTTTGTCAGATTTCCTTGGAATTCCAGGTATTGAATTCGAGAAATACTTCCAAGAATTCACAGCGCTTCAGGAAGTAGTGAGGGAACTTGCAGTAGAGGAATAGGCGAACCATCCGGTGCACCTAACGCTAATAGCCGGGGCAAATAGTTACTGCTCGGGTGTAAGGAGAGATCTGCTATTTTGGAAACTATGTGGAAGCATTTGGCGCAGGTGACTGGCACCGTTATTTGTTTCTCAATATCTTTTGGAATTAAGTACTCTGCTAAACATTCATAGCCTAAAGCGTCTAATATTTGCGATAGAAAGGCTTCGTGGAAAATGTAAAAATACAGACAAATAATAAAAGCCTATCACTATCCCAATTGTCCAACTGAAAACAGCAAGGAATAAAATATGGACCCAATGATAATTGCTATGGTCGGTGTTGGCGGAACCATTACAGGAGTCCTTCTTGGGGCTTGGATAACTTACAAGTTTTCTCTCTTTCTGTCTCAACGAGCCGAAAAGCACAGTGCTTCTCTCAAGCTCAGGCAAGCTTTCAAGGATGAGATTCTGGCTCTTAATCCTGCCCATCATGCTATTGACGATGATATCCCTGTTTTCTTGAAAAATGCTTTCAGTAGACATGAAGCTGCTGTCTATGACTTTTCCTTTTTCCTGAAAACTAAGACAAAGACCGCTTTCTATAAAGCATGGCAGGAATATTATTGCCATCCAGACGCACGCAATGAAAATACTATACCTTTTTTGGAACAATATTCTTGTCGTGGTCTTACGATTAGTCAAATTCATGATATGAAAAACCTCGTGAAATCTCGCCTCGAAGCGATTTTAAGGTTTGCAGAAAAAACATAACCAACCCTTTAACTCAGACCGGCCTAAAAACCGCCCGGCTACCGGCTGGTTAAGGATAGCGTTAGGGTTTCTGCTTTTATGATACTAGAAACGCCTCATTTTTAAGTATACCTCTAGTAATCATTCCTCTGTGTTTCTGATCAAGGATTCGTTTCAGATCCGCAATCAGCACCAATTCAAATATTCTTCCAGACATCTTGGACAACGTTGTCCAAAAAACCGCAGTTCATAGGTTGAAAGCGAAAAATCTCGCTTAACCTTCCAGTATCTCAAGGCAATCAGGTAATTCGTTCACTTCATTTTCCCTTTAAGGATACCGGCCTCGCCACTATTCTGGCTGCACGGCTCACTACTGTGTGGATGTGAAAGGTATCGTCTCTGTGTTGATGCTATGCTGAGATTGGGGGCGGGGGCTATAATGAATCGATCATGTTTTTTCTGTTCTCATGATATGAGGGCCCCGGTTCCACACGGCAGGATTGAGAAATGTCGATGATTGCGATACACACACTTCACTCTGTCTGTTCAGGGATTTTATCAGGAAGGTAATAAGGGCTTGATATTACAGATGGTGCGAGAGACCTAGTAGTGACCAAATAACAGGGGATCTTCTTAGAGAGTCCCCATTTCTTATGTGCTTATCACATAATAGATTTATTTGACATATCCATCATATGATATATAATATCCCCAAAAGATTAGGATGGGCGCGGGTGATGGAGGATGACACATATTGGGCCAGGTGAAGAGAGAGCTTGCTGCTAAGTTTCTGAAAGAGTTTAAGATGATAGCCACAAAGGGGAGAGGAATTGACATAGTATCCCGGCGCAAGAATCTTGATTCCCTAGCCAAGCTAGGCCTGACTAAGAGGAACTGCAAAGATGAGATATTAGGCCTCTCCGTTGTCGATTACTGTGCCGGTCCAAAGCCGGATAAGGATAGGTCGGGGCAAATCTGGGAATTCGGGAAGCGGATCTCCGGCCGGAACGTCTATATTAAGCTCAAAATTGGTCAGGTGGGTCAGCAAAAAATAGCAAAATGCATTTCCTTCCATGAGGCAGAATTTCCACTTTGTTTTCCTTTCAGGGGAGATCCATGAGGAAAGGGGGGATGTGATATGAGAGGAATCTGTCCAAACTGCGAAAAAGAGACTGACCTTGAATTGATTCATGCAACCGAGGATATTGAGGTGCGTGGAGAAAAAATCAAGGTCGGCATGGAATATTATAGATGTTTGTCCTGTGGTGAGGAGTTTGATGATCCAGGCTCCGATGATGATCCCCTGGATAGGGCATATAGGGAGTATCGGCGCCGGCATGGAATGGTCCAACCTGAAGAAATTCGAAATCTACGAAAAAGATATGGGCTTACCCAGCATGAAATGGCCAAGCTGCTTGGATGGGGCCTTGCCACGTTGAGTCGATATGAAAACGGGGCACTTCAGGATGAAGCTCATGATAAGACGTTACGTCTTGCAAGGGAACCGCGAAATCTTTTAAAGCTTATCGAGGAAACACCGCATGCCTTGCCTGATGAGAGAAAGGAGGCAATACTCAACCAACTCCGGGCATCTGAAGAGGAGGTTTATTCTCTTGAAAGGATATATGAGGAAAGATTTGGAAAGTATGAAGCATATGAACTAAGTGGATACCGAAAGCTCAATCTCGCAAAGCTTTTGAACGCCATTCTCTTCTTTTCCGCAGAGGGTGTCTTTAAAACAAGCTTGAATAAGCTTCTCTTCTATGCAGATTTTAAACACTACAAAGAACATGCAATATCAATTACCGGCGCCCGATACGCCAGGATCCCCTTTGGTCCGGCACCGGATAAATGGCAACACTATTTTTCCATGCTGATTGAAGAGAATGCTTTGAGAAGCGACGAAGTCTTTTATAATGATGAAATATCCGGTGAAAAATTTACATCACAAAAGAAACCAGATCTCAACTGCTTCGATAATACCGAGTTATTGATCCTCACAACTGTTAAGGAACACTTTAAAGAATGGTCTGCGAAGAGAATCTCAGATTTTTCCCATGAGGAGAGGGGATACAGGGAAACGCCTAACGGTCACATGATATCGTACACGTACGCTGAGGAATTGCAGATTTAGCCGTTAAATGGTGCGAGAGAGGGGAGTCGAACCCCTACGCCCTAAGGTACTGGATCCTAAATCCAGCGCGTCTACCAGTTCCGCCACTCTCGCAACACAGACATATTCTTATGATTTTTGTCGGGCCTGTCAAGATTTATTGGGTGTCTGAACAATCCGGTCGAATTCCCGGGTAAAGCGATCCATAAGGCCCTCATCCGCAAAAGAATAGTGCGAATTGTTCCCGATGATGACGTGGTCAAGCACTTGAATCATTAAGATTCGAGCTGCCCAAACCAGATCGCGGGTAAGCTTATGGTCTTCAGGGGACGGATGAGGATCGCCGGAAGGATGATTGTGAACAAAGACAAGGGATGCTGCCCTGTTTTCGAGGGCGCGGGTCATGATTTCTCTAGGGTAAACGGCGCTTCCGGACAGACTTCCCACAAAGACATCCTCGTCTGTGATGAGCTCGTTTTTCCGATTTAGAAAAAGTACCTTAAAGACTTCCCGTTTTAGGTCTCTCATGGCATGAAACAAATAATCAAAAACGACCTTGGAGGAACCAAAGAAGACCTGCCCGGTTGCCTTATCCCTCAGGTACCTTCCTGCCACTTGATGAACAAGATTCAGATAAAGCGCACTTTTTTGGCCGATGCCTTTGATTTCAGTGAGTTTGGTAACGGGGGCCGAAAGAACGCCGGAAAGGTTTTTAAACCTTTTCATGGCCTCTCTTGCCTGGGGTTTTGTATCTTTCCTGGGCGTTCCCAGGGTAAGGAGGAACTCGACGATTTCCTCGTCCGAGAATCGTTCGATCCCGCCCTCGATATATTTGTCCCTGAGTCTGGATCGATGACCTTCAGTCTTCTTTTTCCAATCTTGCTGTTCCATATCCCGAATCCTCCAAAATAGCGCTGACTAAAACGCAACAGTTCAGCCATAATCAGACAGGATAAACATGATTGTCAGGATGATTTGTCTCGAACAAAGAACTCAAAGCATTATCATGGGTGGCCGGTTATTTGATTAGATCGTCTAAAAGCATTATGTGGAGCACTTGATAACAATAATAAGTTAACTTATTATTGTCATTCGAGATCTCAACA
>CAYWMP010000037.1:0-37764 GCA_964459445.1 uncultured Desulfobacteraceae bacterium
CTCAATTTTGGGGTGACATCGCGCCGTAGCATAAAGATTTTTGCGCATTCATCCACGGGCAAGCCCGTGGTCTTCTGCGAAGGCGGATAAAAAATACTGGTTGAACAATGAAAAGGTTTTTTAAGATTGCGTTCGCACTGAGCATTCTGGCGGTTTTGCTTATTGGATGTTATCCCAGGACAGAGCTGAGAATCCAGACTGAGGCTCTAAGACTGCCTGCCAATTCAAAGATTCTTGTCTTTGAGGCTAGACCGGGCATTCTGACTACACAAATAGGGAAATTTCGAGAAAGCATCCAAATTAAAGGCTTAGAGTTTGTAGCCCCTCCCTCAGATATTTCCAAGACAACCTCCTTGAACGAACTCATCAAAGAATTGTCAGCACAGTTATCGACAGACCTAACGCTGGTTATAGTCCCGGATGCCAGGATAGAGAAAAGATATCTCCCTTATACTGTCGTTACCGGATTCCGAAACGAAACCTATAGACGCTCTCGAAGAGAAGGCGTACCGGAATATGAATTCAGAACCGTACCCATTGTTGAAACCAGATACAGGTACGAATGCAGCAGGATCAGTTACCGCCTATATCATTATGACCGGGAAGGAAAAATACTCGGGAGCGAGCACATTCACAGCAGGGATTTGCGAAAGTGCCCAGATATGACCGCCGAAAATATACAGCTCGATGATATCAAATACCTCCTCGATTGGCTCACCGCGAATATTTCAACGCTCTAAACAATACAATCCAAAATCCAAATGTGATATAAAATGCCCATGTCGTGTTCATCTATCAACGCAAGGAGACCATACCATGTATGTACAGCAGGCAGATCTCACAAGGGGCGTAGGGCGGGAGTTTGTGAATGGATTAACCGCGCTTTCATCTAAGGAAGCCTATGAAAAAGGAGACCTATTGTTTCAAAAGGGCGACCCTGCCGAACATGCCTATCTTTTGCTTCGGGGCCGTGTGAATCTGCGAATGGGAGAGACGGGTCAGGTTGTCCACATCGTGAATCGTCCCGGAGAGACCTTTGGTTGGTCGAGTCTGGTTGGGCGGGATGTCTATTCTACCACGGCCGAGTGCATGGAATCGACAAAGGTTCGCAAACTTAGCCTAGACGATCTTCAGGGACTTCTGAAAAAAGACCCGGCCAATGGGCTCCTTTTCTTTCAGCGCCTTGCCGGGATGTTGGGTGATCGATTACTGGAGAGTTATGCCAGGTATGAAAAGCAGTATGAGGGTAAAACTTTTGTGTAATGAACAGGGCGCAGGGAAAAAAATTAATTCATTTGTAATAGTTCACTGCAGAAGAATATTTAACAGGATAACAGGCCCGCCCTGGCGCGACTCGTCTGATTAGGATGAAATAATTGTGATAGCCGGAAATCGAAACTTGTGGAACTCCGGACCTAACGAATCAGGTCTGGGCCAGGGATCAACAAGCCATTCTAGGTGTGTATCTGGGAATCGTCTAAAAGCACCGCTTGAAGCGAGGCTCCGATATGGCAATATCGGAACTAATGTGGAGCACTTGAACGCAATAATAAGTCAACTTATTATTGCGTTCAAGTGCTCCACGTAACGCTTTTATACGATCTATTCAAATAATCGGCCAACCACTATATTATGATGCTTCGAGTTCTCTTCAGAAGACCAATCATCCCGTCAATCATGTTTATCCTGTCTGATTATTGCTTTTAGATTTATTTCAATGTTCCTTGTTTTAGAGAAGCTCTCAGTTCCTCCGTCGCAGGCTGGTCCACATTCATGGTCTCCGGATCAAGAACGACACCATAATCTTCCTTTGCACCATCAAGGCTCACATAGCCTTCAATGACATCCCTTTTAACGACTTCCGGTTCGCGATCCAGGGGATCACCGTACCCCCCGCCCCCTGCCGCATCCATAATGACCACATCGCCCTGCTTTAGTTGCGTCAAACCATAGGGATTGCCGTCCTTGCCATTAACATGAAAAAGGGCCTTTGCACCGCTTTGGCCGCCGAAAAGGCCTTCCGGAGGATATCGGTACCGCCCTGACTGAATGCCGAGATTCACGGGCGGGATCGGCGCATATTCATCATCGGGTATCCTCAAAACCATCCTTCGTCCCAGTCCACCCTTCAATTTTCCGGGTCCACCGGAGTCGCTTAGGAGTGCCCGTTTCTCAACGATCAACGGCGTATCGCTCTCAAATATCTCGACGGGTGTGTTGGCGCCGTTGGCCGGGAAGATAGCTACGTAGTGCCCGTCTGAAGAGGCACTTGCGCCCATACCCCCTCCTCTAATCCGCACCAGATGAAAGGGCCTCCCATCCTGTCGTTTTCCATAAAGGACATTCATGGTCGCCGGCGTTCCACCGCTGCTGGCAATAACCCGATCAGGCATGGCCTTGGCCATGGCCCTATAGATGATCTCTGTGACAAAGTGGCCTATCTGCATTCTCGCGGCGACTGCGGCCGGGAAACGGCAATTCATAACCGTGCCTTCAGGCGCCTTCATTGTAAGGGGGTTCGCACAACCGTCATTGTTGGGAATGTAGGGGTTAAAGATGCTCTTCATGGCCATATGCACATAGGCGTAGGTAAAGTTAAAAACGACGTTGCCGCCCCAATCAACCATGGGGGATGATCCCTCAAAGTCTACGGTGATATCGCTTCCCTTCACCTCGACCGCGACCTTGATGATTACATCATCCTTGCCCTCCATCTGTTCGACGATGGCCTCAGCCCTATAAACCCCGTCGGGAACCTTCTCTATGCCCTCTCGCATGCTCTTCTCGGTACGCCCGATGATTTCATCCGCCAGGTCGTCCAAGTCTTCCAGTTCGTACTCTTCAAGCATTTGACATATTTTTTCCGCGCACACATGATTTGCCGCAATCTGAGATCGAATATCTCCAATGACCTCATCAGGCGTCCGCACATTCCAGCGAATCATTTCCATGACGGCCTCATTCAGCACGCCCCCTGCGTAGAGTTTTACCATGGGGATAAACAAGCCTTCTTCAAATACGTCATGGTTATCGGAAGAGACTCTTCCGCCTATGTCGGAGTGGTGGAATACACAGGCCGTAAAGGCGACCAACCTATCCTTGTAGAATATCGGGCTCATGACGCAGACGTCGTTCAGGTGCCCTGCCAAGGCCCACGGATCGTTGGTTATATAGATGTCACCCGGCCTGTGGCTATCCAAGGATAAATGGGTTGCAAGTTTTTTAATCCCGATAGCCATGGCCCCCGATTGGCCGGGGGTAGCGAAGGACCCTTGGGCCAGCTCTCGCCCCTTCCGGTCCGTAAACATACACGTGTAGTCATGGGCATCTCTCAGAAGGCTTGAGAACGCCGTGCGTGCGACAGTGGTGTCCGCCTCATCTACTATGGAGATGAGCCGTCGCCATAGGATTTCAAGGCTTACGGGATCAAAATTGGTGGTCATGAACTCCTCCGGTTATTAAAAACATCGAACATGTTTGAGCCGATGGTATTGTACTCAATGTGGCCCAGGGCGTAAGGCGCAAGGCATAGGGCAATTCATAATCGCATCATTCTTGAACCCTTACGCCATGCGCCTTTAGCCTTGTGCCGTGCTTAATTCTATCCACAGAAATCCATATTCATCCACGGTCACTGCGGCATCTTCTCCCACTATGACCGTCGATTCTCGTTCTTCTATGATCGCGGGACCCTGTAATCGCGCCGTGGGGAATAAGCGGTACCGATCATAGACTGTATAGGGAATAAAGGCCTTGTCAATCCCTGAAAATGCCTGGCGTTGACCCTTGATGGCATCCTCTATGGATTCCCCGCCTCGATCGATCTTCGGTAGATTCAATAGGCGTTCAGGAAGACTCGCCCTGACTTTGAAATTTACGAACTCGATTTGTGATTCGGGATAGGTCCGGCCATAGAGCTTTTCGTAGATTTCATCAAAAAGGCTGCGTACGACTGTCTTTTCTACTCGGGCAAAATCCCTTTCAATGGATGGGACATTGGTTTCGGCGCCCTGACCCACAAATCGCATATCCACGGAACGTTCGAAGCGAATATCCTCTGTAGAACCAGATTTTGACAGGGTTTTCGCACCTTCGACCTCCATTCCCACAAAGATTTTCTCAATTTCCGAAAAATCGGCTTCTTCCAGCGAAACCTTATGGCTTCTTACCAGATCAAAGGCCCTTGGAGCTGTAAAGAATCCCAGGGCTGATCCCACGCCTGCATTGGGGGGAACGATGACCCTCGGTGCGCCCAGTTTTTTGGCCAACCCATAGGCGTGAACCGGCCCTGCCCCGCCAAATGCGGCAACCGTTGCGATCTTGGGATTTCCTCCCTTCTCTGCGATATGGGTCTTGGCTGCTCCCGCCATGGTTTCATTGATGAGGTCATGAATACCCCATACCGCTTGAAGAGGGGTGACTCCGAGAGGCTTTGCTATTTTTTCTTCAATGCCCTGCTCGGCAGCCGACTTGTCGAGCTTCATTTCCCCGCCGAGGAAATAGTTTTCATCGAGGTAGCCCAGGAGCAGATCGGCATCCGTTACGCAGGGTTCCTTGCCCCCTCTGGTGTAGCAGATCGGCCCGGGGTCGGCGCCGGAACTTTCGGGACCAACCTGCAGGGTTCCCATTTTACTGACCTTTGCAATGCTTCCGCCGCCGGCGCCGATCTCCATCAAATCAACCACCGGCACTTGAATGGTCAGGCCGCTTCCCTTCATGAATCTTTGAACGCGTCCTACCTCAAAGGTCGGCACGACGCCTGCCACGCCTCGCTGAATCAGACAGGACTTCGCGGTTGTTCCGCCCATATCAAAGCAGAACATCTCCGGGATATCGAAAAGCTTGCCGTAGTATTGACCGGATATAACCGCCGCCGTGGGACCCGATTCAATGATTCTCACAGGGAACTCCGCAGCCGTCTCAACAGAGGTGATACCGCCGCTTGAGAGCATGATGAAAAGTTTTCCTTGAAAACCAATGGATTCCAACCTGCCTGACAGCTTTGACAGATATTTGCCCGTTAGGGGTTTCACATAGGCATTGGTGGCGGTGGTGCTGGTGCGTTCGTACTCCCTTATTTGCGGCAGGACTTCGTATGAAATAGAAACAGATATATCAGGGGCTTCCTCCTGGATAATCTCTTTAATCAGTTGTTCATGGGTTGGGTTTTCAAAGGAGTTGAGCAGGCACACGGCGATCGACTCGACGCCCATTTCCAACAACTGGCGCACAACCTCTTTTATGTTTTCGCGATCAAGGCCTTTGAGGACCGTACCATCGCTTCGAATCCTCTCATCCACTTCAAGTCGAAGACGCCTGGGGATCAACGGTTCGGGGAATTCCGCAAAGGTATCATAGGGTGCATAGCGGATCTCTCTACCAAGTTCCAGCACATCCCTGAACCCCGCCGTTGTGATGAGTCCGGTTCTGGCGCCCTTTCGTTCTATGATGGAGTTAATAACCAGGGTAGTCCCATGGATGACTTCATCCATCCTTTCCACAAAATCGGGTGTTTTCTCTTCAAGTTCTCTGATTCCTTGCTCCACGGCATCCGAAGGGTCCTTGGGAGTCGTCAGACATTTATTGATCTTGAGCTCTCCGGTTTTGTCATTGAGTAAAACGAAATCGGTAAAAGTGCCCCCGATGTCGCACCCTAACCGATAGTACTTCTGAGACATGTGTACCTCCAAGTGAGACCTTTGCAAAACGCCCCCTTTTGCCCAATTTCTGCGTCAGACTCAAATTTCAATCCTCAAAATACTCAATGTATTCCTGCGGTTAAAATTTTCGCCTTTCTTGAACTTGAACAAAATTGGGCATTTTTCAAAGGTCTCCAAGATTGATACTCGAAACTTGAAATTGGAAACTAGGGAAGCTGTTTGAAATAAACTGCGAGGGGCTAGGTGTCATTGCTAGGCAGTATTAGAAATTGTCGACAATCCTATTCAGCCCCAAGTTTCAAATTTCCATTGTCCAGTTTCACTTCTTCTTAAGTGCAGCGAGAACCTTCTCCGGCGTAATGGGCAGGTCTCTGATCCGGACGCCTATGGCATCATAAACCGCGTTGGCAATAGCCGGCGCTGATGGAACACAGCCCGGCTCTCCGATACCCTTGGCGCCAAATGGACCATCTTCATCAATCGTTTCGACAATAACCGGCTCAATCGGTATGACATCCTTGGGAGTAAGCAATTTATAATCCCGAAAATTTGGGTTCATCACCTCTCCCTTTTCTGAGATCAGTTGCTCGGTCAAGGCATAACCGGCCCCCATGACTGCCGCCCCATAGATCTGACCTTCCAGCAGCATGGGATTAATGGCCCGACCCACATCATGGGCTGCGATGTACTTTAATATTTTCACCTTGCCTGTCTCTTTATCCACCTCGACCTCCACCCCATGGGCCCCATAGGCGTATGTTTTCGAAAGATTCCCCTTAAACTCCCGATTCAAGTTCTCATTATCCGGGTCGTAGAAGCACTCTGCCATGATCATAGTCCCGCCTTTGCTATAGTGGGCGTCGCGCAAAAGCTCGCCAAAACTTATTTTGAGAAGGGGATTGTCCGGTTCCTCCTTGAAAAAGATGGTACCCTCCCTCATGTCAAACTCTGATGGATCGCAGATCCGTTCATAATCCAGATCCGGTATTTCAAAGCCAGGGTCCTTTTTCTTTTGCTTCTTCATCTTTGATCGAATGCGGGGCATGAAATGCTTGGCAGCCAGTTGGAATATTTTATCCCGCACCTCGCAGGCTGCCATAGCCGCCGAGTTTCCGGCAACAAAGGTCGTCCGACTCGCATGGACACCCACGTCCCAGGGACAAACATCGGTATCATTGTCGATGACTTTTACATACTCCGGCGAAACACCGATCTCTTCCGCCGCTATCTGCGCAATAACGGTTTCAGCACCCTGACCTATATCGGTGGCACCCGTAAAGACATTAATATTCCCGAAGTCATCGACCTTGATAATGGTCCCGCAGCCATCTGATTTATAGACCCGGGCCCCGCCGCCAACATGGATCAGGGATGCCATCCCGATACCCCTTGCTTCTGTTTTTTCGCCCTTTTTTCGTTCCTCCCATTCGAGCTTTTTTCCTACCTCTTCGATGCACTTCCTCAAACCGCAAGTCGTCACCTTAAACTCCTGAGGGGTTGTTTCTCCCGGTTCATTCGCATTGATTAGGCGGAATTCCATTGCGTCGATGCCCGCTTCCTGGGCCAACTGATCCATGTTGGAATCAATGGCAAAGGTGGCTTGGGGATTGCCGTAACCCCGCATCGCTTGAGACCATGTATTGTTGGTGTAGACGCATTTGGCTTCATAACGGACATTCGGCACCCGATATAGTGATGATATGGGCATCATCATAACAGACGGTGTGGTTGCACCCCAGGATGTATAGGCGCCGTTATCGAGGATCATGGAAACTTCTCTGAATGTAAGTTTTCCGTCCTTGTCGCACCCTTGCGATATATCGACTATGGCCGGTTGCCTCGTTGAGGTATAGCGAAACTCCTCCTCACGGCTATTAAGGATTTTTACGGGTTTCCGGGTCATATGCGCCAATAGTATGGCAATGTATTCAAAGGCGTAGGTGTCCAGCTTGCTTCCAAACCCTCCACCGATGGTTGTCTTAATAATCCTTGTTGTACTCCTTTTCAGCCCCATGACCCTCAAGGCATCATTAAAATCCTTCTGAGCCAAATGGGGGATCTGTGTGTTTCGATACACGGTGAGATTGTTTCCCAGATCAAAATGGGCAATAACGCCTTCCGTTCCCATGCAACAATGGGTCACCCAGGTTAGATTGAAACGATCCTCTGCCACAAAAGCCGAGCTTTTCCTTGCCTCCTCAACATTTCCAGCCTCAAGCTTCCACGGGAGCCTGAGAATATTGCTCTTGTTCTCCTTATGCACCAGAGGCGCCCCTTCCTTCAGAGCTTCATTGGGTTCGAACACACCGGGCAGGGACTCGTACTCTACCTCGATCAGGTTAAGGGCCTCTTCTGCGATATCCGGGTCCGTAGCGGCTATCGCAGCCACTTCGTCCCGGTATGACCTCACCTTCCCCTCTTTCAACACCGGCTGATCCTTCATCAATCCGAAACGAATCTCCGGCACGTCGCTGGCCCTAATGATAGCCCGAACGCCCAACAATTTTTTTGCTTTGGAAGTGTCGATGTGGACGATTTTAGCATGAGGATATTTACTCCGCAGGATCTTACCGTAGAGCATTCCCGGAATTTTCAGATCCTGAATATATACCGCCCTGCCTGTCACCTTATCTGCAGCGTCAAGCTTAGGGATTCTCTTTCCTACACAAGATAATGCTTCCATTATAATCTCCTCGAATTCCTACTCGGCCTTTTTTGAAAAATCTGCGCCTTTTTCATAAGTTTCGCTTGCCGCCTTTACTGCTTCAATAATCTGAACATAGCCTGTACAGCGACAGAAATTCCCGGCAAGGGCATGGCGGATTTCATCTTCCGTCGGATAAGGGTTTTCATCCAAAAGCCCCTTGGCAGCCATGATCATACCCGGCGTACAGTAACCGCACTGAACACCCCCACGCTCGATAAAAGACGTCTGAAGCGGATGTAGCTCGCCTGAGGGTTCGGCCAATCCCTCGATCGTTGTCACAACGGCTCCATTAATCTCCATGACCGAATAAATGCATGAATTGATTGCCTTCCCATCAACCAAAACAGTACATGCACCGCATTCACCGACCTCACAACCGGACTTGGTTCCGTTCATCTCCAGGTGTTCCCTTAGGAGATAAAGGAGCGTCCAGTGGGAATCCACCTCCAATTCCATCTGATTTCCATTCAATTCAAATGAAATGACTTTTTTCATCAAAACACCTCCAATCAGTTAATTGGCCCTTTCCATCGCGACCAACGCCATTCTTCGAACCAGGACCTCCACCATGTCCCTTCGATACCAGGCCTCCCCTCGAACACTGTCCCTGGCCTTGCACTCCTCGGCAGCAACCTTGCCTGCCTTTCTGAGAACCTCATCCTCAATGGTGGCCCCCTTGAGGACAGCTTCAGCACCCTTTGCCCGCATGGGCGTTGGAGCCAAGACACCAAGCCCTATCCTGGCATTGGTGCAGGTTTTTAGGTCATCTTCAAGAGCGATCCAGACGGCCACGCCCAATATCGGCAATTCCATGGCCGCCCTTCGGGTATGTTTGCAGTAAGCCCCTCCTGCGTGGGGCGGGAACTTTGGTATAACGAATTCCAAAACAATTTCCCCAGGCTCCAAAAGAGTTTGCCCCGGCCCGAGGAAAAAATCTTCAAGGGCCATGGTCCTCTCTCCCTTGGGACCTCGGAGTCGGACATCAGCTCCCAAGGCGATTAGTGGTATAGCGCCATCAGCCGATGGAACCGCATTAACGATGTTTCCGCCGATGGTTGCCACATTGCGGACCTGCACGGATCCAATGTTGGTCACAGCATCGGTAATCATAGGAAAATGCTCTCTGATGATCTGCGACAGTTCAAGCATCCGATGGGTAACCATAGCCCCAATCCTCAATTCACCATCCTTATAGAGGATCTGATCAATACCCTGAATATGTCTCAAAGATATGAGATACTGGGGACTTATTTTTTGTTCTTTGATCTTGATCATGACATCGGTCCCACCGGCTATGTACTTTGCCCGTTCCCCATGGCTTGCAAGAAGGGAGATGGCCTCGTCAATGGTTTTTGGCATAAGATAATCGAACTTGTTCACAGTGCTTCTCCTTTTGAAGGTTTATCTAAAGCATCTCGGAATTTTTGCAACTTAATTTAATAAGGCTTGAGGATTATGCCTTTCCGATAGCGTGATGGGTTTCGGGTTTCAGGTGTCATCAACTTGCGCGAAGAACACTGAAACCTGAATTCAAGACCCGTTGTTCCATTCCAGTCATCCAACATTCCCTCCGGGGCGTAGGCCCTACGGGCCGGAGGCCAATTGAGGCGCAGCCCCTAATTTCGGATACCTAATTTCTCTGTGCTTCAGTTATCCCGATTGTCAAACACCCTCTTGCTCTTTCGCTCCGATCTGGGGAGCGATCCGTATTCCACCAATTCCACGCTTGCGCTGACCAGGATCTGCTTCTTTATCTCTTGGCCGATCCTTTGGCCCAGCTCCGAGTTCCGGTTTTCATTCACTCCATGATCCCTTTCGACCTTGACGTTCATATAGTCTCGACCGTCTTCTTTTCTTTCTAAAATAACCTGATATTCGCTGCCGATATCCGGGATGCCGGAAAGGACGTGATCGATCTGGCCCGGGTAGATGTTTACAGCGCGGAATATAATCATGTCGTCGGAGCGGCCCAGGAGGCGATCATGCCTCGGGAGGAGTGATCCACAGGGACATTCGCCCGGCACCAGCCTCGTCAAGTCTCTGGTCCGGTAACGAATCAGGGGTGCTGCCTCTTTTTTAAGCGTTGTTATAACCATCTCACCTGTTTCACCCTCCGGCACCGGCTCAAGGGTATCCGGATCCAGAATTTCAAGGATATAATAGTCGGCCCAGTAGTGGATGCCGGTATGATGGTGACAATCGAGACCCGTTCCCGGTCCATACAGTTCGGTCATGCCTGGGATATCAAACATGTGCTCGATCCCCATAAGCTCCTTGATACGCCTTCTCATAGCATCGCTGGATCTTTCCGAGCCGAATATCATTTTCTTCAGATTTATCTGATCCCTTATCCCTCTTTTGTTCACCTCCTCGGCCATTAACAAACCCATGGACGCCGTACAGCACATGACGGTGCTTTGAAAATCCACCAAAAATTGGCACTGCATATCGAGATTGCCCGGGCCCGCGGGTACGGCCATGGCGCCGAAGGCCTCACATCCCATTTGGAAACTGATTCCCGCGGTCCAGACGCCGTACCCCACCGCAATTTGAACCCTGTCCTCGGCCGTCAATCCCGCCATCTCGTAACAGCGGGCAAAAAAATGGCTCCAGTCATTGATGTCCTTTTGCGTATAGCAAAGGACCTTTCGTTTGCCCGTGGTTCCCGATGAGGCATGGATTCTTACAACCTTGTCATAGGGCACGGAGAGCAAAGGGAAAGGGTAGCCGTAGCGCAGATCATCTGCAGTGGTCAATGGGAGCCTTTCGAGGTCCTCAAGTGAGGAGATGTCTTCGGGTTTTAAACCGACACCCTCCAGCCTTTCCCTATAGAAGGTAGATCCATGGTAGGCATGCTTGACCGTCCATTTCAGCCCCGCCAGTTGAATGGCATCCAACTCATCCTTGGTTTTTATTTGAGGCATGAATGTCATTTAAAAACCTCCCCCTTAGGAATATCTGCGTCTGGCCTCGATTTATCTTCGTCCAGTTCAATATCGTTATAAATCTGAGGGCGATGTCTTCAAAACCTTATTCGTCTCTCCGGCGCGCTGTTTCGCTTCTATCCAACTCAAAGGTTTCGGGGTCCACAACAACGCCATAGTCCTCCTTCGCCTTTTTTATGGAGATAATACCGTTTCTCACCTCATTTGCAACATCATCAGCAGGCCTCAAATGGGGGTCGCCATAGCCCCCGCCGCCCCCAGCCATCTGGCGCAACATGGTCTCGAGCGGGATATCAGGAATGATTTCCTTTGATTTGGGTTTATGACACGTTCCGTCCGGGAACAGCAGCTCCATTTCATTGATACTGCCCGCCTTGCCGCCGAAAAGGCCGAAGGCCCGGCTTTCCTCCTCAATGCCGTCACCAAAAACCACGCCCTTGGTCTTCTCCCCAAAAAACTTCACCTGGGCCTCCACGCCGAGACCGCCCCGCCATTGTCCTGCGCCGGCAGAATCTGTAGCATACTCATGCTTTTGCAGAAACTGGGGGGTTTGGAGTTCGAACATCTCGGGATCTTGCGCAAGAATGCCACCCGCACAGTTGATCAAACCAATGTGATCATAACCGTCAACCCCATGGGTCGCTCCCGACCCGCCCTTCAGGGCATTGAAGAGGATGTCCACATAGGGAGCCCCAACCCTTGTATCAATGCCCGAAACCGCTAAGGACAACATTCTGTTCCAGCCTGCCGTGATCCGTTTCGGGACGGCTTGGGCCAAGGCCTTTAATATGGCATCGGCATGGGGCCCGGTAATGCTGTTTCCGAATGTGGTGGCGGCCGGATAACGCGCATTCAAGAAGGTCCCTTCCGGTATGTCTATGTGCAAAGGTCGGAGGAGTCCATCATTATGGGGGATATTCGGATCAATGAGCATCAAAAAGGTCAGGATCACGGCCGAGACGCTTGCGCCCAGGGGTGCATTCGTAAACCCTTCGGTTTGGGGATCTGTTCCGGCATAGTCAAAAAATATTTCATCATCCTTCACTGTGATTGAAACCTTGATCCGAAACCTGGACCCATCATTGACCCCGTCATAAAACATCCAGCTTTCGTTTTCATAGACGCCATTCGGAATTCTTGCGATCTCGGAACGAACCATCCTTTCGGTAGAATCAAAAAGGGTCTCCATGTGTCCTGTCAATGGATCCTTTCCATATCGATCAAGGAGAGATTTGACTTGCCGTTCTCCAACCCTGCAGCCGCCGATCTGGGCCTTGATGTCTTCTTCGACAATCGGAAAGCGGATATTCGCAAAAATCAAATCCCAGACGTCCCGCCTTAACTCCCCCTTTTCAAAGACCTTTACAGGCGTTATTCGCAAGGCCTCCTGCCATATCTCGCGGGCATCGGGATTGTATCCTCCCGCTACCGCTCCCCCAATATCCGCCTGGTGACCCTTAATGGCCGTCCAAGCGAAAAGCTCCCCATCGGAAAATATGGGCTTGAATGTGGCTACATCCGCATTCTGGTTGCCGCCTGTGAAGACGTCGTTATGAAGAATCACATCGCCCGGGTGAAGATCCTCCCCAAAGTATTCAATGATCTTCTGACACACGGGCTGGAGCGCAAAGGCTAGGACCGGTATATACTCGGTTTGCTCAAGCATTCTCCCCTTTGCGTCATAAAGCCCCGTTACAAAATCCCGGGCTTCGTTCAGGATCGGTGATCTGCTGGTTCTGAGAAGGGTATATCCCATCTCCTCAGTGATGGACTTCAAACGACACTGAAGAATTGATGCAAGAACCCTATCCCTTTCACGTGTCTCTTCCATTCTCGCCTGCTATTTTTTGTTTTAACAGGTTAGCCACTTGAAAATCTATTTGGCCTAACGGGGGCTCGGGGATCACATTAAAAGGCTAAAGGCCAAGGGTACAGGGCACAAAGAGAAAACATTTTACCTTAAGCCTTGCGCCTTAAGCCCTGCGCCTTTCTTCTTTCGTCCCTGCAAAGAGATTGCCGAGGCCCAGAGTATTTGAAAAGGGCTAAATTGTTACTTCCTTTGTATTTCCACCAACGATGTCTTACCCGCTTCCCTGGGCAGCGAGTAGGGAGGAACGAGTTCGATGTCCGGCCTGACCCGCAACCGCTCGCTGATTTGTTTTTCCAACTCCGACATCAGTTTTTTCCGTTCTTCCTGCCCCATTTCCTCTGAGCCATACTCAACGCGAATCCGCAAGGGAGGTTTCACCAGCGGACCGGGCGAATCCAAGAGGATGCGCATGGCTCCGGTGGTCCTGGGCATATATTCCCCTACAATTCCCTTGAGCGCCGCCGGGTATACGTTGGCCCCTTTGACGATGAGCATATCATCGGCTCTCCCAAGAATCTTGAACCGCATCTCCGGCCACCCGCAGGGGCAGGGTTCTGTGAAGACCTGAATGAGATCGCCAAGGGCATACCTCATAAATGGGCACCCTTCCCACTCAATAAAAGTAAAGACCATCTCACCAATCGACCCGTCATTCATAGGAATTGGTTTTTTTGTTTCGGGATCCACAAGCTCCAGGATGCAATGATCCGGCGACACAAAGTGCATCCCAGGATAGGGGTCTGTATCACAGGAAATCCCATGGAAGGCATGGCCGCCGCCCGTATGATCAAATACCCTCGCACCAAAACCCTCTTGAAGCTTTTTTCGAACTGAGGGAATCCCCGCGCCCGGCTCTCCCGCGCAGAAGAACCAACGGATACCCAGATCCTTTGCCGACCTGCCTATGAGCTCAGGCGCGCGCTCGATGAGGTATTCGCCGAATGACGGTGTGGCAATAATCACATCCGGATCGGTGAGCAGGGCAAAATCAAGCACCCTCCTTGTTCCCCCTTCAATGCCCACGGGCACCACACCGAGTCCCATCTTCTGAAGGCCGTCCGAAAGCGGGAGACCGCCCGTGAACATGCTGAGCGAAAGGGCCTGGAGAACAATGTGGCCTGGCCGGAGGCCCGCACGCCAATATTTGCGTGCGTGCATCTCATTTAGGACTTCGATATCGTGGGTTGTGAGGGTATACAGGGTGGGCATGCCCGTCGTGCCGCTGGTCGAATTGATGCGAACAATTTTATCTCTCGGGGCACAGGTAATCAAACCGTAGGGATGTCCGAACCGCCTCAGAGATTCTTCCTGTATCCACCGGTGTTCATCCTTGGTCATGAGTGGGATTTCTTGGAAATCCTCGAAACTGTGGATATCCTCGGGCTTGAGGTTGACTTTGTGAAATTTCTCCTCACGATAGTAGGCCGAATTATCGTAGTTGTAATGAAGTTGTCTTTGAAGCCGTTGCCACTGAAGCGCCCGGAGCTCTTTTGGTGATAGGGTCTCAATGTTTTCGTTCCAGAATCGTCTATCCTCTTCCATCGCTTATCGGCCTTTTGTCCTGGGCTCTTCTGACGCCGTTGGTTGACATATCTCGATGAGGAGATCTAACGCCTCCGTGGGATGAAAAAATGCCACTTCACCGTGCGCACCCTTTCTGGGGAATCCCTTCACCAGTCTCATGCCCCTTTTCTCTAGTTCTTCAACGGCCGTATTGATGTCTTTTACTTCGAAGGCAACATGCTGAACTCCAGACCTCGGTTTGATCACCATAGGATCTACGCCATCAATAGGTCTTTCAAATTGGAGAAGCTCTATCTCATCCCGCCCTAAAAAATAGGTGGCTATTTTGACGCCGATCTCTTCCAACTCTACCTGTTCACGGCATTCGAGCCCCAGTAGGCCGGAAAGTTCGCTTTTCGCCTTTTCCATATCCTTGACTACAATGCCGATGTGGTTGATATTCTTAAGAATCATGATGACGTAAACACTGAAGTTACACTCCCTAAGAATGGATAACCCACCCTAGGGTTCGCGTTTTCTATGAGGTGGGTTTTAACAAACAGGATTGACAGTGCCGGTGGCTTGGGGTATTTTACGGTATTATTTGTATACCGTATACGCTCATTGTTGTCAACGCTGCGCCCGCTTTTTTCAAGGCTAAGCCTGGACTACACGCCACCCGAAACCCTCTTCTCCAAGCGAGTCCCGAAGGATACTCTGATGTTACTTCAGGTCATCTTCAGCGGCCTTGCGACAGGAAGCATTTATGCCCTTGTCGCCTTGGGTTTGGCCCTCATCTACAACACCACTGAACATGTCAATTTCGCCCAGGGTGAGATGTCCATGGTCTCGGCCTTTATAGGATTCACTTTTTTCAATTTTCTTGGATTTTCCCTCCCCGTTGCCTTTTTGCTGACCCTCATTCTTTCGGCGATCCTGGGGATCATCGTGGAAAGACTGGTCATTCGACCCGCCATGCGCGCGCCGCACTTCAATGTCTTTATTATTACACTGGGACTGTCCATCGTCCTTAAGAGCCTTGCAGGTTTTGCCTGGAGCCATGACGATTTTCCTTACCCAAGCATCTTTCCCGACAAAACTTTTCAGGTTGGTTCCGCTACGATTGATGTCATCAGTCTGGGCATTATCGGAACCACCTGCATCCTCATGGGCATTTTGTTTGTCTTTTTCAAATATACGCGATACGGCACGGCCATGCGCGCTGTGAGCCAAAGCCAGAATGCTGCATACCTCATGGGAATAAACGTCAATCGATCCTTTTCCATGACCTGGGCCATCAGCTTTCTGGTGGCCGGCGTGGCAGGCATCTTGATGGCGCCCATCGTCTTTTTAAGTTCGCATATGGGCATCGTTGTGATTAATGGTTTTGCAGCCGCCATCTTGGGCGGTTGGGGCAGCATTCCCGGATCCATTATCGGTGGGATGCTGCTGGGGGTTATCGACAATGTCGCCCCCCTTTATCTCCCATCGCAAATCAAAAATATGGTCCCCTTTATGGTTATTTTTATTGTGATGGTGATCAGGCCCAAAGGGATAATGGGTGTCGAGCGATTCATCAAGGTTTGAGCGGGTATATTTCTATGTTTTCCCCGGATAAACGACATATTGCGGGCTGGATCGTCTTTTTGATTGTTTTTGTTTCCCTGCCCTTTTTCTCCGGGAAATACACCGTTTTTCTGTTGAGCCTCCTGGCAGTGTATTCCCTGGTTTCCATCGGACTCAACCTGTTGATGGGATATACCGGCCAGATTGCAGCCGGTCATGCCGGTTTTCTTGCTCTGGGCGCCTACTTCACGGCCATTTTAAGCACGAGTATTGAGTGGATGCCCTGTCCTGTTACCCTTCTTCTAGCAGGTGTCTTCACGGGGTGTATCGGGTTTCTTTTGGGGATCCCTATTTTACGGTTAAGGGGTTTCTATATCGCGATGGCGACCCTGGCATTCGGCGTCGTCGTCAGCGAGATTATCCTCCAATGGTCCTCTTTGACGGGGGGCGATGACGGCCTTGGTGTCCCAACGGCAACCATCGCCGGTTTCTCCTTTGATACGGATTTCAAACTCTACTACCTGACGATTGCTGTGACGGTCCTGATGACCATTTTGGCAAAAAACCTTGTGAAGGGATATATCGGAAGGGCATTCATCGCGCTTCGGGACAGTGAAATCTCCGCCCAAACCATTGGGGTGGATCTGGCAAAGTACAAGACCATCGCCTTTGCCATAAGCGCCTTCTATACCGGGGTGGCAGGCGGTTTGTTTGCCTACCTCATCACATACCTTTCGCCCGATGCTTTCACGCTGGAACTCTCTGTAGATTTCATAGCAATGATAGTTATAGGAGGGCTGGGTTCGATTACAGGTTCCATCATCGGCGCCGTCATCCTCACAGGGATGCAGCAGGTGCTTGCCGGACTCCAGGATCTGCAAATCCTGATTTTCGGCCTCTCTTTGATCGTTTTCATGATCTTCATGCCCCGAGGCATTAACGGCGTGCTTGTGAGTCTGAAAGAAAGATTCCTTTAGACTATTCCATTCCCGCTATTTGGTGGTATAAAGGAGGTGATAGAAAACAACAGGATATTTTCCCTTTTGGTGTACAACCCTTTAACGAAAGGAGATGCGAAATGACAAGATTCGTTGGCAAGGTTTCGGTGTTATGGCTTATCCTCCTTATCATCTTTTCCTTTTCGGCCGCCAGCCTGAGGGCAGAGGTCGGCGTGACAGATACTTCTGTCCTGGTTGGATGTTCCAATAGCTTTTCCGGTCCCCTGGTTTATCCCGGAACGCAATTGGTCAACTTTGGCCTAGAGGTCTATTTGAAACATATCAACGCGCAGGGGGGGATCCATGGGCGAAAGATCCTCACCAAATACTACGACGATTCATACAAACCCCAGAACGCCGTCGCCAATACCAAAAGACTGGTGGAACAGGATGGTGTATTCGCCATTCTCAGTTCCCAGGGCACCTCGCCGGTCATGGCCACGGTAAAATATCTTACCAGTGAAAAAGTCCCGCTCCTTTTTCCCTTCCAAGGCGTCCCGATAAGCGGTGTAAAAACCATCTTCACATCCTATATACCCTACCCGACCCAGTCGGAAATCGTGGTCACCTGGTTGGTGAAGGAAAAGGGGTTTAAAAGAATTGGCATGCTCTATCAGGATGACAAATATGGCTACACCTTCAGGGATCCTGCGAAGAAGGTCCTGGCCGGTATGGGGCTGGAACTGGTGGCTGCGGAATCCTACAAAAGAGGCACCGTAGATCTGAGCGCCCAAATCGCCAAACTCAAAAAGGCAAACCTGGACGCCTGTCTTCTTGTGGCCACCCCCAAACCGGGAGCGGGAGCCCTGAAGGAAGCCCACAAGCAGGGTTGGAAGGGAACCAAACTTATCTCTTCCGGACCCTTGACTGATGAGAAATTCGTTATTCTCTCGGGCGGTGTCGGTGAAGGTGTTTGGGGCCTTTCTCTCTGGCCGGACCCCGTAAATTCAAAAATGGCTGGTATCGTCGAATATCGGGACATGCTCAAAAAATATGCGCCCGACAATAAACCCAACCGCTACAGCCTTTTTGGATATTTCTATGCCAAACTCTTTGTGGAAGGCCTCAAAAGGGCCGGGAAAAACCTGACTAGAGACAGCTATGTTGCCGCCCTTGAGGGTATGAAGAACTGGGACAACGGAATCATTCCACCGGTGAGCTTTTCTGGAGACAACCACCTGGCCCAAAGTGCCGGTTTTATGGTGGAAGTACAGGGGAATGTCTTTCGACCCATATCCGATTGGATCAGTCTCGAAGGCGGGAAACTGGTAAAACAACCCTTTTAATGATTTTTTCATCCAACCCGTGGGGGATGTCTCTGTCCCTTGCGGGTTTTTTTATGCAAAAGTGGCATTTCTGGATGGAAACTAGCTTGCTCCCAGATAAACCCTTCTAACATAATCATTCTCGATAAGGCTTTCCGCCTTGTCGTGAAGGGCAATACTCCCGGTTTCAAGGACATATCCGTACTGGGCTGTCTGAAGGGCCATATTGGCGTTTTGTTCCACAAGCAAGACGGTCACACCTTCCTCATTGATTTCCTTGATGATTCGGAATATCTCCTCAACAAGAATGGGGGCGAGTCCAAGGGAGGGCTCATCCAACAGCATGAGCTTAGGGCTTGACATAAGCCCCCTTGCGATTGCAAGCATCTGCTGTTCTCCACCGCTTAATGTCCCGGCCTGCTGTTTGGACCTGTCGTACAAAATCGTAAAGGCCTTGTAGACCCTTTCAAGATTTTTCTGAACCTCATCACGGACTCGCTGCGTGTAGGCGCCCATTTTAAGATTCTCCTGAACCGTCAATCCCATAAAAATGTCGCGGCCTTCCGGCACCTGACATATGCCCATCTCGACGATTTTATGGGGCGAGATCCTGTGAATGGGTTGTTCTTGGTATAAAATCTCTCCCAGGGATGGATGAATAAGCCCCGATATCGTCCTCAGTGTCGTGCTCTTGCCAGCCCCGTTCGCACCCAAAATGGTCACAATTCCCTTTTCCGGGACTTCGAGGGTGATCCCTTTGAGCGCCTGGATTTTTCCGTAATAGGATTCCACATCGATAAGTCTAAGCATGAGCCTGCGTGCTCCCTAAATAGGCCTCAATCACCTTCGGGTTGTGCTGTATCTCCTCAGGCGTTCCCTCTGCGATCTTCTTTCCAAAATGCAGAACGCCTATCCGATCAGATAGACTCATGACCACTCGCATGTCGTGTTCGACCAATAATATGGTGATCCCCTTTTGATCCCTAATGGATTTTATCAATTCCATCAGATCTTCCGTCTCCTGTGGATTCAATCCCCCGGTAGGTTCATCCAGGAGCAGGATTTTGGGGTCCTGGGCCATGGCCCTCCCCAATTCAACGCGCTTCTGAATGCCGAAGGGTAAATCGGGGACCTTTTGATTCATGTACGGTTCCAGATCCAAGAACTTGAGGATGTCCCTGGTGTATTTTATGTTCCCATTTTCCTCGGTCCTGGGGCGGCTGGCTGAGAGTAAATTGGTCAAGACGCCGGTTTGATAGAATAGGTGACGTCCCGTGAGGATGTTTTCCAGTACGGTCATCTCATTGAACAATTCGACGTTCTGAAAGGTTCTCGCAATCCCTCTTTTTGCTATTTGGTGGGGTTTTAAGGGTACGATATCCTGACCTTCGAAAAATATTTCTCCTTGATCCGGTCTGTAAAGGGCATTGATGATATTAAAAATGGTGGTTTTGCCCGCGCCGTTCGGTCCGATAAGGGAAAAGATTTGACCTTCTCCTATCTCAAAAGAACACCGATGAACAGCCTGCAAACCGCCAAAGCTGATAGAGATCTCATTGAGTTTCAGGATCGGTTGATCTGGCGCCTTTCCATTCTTCTTCATTTATAACCTATCTCTTTCTCGAAACCGTTTTATAGGCTTCCAGATAAAGTTTTTGGACTGCGTTATCAGTCGCCCCCTTTCGACAACGTACTATTTGTACGCCTTACTCGAGGGAGCTCCTTCTAGCCTTGTCAAAACCTTTATCTGAAAGCCTATAGATTGTTCCTGCAATACTATTTTCGCAGCAGCCAAAACCTATTCGCAACCCTATCTATTCCTTTGCCCTAATTCAATATTCGATCTTCGATTTCCTTTTCCCGACTCTTCAAATACATGGTGTAGGAGCCATATGCATCAACCATAAGGCTGTATTCCGGTGTCACGAAAGCGGTTGTGTTGACCTGTTCTACGATGGCCGGCCCGATGATTTGATTTCCGAATCTGAGCTTTGCGCCGTCATAAACATCCACCTCCTGAAAAATCTTCTCATTAGTGAGAAAGACGCTTCTGGTGCCTTTATGCGCCCACGAGGGATCAGCTCCTGCATAGGTCTCCCGTTGAAATTGAGGCTTTTTCGTTTTCCCCACACAAACCACGCGAAGATTAATCAACTCTATGGGCTTGTCTTCGTCTTCAAGGGAATAACCATAAAGTTTGCCGTGTTGGTGGTGGAACCGCCGGGAAAGGGTGTTGAAATTGACTGCTTCTATCTCCTGTTCTTCTATCTGCACATTGACTTCGTGGTATTGTTTCACATAGCGAAGATCCAGGGAGATCCTATATTCTATGAATCCTTCCTGAATCCCTTCAGAGGCAAGGAGTTCGGCCCCTTCCCTTTTCATCTTCCGAAAAAGATCTTTGAATTTTCCCCTGTTAACATTCTCCAGCAGCGTCGGATAGGTCCTGACAAAATCATGTTTCAGGTCCGACATGAGCATACCGGCCGCACAAAAAATCGATGATTCCTTAGGTATGATCATGATTGGAATCTCCAGTTCCTTTGCGATCATACCGGCATGGTTCGGGCCGGCACCACCGGCCACGACGAGTGGAAAGTCCCGAGGATCATAGCCCTGTTTGACAGAGACCTCACGTACCGCCGCCGCCATGTTGACGTTAATAACATTGTACATGCCGGCGGCAGCTTCTTCTAACTCAAGCTTTAAGGATTTCGCGATCTGCGAATCAATAGCCCTTTTGGCTTTATTACTATTTAAAGGCATTCGGCCGCCGGCAAAGAAGTCTTTATCCAGGTAACCCAGCACGAGATCGGCATCCGTACAGGTTGGAAGTTCTCCTCCGAGATCATAACAGACAGGCCCTGGCTTTGCACCTGCACTCTTGGGCCCCATCTTTAGGAGTCCTCCATCGTCAACC
Source organism: uncultured Desulfobacteraceae bacterium (assembly GCA_964459445.1). GTDB lineage: Bacteria > Desulfobacterota > DSM-4660 > Desulfatiglandales > HGW-15 > CAYWMP01. The sequence goes on from CAYWMP010000037.1 coordinate 21,435, forward strand.
CAGCCAATGCTCCCGCCACCTGCACCGACGGTCACTACGTTAATCATGGGAAGAGCCAACCTGAGGCGATTGATTTCTCCTGATGTTGTGACTAAAGGTGCCCCGTCCTTTACAAGACATGCATCGAAACTCGTACCGCCCATGTCCATTGTGATGCAGTCATCGTAGCCCTGGACCGACGTGTATTGAACGCCTGCGGTGGGACCGCCCGCCGGACCTGAAAGTAGGGTCACCGCGGCCCTGTCAATGGCCGATTCCGGAGATGTGACCCCTCCATTGGATTGCATGATGAGCAGTATGCCTTGATATTGAGCTTTTTGGAGTTTGCGGGTCAGTGCTTTGAGATAACGCCTCAGAATAGGCCCGACATAGGAATTTAACACGGTTGTGCTTACACGATCATAAAACCGGATGGAGGGTAAGAGCCTGTTGGAGACTGTCAGGTAGACATCCGGCATCCTCTCTTGAACCATGGTCGCTGCCTTCTCCTCGTGTTGATTATTGGCAAAGGCATTCATGAAACAAACAGCGACTGCTTCGATCTCTTCCTGAACCAAGAAATCAACCGCATTTTCCACATCCCCCAACTCGATGGGGACCACCACCTCACCTTTGTAGTCGAGCCTCTCTTTGACGGGTATTCGCAGATATCGAGCAACCAGAGGGTCTACATTTTCATACCGATTATCATATTGCGCTTCCCGGATACCGCGCCTCATCTCCAGGGTGTCCCGCAGGCCCTCGGTGGTCAGTAGGGATGTTTTGGCCCCGCCATAGGTAAGGGCGGCATTTGTTGTCACCGTTGTTCCATGGACGATTACCGACACCCGTTGTAGAAAAGTCTCAAGATCCTTTTCCTGGTCTGAGGCCATTTCAGCCAGACCCGCCATGGTGGCAATGGAAGGATCATCCGGTGTGGAAAGGACCTTATAGATGCGAGAAGAATCATCCTCAAAAGTCAGGAGAAAATCCGTAAAGGTCCCGCCTACGTCTATCCCGATCCTATATCCTTCAGTTGGATTCATGACCGGCATTCTTCTTGAGTTGAGCCTTGAGCAGATACTTCCTCGTTTTTCCAAGGGCCGTTTTCGGAAGCTCGCTTATAAAATGGATATGCCTTGGCATTTTATACTTTGCGATTCGGGTGCTGCAGTGTTGAAGAAGTTCTTTCTCTCCAAGCCTGCTCCCCTCCTTTTTGACAACATAGGCCATGCCCGTTTCTCCCCATTGCTCGTCCGGCACTCCGATGACCGAGACATCCGCTACTTCCGGATGGCTGTAAAGGGCCCGTTCAACCTCCGGGGGATATACATTCTCCCCGCCGCTCATATAGACATCCCTCCCACGACCAACCACATAATAGCGCCCGGCTTCATCCTGCCGAGCCAGGTCACCCGTGTGGAGCCATCCCTCTTTGAGGGTCTCTTGGGTTTGAACAGGATCCCGCCAATACCCTTTCATCAATAGGGGACCCTTTATAACGATCTCCCCGGCTTTCCCTTGAGACACCGGATTCCCCTTTTCATCCAGGAGTCCAATCTCGCCATGAAACACAGGGTATCCCACGCTGCCCTTGTAACGGTAAGAGACGTCCTCATCTCCCCATAGGGTAATGGAGGTTTCGGTCTGGCCGAAGATCTGTCTCACAGGAAGGCCCTGTTCATACAAGGATCTCATGAGTTCGTGATCGACCCTTTCTCCGCCGATCATCCGGGTCTTTAAGGACTTGAGACGCCCCCCGTATTCGTCTATATGCGCCAAAATCCGCCTATATATTGCGGGCACCGCCACAAGCTTCGTGATTCCGTATTCCCTAATGACCTTTGTGCTCCCCTCTATCCTGAATTTCGGCTCAAGATGGATTGTACCTCCGCAATAGAGCGTTGAAGCGGCACCTATGAAAAGACCACCTGAATGAAAAAGCGGGAGGACAATGATCATGGAATCATCAAAACCAAGATTCAGGAAGAACTGGGCATTCAGAACATTATAAAAGGTTTTACGGTAGGGCAACATGGCCCCCTTTGGAAAACCCGTTGTTCCCGAGGTATACATAATGACCTGGGTGGCCTCCGAGTCTATGGATCGATCCACTTCCCGACCTTTGGGTAAATCAAGGAAATTCAAAATGGGACAATCGGTTTTCCTGGTTGGAGGTGAACCGGCATAGGATTTAAGGTCCGGAAGGGCCTCTTGGATCGGGCCGACGCTCTCTTCAAGGCTTGGAGAAAAAACAAGGATTTTAGGTTCAGCATTTTCAAGAATATAGATCAGCTCCTGGACTGCGAGCCTGAAGTTTAAAGGGACAAAAACAACGCCCAATTTCGAGCAGGCCAGGAAAAGCAGCAGGAACAGAGGAGAATTGGTCATATAAACAGCCAAACGATCCCCTTCCGAGAGACCTTTCTCCTCCAACCATCCGGTCAAAGCCAGAACATGTTCATAGAAACGGGCGTAGGCAAATTTTTCTCCCTCGAAAATGAGGGCTGTTTTGCCGGGAGACACCGTGGCCCAGTACTTGACCCAATTGGCTATATTGAAGCGCTCATGATTCATTGCTCTTTGATTCGTCCCTGTGAAATAATGCAATTTCAAAACGGCACCGCGCGTCTCCTTTTGCGAGGCAAGCCTCTTCTGTTGCCCGCACGTCTCCTCCAAATACCTGTTTTCCTAATCCGGCTAGAACCCCTCTAATCAGATGGCAAACGCTTCTCTCGGAACGACCATAGGCCTCGGCAAAAGCCGAATCCGCCACCTCCACAATGAGCTTTCCTGATTCGTCATCAAGGGCCTTCAGGTGGAAATCTCCCCACCCCAATTCGCCCCCTATCCAACACATAAACCTCACGATATCCTCTCCACCGCCTCCGGAGAGTGCTCTGTATCGCTGGGATGATCGAGATCCCCCAGCTATTCCGCCCGCCATCATCATCTTCGCGCAGGCATCATGCCCCACCGCTTCCTCAACCGCCCTTTGAAACTCGATGATCGTTTCCGGACGAATAAGCATATATCGGACGTCTTTGAATGAGAGACGGCCCGGCGATGCAAAGAGTTGGGAAAGGACCGTATCTTTCATTTCCACTCCTCGATGGATCTCCTTTGCTTTGTCGCACTAATTTAGCCTTTTTCACCTATGCGGGGGCTCAGCAATCTCTTTGCAGGGACAGATAAAAGAAAGGCGCAGGGCTTAAGGCTCAAGGCTCAAGGTACAGCGTTTTTTCCTTGTGCCCTGCTCCTTGCACCTTGGGCCAATATGTTTTTATCCCCGAGCCCCCGCTCAATCAAACAAGCTTTCAAAGCGCTAAAGTGTTTTGTCTTTTTCTTAAATGAGGTCAGGGGCCTGGGGGTCCAAAAGCACCGCAGGTATTCCCTAGGGAGTTGACCCTGCGGCCCTCATGATTGATGGAAGCTATCTCTGAGAAATGTTACTTATGGCCGTCTGAAAGAAATGTTAAGGCCTTGTGACGTCTGCCGGTTCCTTTTCCCTTAGAATATGTTCGGTTCCCTATGTTCGCCGAAAACCGCCCTGAACACATTGGCCATCTCTCCGACCGTTGCATAGGACTTGCAACTCTCCACCAAATAGGGCATCACATTCTTCTTTTCCTTTGCTGCATTTTCTAGGGTCTTCAGACTGTTTTTGACGGCCTCGTTGTCTCTCTCCTTTTTCAAGGCCTTGAGACGATCGATTTGAATCTGGGCCGATTCTTCATTGTACTCATGGAGTTCAACTTCCATGTCAACGCCTTCCGTGTATTTGTTCACACCGACCTTCGTCACATCGCCTTCCTGGAGTTTTTTCTCATATTCATAGGCCTGCCGCGCCACCTCCTTTTGGACATATCCTGAAGAAACCGCCTCAACCATACCCCCCACTTTTTCGACCTTTTCCATTTCCTCCAGAATCTTCTCCTCCATTTCTTTGGTGAGCGATTCCATGAAATAAGATCCGGCCAACGGGTCTACCGTGTCTCTCAGTCCAATTTCATCCATAAGAATCTGAAAGGTTCTTAAGGACAGGAGGGCCGCCCTTTCGGTTGGAATGGTATAGGCTTCATCAAAGGAGCATAAAGCGGTCGTCTGAGCCCCAGATAGGGCTGCTGCAAGGGCATAGTAGGCACCGCGTATGATGTTGTTCTCAGGTTGCTGCTTTGTCATGCCCGATCCGCCGCCCCCGAAAATACCGCGCAAGAATAGGGCCTTTTTGTTCTGCACATCGTACCTTTCCCGCAGAAGCTTTGCCCAAAGCTTCCTGGCGGCCCTGAACTTGGCTACGGTCTCCCAAAGATTCCCATAGATATTCAGGTTAAAAGAGAACCTGCCGACGAAATCCTCTGCCTTGTACCCACGGGCTATCACATTGTCGATATAGGCAAAGGCGATCAAAAGCGCATAGGATATTTCCTGTGCCGGTGTGCAGCCGGATTCGCGAATATGGTATCCACAGACCGAGACCGTGTTGCATCTGGGCAACTCTTTCATCCCATATTCTATGGTATCGCCTATCAATCTGACGGCCGGTTCTACGGGGTATATCCATGCGCCCCGTCCAACCATTTCCTTGAGGATATCATTCTGGGGTGTCGCTGATATCTCTGTTTTTTTGTATCCGGACTTCTCCGCCAGGGCCTCATACATGGCCAACATGATAGAGGCCACAGCATTGATGGTTAGGCCGACGCCGATGCGATTGAGCTGAATATCCTTAAAAGCGATTTCGAAATCTCTTAGGGAATCAATGGCCATGCCCACGCGCCCCACCTCCCCTTCAGCCATGGGATCATCAGAGTCGTAACCCATCTGAGTAGGCAGGTCAAAGGCCACATTGAGGCCCGTCTGGCCGTGGGAAATCATGAGTTTAAATCGCTCATTGGTCTCATCGGGTGTGCCGAATCCCGTGTATTGTCGCGTTGTCCAGTTTCGGCTCCTGTACCCCAAGGGATGCAGGCTTCTCGTGAATGGGAACTCACCGGGGTCCCCAAGGTCCCTTTGATAATCAAAGCCTATCCGTTCCAGGTCCTCGGGTGTATAAACCGGTTTCACCTTGATGCCCGACTGGAGAATGACCTCCTCAATGGCATCCTTTTCATCTTTGTTGTATGTCGCAACGCCCATGTTTACCTCTTCTAATCGTTACTGGTTACTGGTTGCTCGTTGCTCGTTGCTGGTTGCTCGTTACTTGTTGCTCGTTTCTCGTTATTGGTCCTTAGCCATTTGGCTTGCCGCGCCGTAGCTCCCTAGCGAAGGCGGGTCAACTACCGTGACGGCACGCTCGACCTGATGAACTCTGTAATCTCATCAAAATGGGTCCCCCCCGGAAAAACCCCTTTGACCCCAATCTCTTTAAGAACCGGTATGTCTCGATTGGGAATGACGCCGCCTACCACAACGAGTTTGTCCTCAACGCCCTCCAGATTCACCATATCCATCAATTTCCTGCAAATAGGCACATGGGCGCCGGACATGATCGAGAGTCCGATCACGTCCACATCTTCCTGTATGGCCTGGTTCACGATACTTGGAACCGTTTGGTGGAGACCTGTATAGATAACCTCCATTCCAGCCTCTTTCAAAGCATGGGCCACTACTTTGGCGCCTCGATCATGACCGTCGAGTCCCGGTTTCGCCACGAGGGCTCTAATCTTTCTTCCCTGCATTTTTATATTACTCCCCCAGTTGATAATCTTCCGATGTGTTCTCCAGTTCCTTCAAAACAACCCTTCGGCCCCGCAGGATGTGCTCCCTCACGAGTTTCTCCACCCGATCCGCATCCCTATCATTCATGGCCTTGAGCATTTGTCGATGGTCCTCGTTGCTGGTCGCCGCCATCTCCTCCACACGCAAAAGGATCTTCCGAAATCGATAGATCTGATCCTTGAGATCGTTGATCATCTTTATTAACTTTGGGCTTCTACTCATGGCATAAAGGTGATCATGAAACTCCGTATTGATCTCCGGAAGGGCACTCAGGTCCTTGCTGTCCAAGCAACGCTGATACTCGTTTATCTTCATTTCCAGCGGCAACAGTTCATCAGCCTTGTGTCTTATGGCGGCAAGCCGCGCTGCATAACTTTCCAGGGCGCTCCTTATGCCAAAGGTCTCTTCAATGTCTTCCCGGTTCAGACTCAGAATTGAAAACCCGCCGCGAGGCAGTCTTCTAAGCAACCCCTCCCTTTCAAGTTTGTGCATGGCTTCCCTCACCGGGGTCCTGCTTATGCCCAGGGCGTCCGCAATCCTGCTCTCAACAATCCGACTTCCCGGTGTCATCTCGCCCCGAACAATCGCCTGTTTGAGGTTTTCAAACACATGCTGACCCAATGATTTTCGTGATGGCAGGGCCCTTAGGGCCCCCAGCCCCATGTCACTAAGTTCGTTTTCCTGTTCTGTTTTCATAAGCAAATCCCTTATTCCCTATTCGAGTCAAAACTCGCTTGGGGATTATCCGTTAGCGAATAACTTCCTATTGCAGACCTCGTTAAGTGGTTGAGTAGTTAAGTTGTTGTTTTATCTGTTTATGTGCTGTTTGCCTGAAAATTGGGCACGCTATTTGGTTCAGAGGTTAAAAACTCTTTAACAATCAACCCTTGAATCCCGCTCTTAGCGGGAAACGGGGAACCTTTGAACCTGTTTTCAACTCAACAACTCAACCAATCAATTATTTGACGAACTCTGTATTGAGCCTTTTTTCGCTAAACTGGGATTATAGTCCGACCCATTGGGCAATGTTGGTCTGTAGGATCTCGTGGGTCCCGCCGCCCGAGAGCAAAAATCGGTTATCCCTGTAGTAACGCTGGACCGAATATTCCATGGAATAGGCGTATCCCCCAAATATTCTCGTGGCCTCATCCGAAGCCTTGCAGGCCGCTTCCGTGGCAAAGTATTTTGCCATGGTTGCCTCTTTCAGACAGGATGTCTTTTCATCGATCATATGCGTGGCTCGATAGGTAAGGAGTTTCGAAGCCTCCAGCTCGGTTGCCATGTTTGCAACCTTCGCCTGAATAAGTTGGTACTTGCCAATGGGTTTGCCAAAGGCGATCCTTTCCTTCGCATACCGGATGGAATCGTCCATCGCGGCCCTTAGAAGACCGACGGCCAAAGCCGCTGTCATGGTGCGGATCTCTGAGACGATGGACAAAAAATTGGAAAGTCCCCTACCCTCATCTCCAAGCCGGTGATCGAAGGGGATATGACAGTTATTAAAGGCGACTTCCGAGATTTTTGTGGTTTTGGTTCCCAGAAGTTCAAAAGGCTTGCTATGGGAAAACCCGGGCGTATCTTTAGGGACGAAGAAGAAATTGACGCCCTTCAATCTTTTTGAAGGATCTGTTTGGCAAAGGACCGTAAAAAAATCGGCTACCGGGCCATTGGTGATCCAGGTCTTCATGCCATTAATGAGATACCCGTCATCGGTTCGGGTTGCCGCCGTTGTTATGGACCCCAGATTACCCCCAGCTTCCGGCTCCGTGAGACAGAAGGCCGAGATCTTTTCTCCATTCATGGCGGGGTAAAAGTATTTTTCACGCAATTTATCCGTACCGAAATGAAACAGAAAGTTGGTCCCCATGAGACATTGCATGGCGGAGATCGCGGCAACACTCATGAGACCTCGCGCCAATTCCTCGTGGATCATGCAGAAAAGGGTGGTATTCCCGCCGGCACCCCCCCTCTTTTTTGGATACCTGATTCTGAAAACGCCCATGTCGGCAAGCGCTTGAAACATCTCCCCAGGAAATTCCCCCTTTTCATCGATCTCCTGGGCTCTGGGAATCAGTTCCTTATCCACAAATCGCGCTATGGTTTTTTGGATCAATTTCTCTGGGTTTGATCTGAGCATGGACTGAATCTCCTTGCGCTTTGCTTTCTTGTTATTACTCAGCCACAAAGTCACGAAGACACTAAGGTTATGATAAAAGAAGGGCCCAGGGCTAATGGCTAGAGGCCAAAGGTATTATACCTTTTCCCTATGCCTTGCGCCTTTTGCCTGTTTTTGTGTCTTTGTTCCTTAGTGGCTCAATAGTTATACTTTCTTTAATTGTTCAATCATCTCCGGGACGATATCGTGGAGGTCGCCAACGATGCCCCAATCCGCCACCTGAAAAATGGGCGCCCGGGCATCTTTGTTGATGGCGATAATGTAACGGGAATCCATCATCCCCGCCCTATGTTGGATTGCCCCTGAAATTCCGCAGGCTATATAGAGTTCGGGCCGGACGGTCTGCCCTGTTTGTCCTACCTGGTGATCTGCTGAAATCCACCCCTCTTCAACAGCCACGCGGGTCCCCGCCACCTCACCGTCAATGACCTCGGCGAGGTCTTCAAGCACCTTGAATCCTCTTGAATCACCGACCCCTCTCCCGCCGGCCACGATGACCTTGGCCTCTGTGAGGTCCACGGATTTCTTCGCTTCCTTGACCACCTCGAGAATTTCGGCGCCGATCTCTTCCTCAGCCAGGGTGACATCTTGCCCAATGACCTCGCCCTTTTGCTCAGGCCTTTCAAGGGCCTCCATGACACCCGGTCTGACGGTAGCCATTTGAGGCCGTGAATGTCGATTTGCGATAGTGGCCATGACATTCCCGCCAAAGGCCGGCCTTGTCTGCAGAAGAATCCTCTCTTCTGCATTAATGGTCAACGCCGTGCAATCTGCCGTCAGGCCGACACCGACGCGACGTGAGAGTCGGGGTGCGAGGTCTCTTCCCAGGTGGGTGGCGCCCATAAGGAAGATGCCCGGCTTGTGTTTCTCTACCAATTCGGCCAACACCTTCGTATAGGCATTTGTTCTGAAATCTTTCAGGGCCTCATGATCTGCGACATAGACGTGATCGGCCCCATATTTTATCAGTTTTTCGGCAAGATCTGACACCTGGTGTCCCAACAATACCGCAGTAACACCCTGATCGAGCGTATCAGCCAGTTCACGAGCCTTGCTGATGAGTTCAAAGGAAACCTTTTTGAGTTCGCCCTCGCGCTGCTCCACAAAGACCCAAACGCCTTTCCAGTCGCTAAAGTCCGGGATGACTCTCGGTTCGATATCTGTGAGTATGGCCTCTTCGGGACAAACTTCAAGGCAAGCGCCGCAAGATGTGCAGCGCTCCTGGATTTGCGCCTTTGCTTCCATCATCTCTATAGCGTCGTAGGGGCATATCCTTAAACACTTTTGACAGCCACTGCAAAGTTCAGCTTCTATCCAGACTGGCATTTTGTTCTCCGTTTGCTAATGAATTCTGGGCCATTCCTAAATCAGCTTATTCTCCTTTAATCGCCCGACCAGCGATCTCACCGTTTCATTGACATCACCCTCCAAAATCTCCCCTTGCCGCTCCAATTTTGGGGCAAAGGTCTTGATCACATGGGTTAGCGATCCCTCCAATCCCACGTCTCTTGTCATGACGCCGATGTCAGCAGCATCCCACAGGGTAATCGGAACTGTTTCTTTGCATGCGTCAATGAGGCGCCCTACTATGGCATAGCGTGGTCTATTCAGTTCCCCAATCACCGTCAGCAATGCTGGAAGCCTGATCCGAGTCCGTTCATACCCATCCTCCAATCGCCGTTTCACTATGAGTGTGTCTTCTTCGATTTCCTCTATGTCGCACACATAGGTTGCCTGGGGCAGGTTCAGGTACTCGGCCACCTGCGGCCCTATCTGGGCCGTGTCACCGTCGATAGCTTGTCGCCCGCAGAGGATGAGGTCATATTCACTGATCTTCTCTATGGCCTTGCCCAGAGTTGAAGAGGTTGCCCAGGTGTCTGCCCCTGCAAAGGCCTTATCGGAAAGAAGAATGCCTTCATCCGCGCCCATTCCCATAGCTTCTGATATTGCGTCGATGGCCTGGGGCGGCCCCATCGTGAGGACGACGACTTTTGCTTCCAATTTCTCTTTGAGCTCGATTGCCGCCTCCAGGGCATGGCAGTCATCCGGGTTGATAATGCTCTCTATCCCTTCGCGTAACAGGTTTCCCGTCTTTGGATCCAGCTTTACTTCTGTTGTATCGGGAACTTGTTTAATGAGAACGATGATCTTCATGTTCCTGGCTCCAATAGTGTCATTGGTCATTAGTCAATGGTCATATTTGAAAGGGACTAAAGTTATAGCGAAAACCGATTTCTGAAAACCTCTCTGCTGCCGACTGCCTAGTACCAACCGCCGACTTTCCTCCCCGGCTCCATTCTTCAATAGTCATTTTTCAATCTTCAATACCTTTTAGATTACCTTCTTCTCCTTCAATCGCTCGAGATCCTGGCCCGAATATCCAAGTAGCTCTCCATAGATTTTCTCATTATGCTCCCCGAATCGAGGAGGAAAAGAGAGTTGTCGATTTGATTCTTCAAGAAAAGAAGTCATATGGGGTGGAGGGGCCAGGGTGATTTTGGTTCCTGTAACAGCATCTTCCGATGAAAGGAGTCTCCTTTCAACCAATGGATCCTTCAACACCTCTGCAATGGTTTTTATCTTGCTTATAGGCACGGTGATCTCTGTGAGCATTTCGATAAGATCTTCTGAAGTAAGGGCTCCGGTTATCTCATTAATGGCACGGTTGAGGTTTTGAACATCCCCAATCCTGCCGGCGTTTTTCTCATACTCGGGTTTATCCAGGGACTTGAAGGGTTCAAGAGAGACAAAAGATTTCCATTGTCGATCATTGCCAACCGCCAAATACACATAGCCGTTTTTTGTCTTGTAAACAGAAACAGGCGCGAAGAATTCATGGGTATTTCCTCTGCGCGTAATGGTCTTGCCAAAGCTGTCCGTAAAAGTAATGGGCACCGTCAACCAGGATACGGAGGATTCGAACATGGCCAAATGGATGCATGATCCTTCCCCCGTTGCCTGACGCTTGAAAAGGGCCTTCATCAAAAGGCCATAGGCATGTTCGCTGGTACCCATATCGGGTAATGGAATTCCAATGACCTGTGGGTCCTCATCCGCCTCCCCCGTTAACTCCATGAGCCCGGATCGCGCCTGCAATATGGGATCATAGGCCGCCTCGTTGCTATCCGGCCCAAAACCCGTGACCCCAAGCCAGATGATATCCGGCTTTATTTTCCTCAATGTGTCATAATCTATGCCAAGTTTTTCGTAATTTCTCGGGAGTTGGTTGGTGGAAAAAACATCGACATTCAACTCGCGAATCAACTTATAAAAAATTTCTCTTCCTTCCGGATCAACAAGGTCAAGCGTCAAAGCCTTCTTCCCGGCATTGATGCACAGATAATAGGCATTGACCCTCTCTTCACCGATAACATTTTCTCCTATGAGCCGATTGGGATCTCCATAAATTGGATGTTCAAGGCGGATCACCTGCATCCCATCCTGTGCCAATCGAAATGTCAGATAGGGCAGTACCGTCGCCTGCTCGAGGGACAGAATAGTGAGGTTTTTGAATAGTTCCATTGGAATCCTTTCTTTAGTTCATGGTGGGGAAAAGGAGGGAAAACATTAGCCAAACATATTTGAAATTTCCTTCGACTTTGAATCAGCTTTTATCATTGATTCGAAGCCTTAGGTAATGCAAGTGTTCAGGGATTCAGCGTTCAGGAAAGAGAAACTGGTTCCTTGCCTCTGCCCCTCCTGAACTCTGAACTACTGAACACTCATAACACCTTTACTTTGTCAACGCTTGTCAGATTTTTTTACTATTTTGGTGAAAGAATCGCAGTGTAAGGCGCGAAGGATTTTATGTAATTGTGTACTGTATACAACAACCGCTGTCAAGGTTTTTGTTCTAAAATCCAATAGCTATTTTAGATGGGGTTATTTGCTCGTTTTCACCCTGTGTTCTGCGAGATTTTTTAGTGATTTCTATATATTGGATGGGATAAGAGGGAGGGGTTTGAGGCGGGGCTTCGTTTGCAAGACAACAATTGTTTCAACTCGACTTTTTTTGTCTTCTGCGCCTCTTCATCTGGTACTTTTTCACGGCACGGTTGTGTTCCGACAGGGTCTTTGAAAAATAATGCGTTCCATCATTTTTTGACACAAAGTAGAGATATTTTGTCACGGCGGGGTATAGAACCGCCCGAATAGCCTCAATTCCAGGGTTTGCTATGGGGCCCCGGGGAAGCCCTCGAATGACATAAGTGTTATAGGGCGTCTTCTTTGCCAGGTGTTTGCGGGTTAAATTCCCGTCAAAATCCTTAATGCCATAGATGACCGTGGGGTCGCTTTCTAAACGCATTCTCTTTTTCAGGCGATTCAGAAAAACGCTGGCTATTAGGGGTCTTTCCTCACCGCTGCCGGTCTCTTTCTCTACAATAGACGCAAGAATGAGCACCTCTTTAAGGGTCATCCCTGAATCGCCTAATCGTTTCCTAAGGGGTTCGATCACTCCCATGAAATGCGTCACCATGGTGTCAATAATTGCATGGGCTGATAGGCCGCGGCCGAAATGATAGGTGTCAGGGTAAAGGTAACCTTCCAAGCTATCTCCGGAAATGCCGTACCGCTTTGCAATTTCCGAATTCTGAGTAAGTGAGAGGAACTCGTTGGCTTTTACCAGTCCCTTCCATTCCAATAATACGGCAATCTGTTTTCGGGTGTATCCTTCGGGGATGGTTACCGGGTGAGTAATGATGGCGCCTCTTGTGAGTGTGTTCAGGATCTTGACAGGCGGCATATCCGCAGTAAGGCTGTATTCCCCGGCCTTAATCATTTTTCCGTAGCCCCTTAGCCTTGCCCAGAGCAATAGCAGGGTTTTGTTGGAAATGAGATCTTGTTTCTCCAAATCTCGGGTTACTTCTCTCAGAGTCGATCCTTCCCGGACCAGAAAAACCTTGCTCTGGGCGCCTTTTTTCCCCGGGCTTACCAGATAGTATCCAAATCCGATGGACAGAAACACGACCATCAGAAAGACAAGTCCCACCGAGTACGCCATTTTTTTAATCGGAGATTTCATAACATAGATCCTTTAGGCCAATCCCGAAGGCTTTCCTACTCGGGTCACACAGGAATCACTCTATTATTCCCCCTTGGGGAAGTCAATATAGGGACATACATCCGATTCGTTCAGCATCAGAGAACTTCAGGAAACCAATTCATTTGTTTTCCTCCCGTTCATCTGCTAAGAGAATCCCAATCCGATCTTACGGCATATTCAGACGAACCCTATTTTTCCTAATCGATGCCTCTGATCGCATAAACAAGGCAATGAACGATTCTTCTATTTCACAGGATTTGAATACGGATCAACCCAGGGATGACGATACATTTTATCCCTATGTACGCCCTATCCTTTTTTTAACGTTGATATTCGGCCTGAATTTTCTATCCAGAATCATTCTAGCCCCACTCATGCCTACTATAGAAAATGATCTCGGCATACGCCATGGTGAGGCAGGCGCCCTATTCCTTCTGATCTCAGCAGGATACTTTGCAACCTTGCTCGGCTCCGGTTTTTTCTCTTGGAAGCTGACCCATAGAACAAACATTGTGCTTTCTTCCACGACCCTCGGGCTGGCCCTGTTGGGTGTTTCCATGAGCAGCAGTCTGTGGGGATGGCGGCGGGGATCTATCTTCCCTCTGGAATCGCCACCCTAACCTCTTTGATACCCTCAAGGCATTGGGCAAGGCGATTGCTATTCATGAACTGGCCCCAAACATCAGCTTCGTGGCGGCACCATTGATCGCCGAACTTCTTCTGGGGTGGTTCTCATGGAGAGGGGTTGTCGCTGCACTGGGAATCACTTCCTTTATTATCGGTATGGTCTTTTTGAAGATGGGCAAGGGGGGTGAATTTTACGGAGAAGCTCCCAGCATTACGAACCTTAAAACGCTCCTCGCGCAGCCCGCTTTCTGGATCATTACGGTCCTATTTGCCCTGGCCATTAGCAGTTCTCTTGGCATATTTACCATGCTCCCCCTATTCCTTGTGGTAGAGCACAACATGTCTCAAACCCAAGCCAATACGCTGGTCGGGCTGTCCAGACTCCCTGGTATCGGTCTGGCCTTTGTCTCAGGATGGGCCACGGACCGTTTCGGCCCGAAATCCACCATGGCCGTCGTCTTTTTTCTTACCGCCCTGACTACGATGCTACTAGGCCTCACATCCACTCTCTTGTTGATCGCCCTGGTCATTATTCAACCTATGCTCGCCGTTAGTTTCTTCCCTGCGGGTTTTGCTGCACTGTCTTCCCTGGGATCTGCAAAGATACGCAATATGGCCGTATCCCTGGCGGTCCCCTTTGCATTTCTTTTGGGTGGAGGCGCCGTACCCTTATGTATCGGGATGATAGGTGATGTGTGGTCCTTTGGGACAAGCTTTGTCGTTATAGGGGCGTTAATATTTGGCGGCTTCCTTCTCTCCCGGTACCTAAAGATATAGCTCTAGAAACCTCCGCGGTTACCGCCCTATCAGTCTTCCAGTGCCTCGCGATGTGGCGAGGTCGGTCCCCAGTCTTTCAAAGGACATAGGTTGCACCGGGGTTTCGACCTGCAATAGTCCTTGCCGGTCAGCACGATGAGTGCATGGAATTCATTGAAAAATGACGTGTCCTGGGTGAGATGATCCATGAAAAACACTTGCAGTTCATCATAACTCATTTGTTCGTCGACCATGCCGTGTCTCCATAGGATTCGGTAGGTATAGGCATCGACGACAAAGACAGGGAATTGCGCGGCATAAAGCATGATGCTGTCGGCCGTTTCCGGTCCGATGCCTTTGACGGATAAAAGGCCTTCTCGAAGGGAATGATCCTTTTCGCTGAGGAAAGACTCTAGATCCCCTTCGTATTGATCGATAATGAATTTAATGAGGTTCCGTAAACGATTGGCCTTGATATTGTAGTATCCTGCCGGTTTAATGTGATTGGCCAGTTCAGAATCTGACAGGTCGTAAAGCGCGTCCAGCGACAGAAGATTTTTTCCTTTGAGGTTTAAAATCGCCTTTTCAACGTTCTTCCAGTTTGTATTCTGAGTCAAGACGGCCCCAACCATGACCTCCAAGGGAGTATCGGCCGGCCACCAATTTTGCGAGCCGAAGTGATCGAATAGGAGATCGAACATCTCCCTAAGCCTTTGACCGGTGCTGCTCTGCAATGTTCTCAGTTTCTCATAAATGCGCCATCTAACGCATTACTCTTTAATGAAGTCAATTGAGTAAATATTCTACCTGATCCCCAGCAAGGTATCAGATGTTAGGCGCCAAGGAGCGACTGCTGAGGCGTAGGGGCAATACGCCGCAGGGAGGAGCGATCGAAGGCAACACCACAGATGATGCCTTGATGGCGATCAGGGTTTCTTCGATGGCCTTGACAGGTAAAGCAAGATACCTTAGATTTACGCTCCGTGTCAAAGGGAGTATGGTGGAGTATTGAGCAGAAACATGGCGATAGACAAAAAACTACAAAAAACTCGCAACATTGGCGTCATCGCCCATATTGATGCCGGGAAAACCACGATTACCGAGCGCATCCTTTACTATACCGGACGTCTGCATAAGATGGGCGAAGTCCATAATGGAGAAGCCACGATGGACTGGATGCTGGAGGAAAGGGAGCGTGGCATCACTATCACCTCCGCCGTCACCTCCTGCAATTGGCTCGGGCATACCGTAAATGTCATAGATACGCCCGGCCACGTGGATTTTACGATTGAGGTGGAACGATCTCTTCGGGTCTTGGATGGCGCCCTAGGCGTTTTCAGTGCCGTGGAGGGTGTCGAACCGCAATCTGAGACTGTATGGCATCAGGCCGACAGATATAAAGTCCCCAAAATGGCCTTTATTAATAAGATGGATCGGATCGGCGCCGATTTCTTCCGGGCCGTCGCCATGATTCAGGACAGGCTGGGGGCCAATGCGCTTGTCCTGCAATTGCCCTGGGGAGCCGAGGATGAATTCAGGGGCATCATCGATCTCTTGAGGATGAAGGCCATTGTCTGGGAAGAGGAGACGCTTGGCGCGGAATTCGAGGAAGTACCGATTCCCGCAGAAATCCACGAAGAAGCCGCCAAATACCGAGAAACACTTCTGGAGACGCTGGCCGACTTAGACGATAACCTTATGGATAAATATCTGTCCGAAGAAGAGATAAGCCTCCAGGAACTCAAAAAGGCCATCCGCACTGCGACGATTAATCTGGAGGCCGTTCCCATCTTCTGCGGCTCCGCGCTGCGAAATAAAGGCATTCAGCCTATCCTGGATGCCATTATTGATTATCTTCCCTCCCCCTTGGAAGTGCCTCCGATATTAGGACATGTCCCTGCTTCCGGGAAAGAGGAGTCGCGCCCGCCCGATCCCAAAGGCCCCTTTTCTGCGTTGGCGTTCAAGGTGATAATGGATCAGGGGAGGAAGATGACTTATATTCGGATCTACTCCGGATCCGTTAAGGC
>CAYWMP010000038.1:0-37638 GCA_964459445.1 uncultured Desulfobacteraceae bacterium
CGAGGTGTATCCTTTGAGTTCCGGAACAAAGTCGATGATCCTCGTTGGCGAAAACTCTGGGATACCTGTATGTTTGTAGGGAGCCTTCTACCCGCAATTCTTCTCGGCGCTGCCTTCGCCAACTTGTTCCGGGGTCTGCCTATTGACCAGGATGGTGTGTATCATGGAACCCTGTTCACCCTTCTCAATCCCTACGGGCTTTTGGGCGGTGTACTCTTCTTGCTCTTCTTTTTGGTGCACGGCAGTCTGTGGCTTGCAATCAAGAGTGAGGGGGAGCTGCATAGCCGGGCTGCCAGCACGGCTAAAAGGCTTTGGCCTGTGCTCTTAGTTGTCGCCGTGATCTTTCTAATTGCATCCGCCTTTGCCACCAATCTCTATAGCAACTACCTCGCCAATCCCATCCTTTTTATCTTCATCGCAATGACGGTCCTGGCCCTGCTGGGGATAAGGTTTTTTCTCTCAAAAGGAAATTATTGGAAGGCGTGGTTTTCATCAGCGATTACCATCATTGGCGCCACCTTTTTTGGAATCATCGGCTTGTATCCGAACATGTATCCTTCAAGCCTGGATCCCAAATTTACTCTTACAGTTCAAAACGCATCCTCAAGCCCATTGACCTTGAAGATCATGCTCGTTGTTGCGCTCATATTTGTGCCCATTGTCCTTGCCTATCAGATATGGACCTACAACCTATTCAAAGGCAAGGTCACTGAAGAAGATCTGGCCTATGAAGAAGCCTATTAGTTGATGGAAAAATAGTGGGGCGGATCATGCTGCATGCCGCAGCGATCCGCCCCAGTTACACAGCCATCCCACACATCCTCAAAGTTGTATATCCTACAACGGATTAGCCTTTTGAAAAGCATCCTCAGATTAGTAAAGCGGGCGGATGTTCCTATATTCTTTCTCCTGAATACCCTCCAAATACCCATGAACTCCCGCAGTAACGATATATAAAATCTACCGCACATGACATAATATGGTGGATCAAGGATCCTGCTTCAGATCTTTGCTGTCTTCCTCTATAATAGACAAAATCCTTAGACTAAGGTCACCGCCTTTTAGCCTGCAAAATGCTATCGGGTTCGCCGGAGACGATAGAGAGAACGACTCGGGTTTATGAAATCAAATAGAAAATCTGTAGGATACCAAAACAAACGTTTTATCCTGATTGATTGTATCCGGGGTCTGGGCGTCCTGTTGATGATCTTCTTCCACTTCATTTTCGATCTTGGATTTTTTGGATTGGCCGGGATCACCTTCCTCGGCCACCCCTATTGGCTTGCCTTTGCAAAATTCATTGTCTCACTCTTTCTTGTCTGTGCGGGTATCGGTTTAGCCCTTGTTCACAAAAGCCGCATCCGATGGGATCACCTCCGAAAACGATTCCTCTTGATAGGGGCATGGGCCCTGGTCATCACCATCGTGACCTATGTCCTTATTCCCGGAAACTTCATTTTCTTCGGCGTCCTCCATTGCATTGCCGCAGGTAGTGTGATCGGAGTCTTTTTTGTAAAAAGACCCAGACTGTCTCTTTTCTTCTCCCTCCTTATTCTGGGTTCGGGAATACTTTGGCAGCCGACTTTGATTCCTATTAAGGATTGGTTGGGTGTTGAGCCGGTGGATTATATTCCTCTTTATCCCTATTTTGGGGTGGTTCTGCTCGGTATCTTCCTCGAATCGATCGGGTTTCACCAAATACCGCTAAAAGGAAATCCTCTGACCAAGCCACTTGAATTCATGGGCAAACATTCACTGAAGATCTATCTAATTCACCAACCCGTCTTCATTGTGGTATTGTTTGCCATTTTCAGACTGAATATCTTCTCCTGAGTTTCAGGGAGTTTTTCGTAACAGTTCAGCCACAAAGTCACGAAGACACTAAGATTAAAGTATAATTCATTTAGTGCCATTTTTGATAAACCGTATATGCTGCCTCTACAGTTTTTCAGGGTTTCAAGTATTCATTCTTCTCTTCTTGTCAAAGTTTTATAGTTCCTATCTCTTCTTCGTGCCTTTGTGCCTTGGTGGCTGAACTGTTACACGTAAGTTATGGACAAATCCAACCAGCTAAGAAATATCATCCATCTTGACATGGATGCCTTTTATCCCGCTGTGGAGGTGCTGGATAATCCTGAACTCAAGGGAAAACCGATTATTGTCGGCGGTAGCCGGACGAGGGGCGTAGTCTCTTCTGCCTCCTACGAAGCCCGCAAGTACGGCGTCCATTCTGCACAGCCCATGGCAACAGCCACGCGCCTCTGTCCCCAAGCCATTGTCATGTCCGTCCGGATGTCCCGTTATAGGGAAGTGTCCAGGGAGGTGTTTGGGATATTTCGTCTCTTCACCCCCCTTGTTGAACCCCTCTCCATTGATGAGGCCTTTCTGGATGTAACCGGTTCTGCCAGGCTCTTCGGCTCGGTTATTGACATTGCGAAAAAGATCAAACAGATGGTCGTGGACAAAACCGGGCTCACAATCTCTGCCGGCGTGGCCCCAAACAAGTTCCTGGCAAAGATCGCATCAGATCTGGAAAAGCCCGATGGACTTACCATCGTGCCCCCCGACAATGTAAAGGCCTTTTTGGATCCCCTTCCTATTGGCAAGATGTGGGGGGTGGGAAAAAAGACCCAGGAAGTCCTGCGCGCCTTGAATGTCAAGACCTTCAATGACTTGAGCCGATTACCGGTTAAGCTGGTAGAACACAGGTTTGGCAAATGGGGCGTCAAAATGCATCAACTGGCCCAAGGTGTTGATGAGAGAGAGGTCATACCCTCTCACGAAGCCAAATCCATTGGCCATGAAGAGACCTTTAACGAAGATATTCTTGGCGTGGACGCGGCAAAGAAGGAATTGCTGTCTTTATCCAATCGCGTTGCCCGTCGAATGCGTCGCATGGGTGCCGTGGGCAAAACAATCACCCTGAAGGTCAAATACCATGACTTTGTCCTGATCACGCGTGCTTCGACGCTCCCCGAAGCAACGGATGACGGCATGGAGATCTATAGGACGGTCTGTGATCTGTTGAATAAGACATCGGTAGGAAGAAGACGGGTCAGGCTCCTGGGCGTATCTCTTTCGCAATTGAACCATAGTGATTTTGAGGCCCAGCTATCCCTCTTTGAACGAGCCAAATCATCCCAGAAAAGGAAAGACCTTAACATAGCCCTCGACGTCCTTCACGAAAAGTTTGGAAGCAAGGGGCCCCGGCCCGGGGCCCTTCTTGAGAAAAGGGAACGGTCTTAATAACTGGTGAAAGTGTAAGGATTTCGGAGGATTTTGTTCTAATCATTCGGCAGGGTCAGGACTCCTCTCTTGTTCTGTTTTTTCCTATAGCCATGATGCAATGAGTTGGGCGTGAGAAATAGCTCTCTTTCGGCGCCATTTATATTGTTAAGGAGATAACGGTGTCACGAATATTTGCGGATCATGTGGAGAAGGCAAAACAGATACTTAACAACAATTGGTTGGGAACATCCACGAAACCGTCGCCATCCCTCTACCCCCACCAGTGGAACTGGGATTCGGGTTTTATTGCCATCGGAAGATCCCACTATGACACCCGCCGGGCCATACGGGAAATCGAGACCCTTTTCGATGCCCAGTGGAAAAACGGCATGGTGCCCCAAATTGTTTTCAACCCGAACGCCCTGGGCCATTACTTCCCGGAGCCGGATTTCTGGCAAACCGAACGTTCACCCAGCGCCCCAAATGAAAAGCTCACTTCCGGGATCACCATGCCCCCGGTCCACGCCATCGCCGTGGAAAAAATCTACCTTAATGCAAAAAGATCCCGCACTGTTCGGCCTTTCCTGGAACTCATCTATCCCAAACTTCTGGCCCTGCACGCCTATCTTTACAGGGAACGGGACCCAAAGGATGAGGGGTTGGTCTATTTACGTCACCCCTGGGAGTCGGGAATCGACAACTCCCCCACCTGGGATGGCCCCCTCAAACGCATGAAAATCGATAAGGCCTCCCTGCCTTCTTATCAACGAAAGGATCTAGGGCATGGGGTGGATCCATCCATGCGGCCCAGTGACGATGATTATGATCGCTACGTTTTCCTGGTCGATCTCTTTCGCCAAAATAACTACGACGAGTTGCAAATCCAGAAGGTGTGCCCGTTCCTCATCCAGGACCCCCTTTTCAATTCGGTCCTCTGCCGAGCCAATGAATCATTGGCACGAATCGCCGAGATCATCGGGGAGAACCCGGACCAACCAAATGCCTGGGCTGAGAAAACGACAACAGCTATCCGCGGCAAACTCTGGCATGAGGAACACGGGATCTTTGACGCCTATGATTTGGTGGGCGGAGGAACGTGCGAGGTAGACACCGCAGCGGGCTTTATGCCTCTTTACGCGGGGGCCGCAACGCGCGAACAGGCAAAGAGGATATACGACAGGCTTAACTCCGCGTCATTTTGCGCACTTCATCAGGGCAACTGCTTTACTATCCCGAACTACGATACCCGGAAAGAGGGCTTTGACCGCTCAAACTACTGGCGAGGACCGGTCTGGATTAATATCAACTGGATGTTGGCCCAGGGCCTGAGGCGTTACGGATACACTTTGAAGGCCGACTCCCTCCAGAAAGACCTGCTCCAACTGCCTATTCGTTTTGGATTCCATGAATACTTCGATTCCTTTGACGGTACAGGATATGGAACGGACAACTTCAGTTGGACCGCGGCCCTTTTCATCGACCTTGTGAAAGATTTCTACGAGTCGCAGAAAAGTATTGGCTTAGAATTTGCCGAGAGAGCAAAAGCTGCCGTCTCGTCTGTTGTTGTTTTGAATAATGGTCAAGAACTCCCTGATGTCCGGCCTGAGGACCTGGGCGGGGAACTTATGCGCAGCATTCGGGGGCTCCGGGACAAGTTCTACGACACGGCCCGGGGCCTGGTGGATTATCAGGCTCTCAAGGAATCGGATGAGTTTCATTACTATCGAATTCTCACAAATGGTTTGCACAAATTTGACCCTTCCCTGCTGCTTGGCCGCAAAGAGAAGATCGCCTTTTGGGTTAATCTATACAACACCGTCGTTGTCGACGGCATTGCAAGCATGGGGATTAAACAGTCTGTGAAGGAAATCGCAGATTTTTTCAGTCACGTGGGTTATGAGATTGGCGGCCGGCTATATACGCCCGATGATATGGAACACGGTATCCTCCGAGGGAATACCCGTCCCTGGTTCCGTCCCTTTAAACAATTTGGTCCAAAGGATCCCCGCAAGAGGTGGATAGTCACACCGGTGGACCCTCGCATTCACTTTGCCCTGGTATGCGGCTCCCGTTCCTGTGCACCAATTGAATACTACGATCCCCGGACCATCAACGAGCAACTGGAAGAGGCCTCCAGGAGCTTTGTGAATTCTTCAGAGGTGGTTACGTTGCCGGAGGAAGGAAAACTTCTCCTGTCGGAAATATTCCGTTGGTACGAAAAAGACTTTGGCGGAAAACTGGGGGTGATAGACTTTATCTTCGACTATCTTGCTGATGACCATGCCCGGCGGTTCCTGAGGAAGAACAGAGAATATCTCCGCTTCGAATACATCTACTACGACTGGAATCTCAACCGATAGAATTTTGTGAAAGGCTACGCCTCACCCATTTCGGAGGCTAAATAGACCTTCAGATTGACGCCTGAATTCCGCAAATTAAGTTTTCTTCTTATGTTTTTTCGGTGGGTTTTAACGGTGGCTGAAGAAATGTAGAGGTGGTTGGCTATTTCTTCACTCGACATGCCGTTTCTAATCATTGAAGCGATCCTCAGCTCGGTTGTGGACAGGGAGGCGGCCATTTTTATGTCATTGGCCAAATCCGAATTCAAATCTTCAATATAGCTTTCCAACAGATCCAGCTCGGTTTTATGTCCTTCAAGGTTTCTATCATGCTGAAGCCTTTCAATGATTGGAAAAATGAGGGTCCTCGTTCTCTCAATGATTTGTCTTTCAGATTCCTTCCTGGTTCTATCCAAATTCCTCGCGAGCACGGAGAGTGCATTGTTGGTTTCCAATAGCTGGGTGTTTGCATTCTCCAATTCCGATTTATTGTCTAATAGGTCCCTCTGACTCTGTTCCAGCTCTTTGACCTTTTCTTCCAAAGCCGCATTGGCCTTCCTGAGGAGCATCTCCGATTGCCATTTCGCTCCGAGCGCTGCAGCGAATTGCCGGAGTTCTTGTATATGAAAGGGTTTTTGAACATAGAGGATTTTGTCTTCAGGTTGGATTCGCAGAGTTATTTCCTGGGGATCAACCTCAAAAAACCCCGTAACTATGACAAAATTGACGTAAGGATCCAACTTCCTGATTTGTTCTCCAGTCCATAGGCCATCCGGCCCCGGCGGCAACTTCAGGTCGAGAAAAACAACGGCAAAGGGGTCGTCTCTATTTATTGCCTCTTTGACAGCCTCAACCGCCTCATCACCCTGTTGACACAGTACCACATCGAAATCATATTCCGACTCATACTTGGAGCTCAGGAAAGAAAGGGCTTCCCTGTAATTATCCAGCATCATCTTTTCGTCATCGACGGCAAGGATGCGCAATCGCTTATGATTATTTTTCTTCATGGCTCTAGTCCGAACGAATGCAAAATTTTTCGATTTGTGGCGCCCCTCAAGAATTCTTCGCGAGCGCTAGTGAGTTTGCGATTCTAATAGTTTTGATGTTTTGGAGAATGAAAAACGACAATATCTTTAGTTTCAGCAAGAACTATGCCGGTATGGTGCAAGACACTTAATCTGATTGGATTGAAGCGATATGGGTCCTATTGGAGCGTATGGGGACGGAAATATAATGGCGAAAAGTTTCTTCTCCTCCCCGGGAGGATCGGGGAGGAGAAGAGTCCGTGAGCCATTCTGCTATGGAGCAGTGAGCGGAGGTGATAACACCTCGACAGATTCAAGATCGCCCTGTTCGATCTTCAATGTAAGATCAAATTTCGGTTGGTTTTTCTTCGGAGGGATCCCATTGACCAAAATCAATCGGGCTTTTCTGACCATAAAGAAAAGATCCACTGCGTCCAGGGGCACGTAGATTCGGCCCAAAGGGTCGTCCAAGCTACATAAATCACTGGGTATTTGTTCATCATCTATAAAGTATTCGAATAATTTGGCCCTTCTGAATGCAAACGTCCACACATTCTCATCAGGTGTTATGGCATGTATTATGCGAAGGTTCGGCAAGGGTGGTGGAAGTTCCGGATCCAAAACGCCACCTTGCCAAACTCTCGGAAGTCTGGCCTCGTAGATGAATTGACCTGCCGGGGTTAGGGTCCCCACCTCTTTACCCCCGGCATACACGACCACAAATGATACGTTAATGGTGATAGTATCCCCATCTTGCCCCATTAGATTCTTCACAGGGATATCAAGTGCCAATCCGCCAAGGGGAAAAACCAAGCCCTCAATATCCCCTTCATTCCGAATAATACAACCATCCTCCCCTTCACCAAAAGAACTGAGGGGGAAGACAAAAATGGCAATGGCGAGGATCAATGCAGCAATGATCACCTTTTTCGTTTCTTTGTGCTTTTTCATTCTGATCTCCTTTCTTTAAAGGTTTTTGCTATCCAGTATATTTTGAGGGGAAGCTCTTTCCGATAATGGTAAATATTTTAGGCATTTAAAGGAAAATCTAAGTCAGTGATATTAGATTTTTGGCAGCGTAAAAGTAGAGTCTACTCCGGCGGTTGGAATGTGCTAGTTAAACCTCCTTTTTTAATGAATTCAAGGAGGATTTTAGGGGGTACAAAATGGGTATGTAGTATACCCCCTTGCGCTTGCCCATCACGGTTAGGCTCCTGGCCTCAATATCCAATTCTTTCGCTAATCACATGATTTCCTAATAAACGAGCCAACAATATTGTCGGCTCCCAACAATATTGTTGTCTGGTTCTATATTAATTCACAACCATCCATGGTCATGCCGGAATACCCTTCTGACTCAATTACAATAAACATTCTAAAGACATACATTGCTCTTCCCACCCCAGCGGATCGATTTTCAAGGTTGGCATCTTTCTTGCCCTTATCCTAACTAGAATTTCAGTCTATGGACAGTTCATTGGCCGGGAAGAAGTTAAAATTCTCGCCGAAACTGGAAGTAGGCATCGCGCCTTTAAAAGCCTTTGCATAGAGTTTTCCAAGATCAATGAGTTGAGGGCAAGGCCGAGGCGCTTCCCTCCCGGATTTACAACCGTTTTTATTAGAAGACGCAGGTTCGTCACTCGAAGATGATCGATAAGATCTTGGATCATCTGGTTGTGGAGTCGTGAGGGTCTATTGGGGGTTCTGTTGACATAAAAAAAATGGATGAGGTATAGAAATGGAATACATAAGCAGCTTGTGGAACGCAATTGAGGAAAGGGACTTATATCCAAATTCAAGAACCATAAAAGAGGTGCCTTACCCTGAGCTTGAAATTAAGGGTAAGATGTTTTTATGTCTTTGTTCAAATAACTATTTTGGCCTTTCTATCCATCCCGAAGTAAAAAAAGCAGCCATAGAGGGGGTAGAAAGATACGGGATAGGAACTTGCGATTCTAGATTGATCGCAGGAAACCTGCAACTCCTGGAAGATTTGGAAACGGCAATAGCTGATTTTAAGGATGAGCCTGCCGCAGTGCTTTTCTTATCAGGCTTCATGACCAATATAGGTGCAATACCCGGAATCATGGACAGCTTTGATGTCTACGATTTTCCATCCATTGAGAATGACAACAACCTCATCATAATCGATGCATTGAGTCACCAAAGCATCCAGGCCGGATGTAGGCTAAGCAGATCTCCCACGAAGACCTATTTGCATAAAGATATGAATCACCTGGAGAAAATTCTTAGGAGAAATAAAGATAAGCGCAAACTCATCATTACTGATGGCGTATTTAGCATGGACGGAGATTTGGCCCCTTTGCCTGAAATATTGCAACTGGCACAAATGTACAATGCCATGGTAATGGTAGATGACGCCCATGCTACAGGTGTGATCGGCGAAAATGGAAGAGGTACCGCAGAGCACTTCGGGGTTGAGGGAAAAGTAGATATAACTATGGGTACCCTTAGCAAAGCGGTTGGGGCATTGGGAGGATATCTAACATCATCACCCGAACTCATTAAGGTGTTAAAGGCACGAGCCTCATCTTTTGTATACACCTCCTCCCTACCACCGGAGCAAGCTTGTGGTATATTGGCTGCCCTAAAGATTATTCAGGAAACGCCTGATTTAAGAACATCTTTGTGGAAAAATGTCCGTCACCTTAAAAAGGGACTCGAAGACATGGGGTTTGATACGATGGAAAGCGAAACGCAACTAATCCCAATCCATATCGGTGATGAGGAAAAATGCATTAAGGCGTCGAGAATGCTTTTTGAAAAAGAAATCATGGTCCCCGCCATAATATGGCCCGTTGTACAACAGGGAAAAGCCAGAATGAGGGCTACCGTTATGGCGACTCATACAGAATCGCAGATCGACCGAGCTTTAGGGGCTTTCTACGAAGTGGGTAAAGAAATAGGGCTTATATAACGGTGAATCCCTGGGCTATTCAATCGCTTGTGACCAGCATCTTTAATATCATTCTGGGAACTTATGTTCTTTTTAAGGGCCCGAGAATGCTACTAAATCGGGTATTTTCGCTTTTTGCATTCTCTTTGGCAGTATGGGGCCTGTCTGAGTTTGGTCACAGAATTGTTGATAGCCCTGAAGTTGCCTATTTGTGGATGAGGGCAGGAGGCATAGGATGGTGCTTTATGGCCAGCCTCTACCTGCATTTTGTATTGCTCCTCACAAGAAACGAAAATTTTCTCGATAGGAAATACATCTATGCATTTCTTTATCTACCTGCCATTATATTCCTACACCTATTTCTAACCACGGATTTGATCTACGAACAGGAGGTCGTGAAAAGAAGCTGGGGATATACGAGCATACCAGGCAGTATCGCTTGGGTATTCTTTCTCTACTATTTTCTGGCCTATCTCCTCACGATCTATTCCATTGTCGGCATTGAAAAAAAAGCCTCGACCTTGGTGAGAAGACAAGCAAAACCTATACTCATGGGTACAACTGTTTTTTTGGTAACCGCCACAGCGACAAATATAGCTTTTCCCGTTCTTAACATTCAATTACCCGAATTTGGATCTTCGCTGAGTATCATACTGACCATTTGCACCCTCTATGCGATTTTGAAACACAAGCTATTCACTGTCGAGCTTGGACCTGAAGATACTAAAGAAACCAAACAAAAGCATATTCTTGAGAGAGGGCTTAGTTACAGCATCAAAGAAGTAAGATTAGACAAAAGCTATGAAATCTTCGCCGATCAACTTTTGAATGGCAGCTATGGTTTATGCTTGAGCAAGTTGCATCCTGAAAAAGTGAGAGAGTCATACGGATTGACACGCACACCCATTGTTTGGGTGACATTTAAAGAGAATGATAATACGGTTTCTCCCAAAGATCTTGATGCGTTGGAATCGGTGATTTCCTATTTCTTAAATGAAGCACTGCAACCTGTTATACTCATCGATTGCTTTGATGAAATCAGATTGACTAACGGCATTGACAGGGCAATAGACTGGCTGGAGAAGATCAGGAGGTCATGCGAGGAGAAGAATTGCATCCTCCTGATATCAGTGAATCCTGACACATTGGAGGAAGGCGAGGTGGCAATGATGGGAACATGCCAATGTCAATGAGATGCCTCTTTTCATCAATCTGAATATAATAAAAACATTTGGGGCATCCTGCCCCTAAATCGTTTCTAAGGATTCATTGAAATCCCGTAATAGTTGGTGCATTGATTTAGTTACACCCTAAACATTGACTTCAATCTTATCCAAACTTTTACTCCAATCTGCCTCGCACAGTTGCTATTGGGGCAGATCTCTCACTTGTATTGTCAGAGGGGGATAGAGAGAAGGGAAGCGGAGTAAATTGAATCTCATTGAGAATATCCTAACCATTCCGGGCATTATCAGCCTGATATCTCTCGTTCTTTTCACCTACTTTGCTTTGAGGCTTGCCTATTTTTCAAAGGGACCTTTATATCTCAAACTTATGGCAACAGGCGCCGGCACTTTCGCTGTCGTCATCATTCTCTTCAATATACAAGTTTTTTCCTTCCCTTCTCCAACCACACGCCTCGTTGCACAATTCCTGTGGCTATTAGCATTTTCTTCATTGGTTTCCGGAGTGGTCGTTCGCGGAATTAATATCCAAAAAGTATTTCATATCTCCTTTTTAAGGGCCTTTTTCATTCTAAAGCCGGAAAAGTTTTTCTTTTTTGGCGTGACAATTCTTCTATTCATCGGTTTGCCATTTCATCTATTGGACATGTTTCGAAGCGGATTAGCCTTTGATTGGTTAAATTTGCTTAATGCCATTACTTGGTCAATAAGTTTTGCATGCTTCGCAGTAGGCGGGTGGATCTCCGACCGAAGCCAAAAAAAACCATCAGAAACAATCGAAGAAATGGCTGTTCCCCTATTGAGGGATGACATAGCTGCTGCCAGAATCTGTTCAACTTTGATGAATATGCTTTTGGTGAATTGTAAGCATGCTATGGGGGAGGGAATGATTAGAAAGGTCCTAGGTGATTACTTTGATTATAATTCCGTACTATTTGAAGATTGCAAGCTTAAAGAGGATGAGACTGTTGATTTTGAACCTCTGTTAGAAAATATTAAGAGAATACCTAGAGACGATCGACCTGTAATGCTGTGCAGAATCTTCTGCAACCTTTTTTCGAGAATCATTTCACTATACACCAAACTCACTTCTCCATCGCTGGCTGAGGAAGCCGTTCGTCACAGCTACCTGTCTGTCAAAAAGCAATACGGACATGTTCCAATCTTCTTTGAAATTCTCAGAAACCTACCGGAAGGGTTATTGGAAGAAGAAAGACTGTCCCTGTTAAGTAAGGAAGAATTGGAAGCAAAAGTAAAAGTAAGAACAAAAGAATTAGAAGGGGCAATGGTACAGGCTGAAGCCGCGAATCTGGCCAAGAGTGAGTTTTTGGCCAGCATGAGCCACGAGATTCGCACGCCCATGACTGCCATCGTCGGGATGACCGACCTGCTCAGGGACACCCCCTTAACTCATGAGCAAAAAGGGTTTATCGAGGCAATCCGCTCCTCTGGAGAAAACCTACTTAGAGTTATAAATGATATCCTCGACCTTTCAAGAGTGGAGACCGGAAAAATCGAGTTTGAAAAAAATCCCTTTAATCTTGTGAAGGTCATAAATAGTACGTGTGAGATCCAGGCCTTTCACGCCCACCAGAAAAACCTCGAGCTGCTGAAGTGGATCGGGCCTGAGGTTGAGACGCATCTTCTCGGTGACCCGGTCCGCCTTGGTCAGATTCTATCCAACCTGATCGCAAACGCCACTAAATTCACCGAAAAAGGAGAGGTATTTGTCGAGGTGAGGAATCAGGGGGACTGGGGGGAAACAATAAGCAATGGTGGGGATTCAGATTCGGAGGAGAATGCAGTTGGGACTGTCGAGTTGTTATTCTCCGTGTCTGACACAGGGATCGGCATACCCCCGGACAAGAGAAAAGCCATCTTTGACCGGTTTACTCAAGCTGACTCCTCAACAACCCGGAAGTACGGCGGCACCGGGCTTGGTCTGACTATCTCGCGCCGGCTGGTGGGCTGCCTGGGTGGGCGCATGTGGGTGGAAAGCAAGGTGGGACAGGGGAGCACCTTTTATTTTACGGCAAGATTCGAGACTCAAACAGGAGAAGCGCATGTTCCGGCCCCTGAAGCGAATATGACCGGCGTGAAGACCTTGATCATAGATGATAACACGGCAAACCGTGCGGTTCTCTCTAAGATGCTTTCACGATGGGGCGCTGTTGTATCGGAACAAGAGAATGGTGAAGGGGGTCTCACGGAAATAAGACGCTCCAGGAATGCGGGCGATCCTTACGCCCTTGTCCTGCTCGACTCCCGAATGCCGGGCATGGACGGATTTCAGGTGGCGGATTGTATCAAAAAACATCCCGAGCTTTCCAGCTCGGTCGTTATGATGCTCACTTCAGACGACAGCAAATCGGTAAAGGCGAGGAGCAAAGAGCTTGGTGTATCCTTTTATTTGCTCAAGCCTGTCAAGTGGTCCGACCTCAAAGAGACGATGTTGGCCGCCCTGGGCCAAAAAAGGGCCGAAGCCAAGCTACGCCCCGAGGTTATAAAACCCGCTATTCTCGAACAGCTGAGTCCGATGCATATCCTACTGGTCGAGGATAACAAAAAAAACCAAGTTCTTATCCAGGCATTTCTGAAACAACAGCCCTATAAAATAGACATAGCTGAACACGGTGAAATAGGTTTAGAAAAGTTCAAGGCCGGTCATTATGATCTTGTGCTAATGGATATTGAAATGCCGGTGATGGATGGGTACACGGCCACCGCTAAGATCAGGCAATGGGAAACGGAAATACAGGCCAAGGCGACGCCGATCATCGCCTTGACCGCCCACGCATTTAGTGAACATGAACAAAAGAGTCTTGAGGCGGGCTGCAATGCCCATATGACCAAACCGATCTTTAAGGCGGATCTTTTGGCGGCTATCCGTAAGTACGCTGGCCTGAACAATGGGACCCCATCTCGCCCCACAAATAAAATGTCGGCAGCACAGCCGTGATAGTCCCGACCAGACTCCTAAGCTTTCATGCCGCTTAACCACATGCCCTAGAAACAAGCCATTCTGAAAGACCCTCATTTTTGATTTTCTTCACCATCAGTTTGCCCACTACTGAATTGCGCCAGGGTTGATTTGGTACTGACAATACCATGTCTTGTGTGATAACTTCTAATGCCTGCACTCTGGTATCTCTTTACCAATCCCTTATTACCGGGCCTAAAGGACGTGGCTACCCACTTCCAGTTGAATCGGAAGAGGCGCCGCGAGCTTCAAAGAATCTCCAAATGATATTGACCGAGGGGGGAGCGATGTCAAACAGCAATGAAACTGAACGGGGTGAAAAGATCAGCGTTCATGCAGACCCTGACCTCGAGGATCTAATTTCCGGATTTCTTGAGGATTGGAAAGAAGAGGTCGGGTTTATGAGGAACGCTCTGGAAAAGAATGATTTTGAGACTATTCGTAAGCTGGGTCACGACATGAAGGGGATCGGAGGGAGTTGCGGTCTTGACGTCATTACTGACATGGGCGGGGGCCTTGAGAAGGCTGCCCAGGCCTTGGACGGGGAGACGATCCAGAAGAACCTGGATACGCTTTCAAATTATTTGGAACGAGTTGAATTTGTGTATGAATAAAAGAATATCTTCTGTGATTCTCGTTTTGTTTATTTTGGTAGTGTCATAACTGTTTGGGCTGCAAGGATTAGTAAATGGCAGGAAATCCAAAAATTCTGGTCGTCGACGACGATCCTAAATTCCAAAAACTGATGCGATTCAGCCTGGAGAAGCACGGGTTTGAAGTGGATATTTGCAATGACGGCATTGAGGCCTTAAAGGCCATAGACAATAATCCGGTGGAGTTGATCATTTCGGATTACATGATGCCCAACTTGGACGGCGTGCAACTGCTACGAGCTCTCCGGGAAGAAGGACGGGACATTCCTTTCATCCTGATGACTGCCTATGGAAGCATCGAAAGCACCATGGAGGCCCTCAAGTTAGGGACGGTAGAATATCTGACCAAGCCCTTCGATCCAAAGGAAATCGTTTTAGCGGCCCAGAAGGCGTTGAATATGGAGCACGTCAAAAGGGAGTTAACCGAGCTCCGAGAGGCAGTTCAGGCCAAATACAATTTTGACAATCTGATCGGACAAAGTCCTTCCATGCAGGAGGCGTATAAAAATATCCACAAGGCCTCCCAAACGTCCACCAACGTCCTCATTGCCGACGAGACCGGGACCGGAAAGGAATTGGCAGCAAGGGCAATCCATTACAACGGGCTCTCGAAGGAAGGACCCTTCATTGCTGTGAATTGTTCCGCCTTTTCAGAGGGAACGCTGGAAAGTGAATTATTCGGACACGTAAAAGGGGCTTTTACAGATGCCCACAGGGATCATAAGGGAAGATTTGAACTAGCCGACCAGGGGACTCTTTTTCTGGATGAGGTGGGCGATATTCCCTTGAACATTCAAGTTAAATTGCTCAGGGTGCTTCAGGAAAAACAATTCGAGCCGGTGGGCGGTCAGAAGTCCTTGCGATCGGATTTCAGGCTGATCGCCGCCTCCAACAAGGATTTGAAAGACCTGGTGAAAAGGAGACATTTCCGTGAGGATCTTTTTTACCGGTTAAGTGTTATCAATATTACCATGCCGCCGCTCAGGGATCATCCCGAAGATATTCCTCTATTAATCAAACATTTCCTGAAGTTCTATACTCAAATCAACAATAAAGATATTAAGACCCTTTCTCTTGAGGCCATGAAACTCATGCAAAGATATTCCTGGCTGGGTAACGTGAGACAAGTCGAAAATGCGATTGAGAGTGCGGTGGCCATGTGCGAGGGAAACATGATCAGAATCGCTGATCTTCCGCTCGAATTGAGCGATCTTCCCTCCGAAAAAACGCCCCATTCAAATGAACATACAGGAACTCTTCCCCAGGCTGTGGCTGCGGTTGAGATGCGGATGATCCGAAAGGCACTCGATCAAAATGAATGGATCAAGGCTCGCGCGGCAAAGGCATTGGGAATAAGTGAAAGGGTCCTGTCCTACAAAATGGATAAGTATGGTTTTGCCAAGAAATGATTTCGAGGGGAAAAAATGCGGGACCCTTCCGACAATTTTGTTGCTTTCTTCATTTTCTCACCGTGATTCCCATGTTTATCCGGATTTCTCCTGATTCCACAATCTGAATTTTGCATGAAATACCTATTGCGGCGCGAAAATCTTACTGCAACATGGCATTTATCTTAGGAATTCAGAATCCCACTAAATTACCTCATGTGAAATTCAGGTAATAAAAGCAAAACTTTTATAAAAACCGCCTTATTTCTCCCCATATGGCCGATCAATCTGCGGGATTGGCATCTTTTTTGCTCATTCAATAACCATGAAAATGTAGAACTCTGGAGTGCATGAAGTTTGGCGTCCTGTTGATTTCGCGCCCAACCTTTATGGCAGCCTGGCTATAATGAAGGAGAAAACAATGGAAGAGGCTAAGCCTTTGATCCTGATTGTCGATGACAGCCCCAAAAATGTCGATTTATTGGTTCACACACTAAAGAACGATTACCGAATGGAAATTGCTCGAAATGGACCGGAGGCACTCGATTATGCCGAAAAACACATTCCAGATCTGATCCTTCTTGACATCATGATGCCTGAGATGGATGGCTTCGAGGTGTGTACTCAGCTAAAGGCTGCACCTCAAACGAAAGAGATACCTGTTTTATTCCTCACCGCAAAGGACGAAACCCATGATAAAACTCGGGGGTTTGAAGTTGGAGCGGTGGATTACATCACCAAGCCATTTAATGCATCGGAGGTAAAAGCGAGAATCCGAACGCACCTAACTCTCAAAGAAACAAGGGAGGAACTCAACGCCCAAAACTCTATCCTGGGAAAAAAAGTTGAAGAGCTTCAAGAGATGCTGAATGCTACTGCTCAGACTGTCGCCCTGGCGACCGAGATCAAGGAACTCCTCAACACCGTTCTCAACCGCGCCATGAAGTCAGTGAACGCCAGGATCGGCTCCATCATGCTCCCTGACGAAGAAAACCAGTTCCTCAACATTGCCGCTGCCGTTGGGTTGGAAGAATCCATTGTAAACAGTACAACCGTTCGCTTGGGTGAAGGCATCGCCGGTTATGTCGCCCAGACCGGGGAGGCGTTGCTAGTGGAAGATGTGGAGCAAGACCCTGTTTTCAGGAAGCCTAACAACCCAAAATATGAGAACCCGTCTTTCATCTGTATGCCCCTTCGGGCCAGTGAACAGGTCATCGGGGTGCTCAACCTATCAAAAAAAGGGAATCAGGAGGCTTTTACCGAGTCGGATCTGAATTTCTTGACTACATTACTCAACCATCTCAGCTTCGCCGTGGAAAACGCAAGGCTACTTAAAGAGGCCAAAGAAGAGGCCCTCAAGCTCCAGCAAGTAGTCACAGAAAAGAGCCTTAAGTTGGATCAAGCACAGCAGCAAGTCGTTCATACTGCAAAACTGTCTTCCCTGGGTGAACTTATCGCAGGGGTCACCCATGAGATTAACAATCCCCTGCATTATATCTTGGGCTACTCCCAGCTGCTGATGGGCAGGGTCCAGGACGAAACAATACGCCGGGATTTGAAAAAGATCATTGAAGGAAGCCAGAGAGCTGCAAGGATTGCTGAAAACCTCCTATCCTTCGCCCGGCAGGAAGCACCAGAAAAAAGCCCTCATGATATCAACGATACTCTCTCTAAGGTCATTGAGATCTTGGCCTACGATTTGCGGAAAAACTGCATTGAGGTTAAGACCGAACTGCCTTCAGACCTTCCTCCAATCATGGTTGATGCCAACCAGATACAGCAAGTCTTTTTGAATATCGTCATTAATGCATGTCAGGCGATGATGGAACAGGAAAAGCCTCGAAAAATCTGCATTCGAGGGGAATGTGATGGGGAGATGTTGAGGGCGGAATTCACGGATACAGGGCCGGGCATAAAGGCGGACCAAGTGGAGAAGGTCTTTGACCCTTTCTTCACCAACAAACCCAAGGGCAAGGGAACAGGTCTTGGGCTAAGCATCTCTTACGGTATCGTGAAAGCCCAGGATGGAAATATCTATGTGAAAAGCCGGGAGGGAGAAGGAGCTACGTTCGTCGTTGAGCTGCCCTTGGCGTCGGAAGCGGTTGAATCACATGATCGAGGTATTCATGAGCCCAGAGCAAGCAATAGACCCAACGAATCAACTTATCTACAGGCGACAACCTGAGCGACGAAAAAGGAACCTTTAAACTAGCGTATCTTTGGAGATGGAAGAAATATGATAATCAATTCCGACGTAACTGAGAAGCTTATTTCATATACCAATGAAAACCCACGGGCTGTTGATACATCGGAGGGGATAGCCAAGTGGTGGGTCAAGATGCCCTTAGATGAGGTGTTGCCTGCCCTGGAATCGCTTGTTGAACTTGGTCTTTGGGAGAAAGTTAGACGAGAAGACCGTGTACTGTATTGCCCCATCACTAGTCCGGAGAGAAACGTAAAACAATAGTTATTATTTTATTGCATTATTTCCAATGCTTTGCCATTTTTCCCAATTCGCTAACCACGCCCTTCGGCAGATCTGCCGACGGTTGTTCCATGACTTCAAATCCCAATTCTCAAAATGTGTCACGCTCAGATTTGAAAGCATGTCTGCCCCCACAAATCTCTCACTGCCTTTTTATTATACATAGCATTTGAGACGCGGACTCTAGTTCTTCTTTGCCACTTCAACCATCGCCAACAGATTTTCCGTCGGCGTCCCCGGCGCCACGGCGCAGCCTGGCGCTAAAATCTGGATGCCGTCTGCGATGGATTGTTCACATACCTTCATGACCTTTTCAGGCTCGCCTTCAAAGAGGGTACTGGCGGTATCTACGCCTCCCATCAAGGTCATGTCCGATCCGCACTTTTCCCTAGCAAGCTGGAGGTTCGCCTTTGGTTCAAGGCTGAGGACATCGGCCCCGGTTTTTCCCATCATTTCTATGATAAAATCCACATTGCCGCATATATGGAGAATTGTAGGGACGGAAATGGCCTCGAATTGTCTACTTTGAAATTCCAGCTCCAAATCCTCATAGGTATTGGGGGCGGCAAGTTCGGGAGAAATCATCATATCCTCGCAGCTTATAGCATCCGCTCCGGCATCGATCAGGGCTTTGGCAAGAGCCGTTCCCGCCTTCTCGCTTATGTCCAAAAAGGCGCGAATTTTGTCCGGCATCTTGAGTGTGGCTCGCAGAAGTGGGACCGTATCCAAAAGGGCCGCTGCAATCGAAAAGGGCCCAACGATTCCACCAACCACAAGCACATCATCTCCCAGTTCCTCCTTTAGAATCTGAACCGCCTTGATCAGTTCCGGTAACTTGCCGCGAGAGAGAAAATCGTCAGGAAATACGGGGGTATCGTCTATTTTGTAAGGGGGATCGGGCTGAATCCCTGGAATACCTTCTTCGCCCTTGAGGTTCCGTGACGGCTTGACCTTGCATCCCAAGGCCTCTGCTTCGAAGGTTTGTGAGAAAGGGATCCTGACCCCATCAAAACCAATAACCGAATGGGCCGCCATGGCCTGCTTCGCCATGGTCTCCCCTTTTTCATGGCCTTCGGGCCAGAATGCCTGGACTTCCTTCATCTGAGCATAGGTAACCGTGGAATTTGCCCCAAAACAGGGCATACGATCAGGGCTTTGGTGACTAAGAACTGCCATCACGCGTTCTTTTGCATTCATCGGGCATCCTCCTTATGATTTTGGCTCTGGGTTTACTCGCCTTGCTTCTGGCGGGTAAAGTTTCAAGATTTGGACCTCAAAGGGTATTATTCCATTGATTTCAGATATATAGGATCTTGATGAAGGCAACCTGCAGATCCCAAGCATGAAGTTGTAAAATTAGAGAAAATTGGTCTGATGACCTGATAATCTGATTGACAGGTGAATCTTATTATACTAATAAAGATTTATCAATCATAATTATCTGATTTTTGGGCCATGAAAAACGACGAACCAAACCACGCCATGAATTACCGAACGATAAGAAAAAGCACCACGTCAGAACTGGTATTGAACGAAATTCTTTCCAGCATTACATCTGGCGAACTAAAGCCTGGGGACCAGCTACCTACGGAGCGAGAATTGACTAAAATGTTCGGTGTCTCTCGGTCCACCGTGAGAGAAGCAACATCGGCATTAGTCCGCATGGATTGTCTTGATGTGATTCAGGGAAAGGGTACTTTCTTGAAGCGGGATTTCCAACCCGCCCGCCCCTTTAGGATGAAGTTGAGTGATATTCAGGCCGCGGCCAATATCTTCGATCTCGTAGAAATAAGGGAAATACTTGAATGCAGCGGGGTCCGCTTAGCGGCCCGAAGGGCGGATGCCTCACACATCCGCAGGGTGAAAGAGGCCCTCTCAAAGATGAAAAAGACTGTGCATGACATCCAGAAATTCACGGAACACGACTTTGATTTTCACATCTCACTTGCAGCCTCCACCGGCAATGAGATGATCCATGGCATGATGAAAAGGGTTGTAGGCGAAGTCCATAAGGAATATGAAAAGTTCAAACCCCAACCCTTGTTTCAACTCGATAAGGCCGTTGTAACGGCCGAAGGGATTATCTCCTCAGTGGTCAAAGGTAATGAGGAAGAAGCGGCTCAGGCCATGCACGATCATCTAAACCTGGTTGCTACGGAACTCAAAAACTTGATGCCGGATATAAGGTGGCCCAGAAGCCGGCGCTAAAACTTTCAGAAACTGCGCCTTGAGAAGCTCAGACTGAACGAACTGAATCGCGGCCTATTCCCAACATTGGAGGTGAAAGAATGACCGACAATCTAACAACCACCATTTCATCCAAGAACAAATCATTAGATATCAATCGAAACCGACCCACCGTGATCATCGGCGAACGCATCAATCCGACCGGTCGCAAAAAGCTCCATGCTGCCCTGGAACAGGGAAACTTTGACATCGTCCGAAAGGACGCTGAAGAGCAGGTTGCTGCCGGTGCAAACG
This sequence comes from uncultured Desulfobacteraceae bacterium, assembly GCA_964459445.1. Lineage (GTDB taxonomy): Bacteria > Desulfobacterota > DSM-4660 > Desulfatiglandales > HGW-15 > CAYWMP01. Next base: position 20,684 of record CAYWMP010000038.1, read on the forward strand.
TTCTTGACGTCAACGCAGGCGTCGAAGGGGCAGACGAAGAGGTGCTGCTAAGGGAGGTGATGCAGGCGGTCACAGAGGTCACGGATGTGCCCCTTTGTATTGATACGGCCGACCCGAAGGCGCTTGGCGCCTGCCTTTCCGCCTATGAAGGCAAGGCTTTGGTCAATTCGGTCAATGGTGAAGAACGCTCCATGGAAGCCTTCCTGCCCTTGGTCAAGGAATATGGGGCGTCTGTTATCGGTCTTTGTATGGATGATCAAGGCATCCCCGACACGCCGGAAAAGCGGCTTGCCGTGGCTGAAAATATCATTGAACGGGCCGGCAAATTGGGGATCGATGCCGCGGACATTGTGATCGATCCGTTAGTACTGACGGTGGCCGCAGACGACCAGGCAGGTCTTGTCACCCTAAGGACGACTGAGTTGTTGGTAGAGGAATTCGGGGTTAATATCACCATGGGCGCCAGCAATGTCTCCTTCGGCCTGCCCGACCGCGCTTACATTAATTCAACCTTTATGGCTTTGTCCATTTATGCCGGGCTCACTTGTCCCATAACCAACCCCCTGGTACCGGAAATAACAACGGCCATCCTGGCGGCCGATCTCGCTATGGGACGTGATGAGGATAGCTTAAACTGGATCAAGGCCTTTCGGAAACGCAAAAAGGCGTCAACTTGATTTCACAGGGTAGCGGTCAGGCTCTGGGTTCATTGAAGATCGTTCTGATCTCAGGGCTTCTGGCGAAAAAATGAACTATGAGTAATGAAAGGAGGGAGAGTATGGGCGAGATTCTATCTGAGATATCCACAGCGATTATCGAGGGCAAGAAAGATGACATGGGACAACTAACCCAGCAGGCTTTGGATGAGGGCATAGGCCCCCAGGACATCATTGACAACGGGCTGATGAAGGGCATGGACTACGTAGCCGTTCAATTCAAGGCAGGAGACATGTACGTGCCTGAAGTCATGCGGTCTGCCCGTTCCATGTTGAATTCCATGGAAATCCTCAACCCCCTGTTGTCTGAATCAGGCGCCAAAATGGTTGGGAAGGTGCTGGTGGGGACCGTTAAGGGCGATCTTCATGACATCGGGAAGAACCTGGTTGGCATGATGTGTCGGGGTGCGGGATTTGAGGTAAAGGATCTCGGCATCGACATCGCCCCTGAGGCCTTTGTTGAAGCCGTAAAGGAGTTTCAACCCGATATCGTCGGGCTGTCGGCACTCTTAACTACCACTATGCGTGCCATGGGCGATACAGTCAATGCCCTGGCAGAAGCGGGGGTCCGCGATAACCTAAAAATCATGGTCGGTGGCGCGCCCGTGACCCGATCCTTTGCCGATAAAATCGGCGCAAATGGTTACGCGCCCAACGCTGCGGCCGCAGCCGATTTGGCAAAAGAGTTCATGGGAACCGCTTAGCGGAGAAAGATTAGACAGGATAACAGGATAACAGGATAAACATGATATTTTTATGCCATGCTACTAGCGGATTGATCTATCGTAAGCCCAGCGGATAAATCCAGTAGATCAAAAGTATTTATCACAACCTGAAGGAGGTTGCATGGATTACAAAGACGTGACCGAGGTAATCATCGGTTGTGCCTATCGCGTCTATAACAAAATGGGTTTTGGGTTTCTCGAAAGTGTATATGAAAAATGCTTACTTATAGAACTGCGAAAAGCAGGCCTGGATGCAGAATCACAAAAGACTATCACCGTTTATTATGATGGTGAAATAGTAGGGGAATTCGTAGCAGACATCATCATTAATGACACAATTATCTTGGAATTGAAATCGGTCAGACGAGTTATTAGAGCACATGAAGTTCAAATGGTTAATTACCTTGTTGCTACTGGCAAACCTATAGGCCTTATTCTTAATTTTGGGGAGAGAAAGGTTGAAGTCAAGCGAAAGGTCAAAGATTTTAGATGAATGATCTACAAGATGAAAACTTTATCGTGTTCCCGCTGAGAGCGGGATTCATCCTGTCTAGGATAAATTAACTTTTAACGAAAGGAGAGGTTCTGATGAGAACGAATTTTCGAAACAATTCAGGCATACGCTATCAAACGCTTTCACAGGATCAGTTGCAGGCGTTGTTTGACGGCGTGCTTCATGTGCTGGAACACACGGGGTTATTGGTGCATCACGATGATGCCCGTGACATACTCCGGAAGGCCGGCGCCTGGGTGGACGACAAGCGCGTACGCATTCCCTCGTACTTGGTGAAACGGTCACTCGAAATGGCGCCGCGGAGTTTTACCGTTTACGCCCGTGATGGGAATCCCGCCCATGATATTAACATTGGCCCCGGACTGGGCTATTTCGGTCCGGGCCCGACCCCCCCCAATTTCATCGACGTCGAAACCTTAGAACGACGGCCCTTCGTGAGATCGGATGCGCGCATCGTTGCCAAAGTGGTAGATGCTCTTCCGAATATCGACTTTTGTGAATCCCTGGGCACCATCAGTGACGTCCATCCCGATCTTGCGGCATCCTATGAGTTCGCCGAAATGTTCCCCAGAACCAGCAAACCCATTGTTGCCTGGTCCTATGGGTGGGACGACTCCGAGGATATCCACAAAATCGCCGTAGCCGAGGCCGGCGGGCAGGAAGCCTTTGAAAGACGTCCCAATTACATTCATTACTGTGAGCCCCTGTCTCCTATGACAGCCAGTTTTGAGGCGGTTGACAAACTCATTTTCGCTGCAAAACACCGTGTGCCGCTCATATTCACTCCCTGCCCCATCGCCGGCGGGACCGCCCCGATTACAGCGGCGGGCATCATCATCCAAGCCGCAGCGGAATCCTGGATGGGGTGTGTCATCGCTCAGGAAATTCAGCCCGGCCTCCCCTTCTTCATGGGTGGGGTGCTTTCCGTCATGGACATGAATGCCATGATCCTGGCCTACGGCGCCCCGGAGCTGAGCCTGATGATGGCCGGTGTCACCGAATTGGCCCACTTCGCAGGCATCCCCCTCTGGCAAACCGGTGGGTGTACCGACTCCAAGACGCTTGACGAGCAGGCGGCTATTGAAGGTTCGCTCTCCTGCTATTTTTCAGCATTGACCGCCGGGGATCTTTGTCATGACGTGGGATACACTGAAAGCGGTATGACCGGGTCCATCCTTCAGACCGTGATGATGGACGAATCCATAGGGTACTCACGCCGCATCATCCGGGGCATTGAAATAAATGATGACACCCTCGCTACCGACGTGATCCATAGCGTGGGACCCAACGGCCACTATCTTTCCCACAAACATACCCGGGATCATTTTCAAACCGAGTTCTGGCAGCCTAACCTTTGCGATCGACGCAGCTATGAACAGTGGAAGGACACGGGGTCTAAAACCATGAAAGAGCGGGTGATTGAACGAACCAAAGAGATCCTGGCAACACACAGTCCCTCCTCCATTAAACCGGAGACGGAAAAGGCAATTCAGGAAGTCCTGGAGGCGGCTGAGGATCGGGTAAAAAACGCAGGCTAGCGTACACTTGAATCAAAAGGGAAGGAGATACACCATGAGTGACATATTTCAGCAATTATCCGTGAATCTCATAGAGGGAGAAGAGGATAAGGTCCCTGAGTTGGTCCAAAAGGCACTGGATGAAGGCCTGGAGCCTCGGGACATTTTGGAAAAGGGCCTGCTTGTGGGTATGAACGAGGTGGGCGATCGCTTTGAACGTTGCGAGATGTTTGTGCCATCGGTTCTTTTAGCGGCCAAGGCCATGCAAAACGGTCTTGCAGTGTTGCGCCCCCGCCTTGTCGAAGTCGGGATTAAACCCATCGGAAAAATTGTATTAGGCACTGTTCTGGGGGATATCCATGATATCGGCAAGAACCTTGTGGGCATGCTTTGCGAGGGGGCCGGCTTTGAGGTCATCAACCTGGGCTTTGACACGCATCCTGACAAATTCGTCAATGCGATCAAAGAGCACCAACCTGACATCGTGGGCATGTCGGCCATGCTAACCACCACCATGCTCAATATGGGGCACACGATCAAGGCCATGGAAGAGGCAAACCTGCGTGACCAGGTAAAGATCATCATTGGCGGTGCACCGGTGGACTCTGAAATCTCAAATCGTCTTGGCGCCGATGGGTATGGCTATAATGGCATTGCTGCCGTTAAACTGGCCAAACAACTGGTAGACGCCTCCTAAGGAGATGGAAGATTCGAATACCATGACTATCGCGCAGACATCGAGAGCACGACCTATCGTTTTCATCGCCTGCCAGGTAGTGCAGGATATGCTGGAGGGATTACTTCCAAAGGGTCTGGCTGAAAGAGTTATTTACATGGACTATGGCCTTCACCGGACACCCAGCAGTATGAAGCCCGTCCTGCAGGATGAGATTGATAACCTCCAAGAGCCTAGCCTGGTGGTGATGGGTTATGGCCTTTGCGGTAATGGGATCGTGGGTATCGAGGCCGGAGAACATACTTTGCTGATTCCGAGGGTCGATGACTGTATTGCCATTTTGCTGGGTTCCTATCAGGCCTATATCCGTGAATTTGAGGCCGTTCCCGGGACCTATTATCTGAGTAAGGGTTGGTTGGAATCGGGCAGTCACCCCTTGAAGGAATTTGAGGAATACGTAGAAAAGTATGGCGAAAAAAGCGCAGCATGGGTCATGGATCAACAATACCAGAATTACAAACGTCTCGTTATGGTCGCTCATAGTCAGGATGATATGGAAACCTACCGCTCAGAGGCCCTGGAAGTTGCCCGCTATTGCGAGCAATGGGGCATGCGATACGAAGAGATCATGGGTTCCAACCTTTATGTGCGTCGTTTGGTCGAGGTCGCTGCTGCCCTTGAGGAGGCGGACGACGAGTTCGTTGTCGTTTCCCCTGGTGGAAGGATTAATCAGGAACAATTCATGCGGTTGCGAGCGGCCGGGAAAGATATCAAAGAACCGGTCCAGGCCCTGGGCCGATGAATCGAAACAAAAGGAGAAGGAATCATGCAAGTACATAGGACCAATTATCAAGAAAATATTACGCCGACTCTTCAAGTCCTCACTGAAGATCAGGTGGAGGCCATTTACTACGCAGCCCTGCGGGTGCTGTATAAGACTGGAGTCCGGGTGTATGATCAGGCAGGGGTTGATGTTGCCTACTCCGGTGGCGCCATCATCGAGGATACAACTGAAGATAGCAGCCTGGTAAAGATACCGCACTGGATGGTTGAGAAAGCGCGTGCAACTTTACCGAGCCAGGTCGTTGTCATCGGACCCGACAGGAAGTACCGTATGGAGCTTCATAAGAACAGTATCTATTTCGGTGGTGGTTCGGACACCCCCTATACGATTGATCCTTACTCAGGAGAACGACGTCGTACCACCTACCAGGATGTCAAAAATATCGCCCGGGTGGCCGAGGCCCTCCCAAACCTCAATTTTCATATGTCCCTCGGCATAACTCAGGACACGGCCGTATCCACTTACGACCGTTGGCAATATCTGGCCATGCTCGAGGGAACCAATAAACCCATCAATGTGACGTCTGTGGACGCTGAAGGCGTCCAGGATATGCTGGAAATGGCTCACATCCGGCTCGGCGGCGAAGAGGAGTGGAGAAAGGGTCCGGCCTTCACCCTCTACATTGAACCGGTTTCACCCCTGAGCAATTCGAAGGAGGTCGTTCAAAAACTCCTTTTTGCTGTTGATCATGATATCCCCTGTGTGTACACACCCTGCCCCCTTGCCGGCGCCACAGCCCCTGCGACTCTGGCCGGATTAATGGTTCAGACTCTGACGGAAAGCCTGTTCGGCATAGTCATCAGTCAGTTGCGCAAACCCGGCGCCCAGGTGATTATTGGCGGCCTGATGTCCAGCATGGATATGCTTACCGCCACCTATACCTATGGGTCCCCGGAACTGCCTCTTATGAGTGCCGCCTACACCGATATAACAAAATGGCTGAGGGTGCCCATGTATGAGACGGCCGGGTGTTCCGATGCGAAGGTCTTTGACGAACAAGCGGCCATGGAAGCCTCCATCAATATCTCCACCGCCGCGCTCGTTGGCGGCAATATGATCCACGATGTGGGCTACATTGATTCAGGGCTTACCAGCAGTATGGAACAGATGGTCGCCTGCGATGAGATCATCGATATGGTTAAACGCATCCTGAAGGGAATACCGGTTGACGACGCGACCATGGCCCTCAATGTGATGGATGAAGTAGGGCCCGGAGGCCACTTTCTCGAACATGACCACACCTACGAGCGTTTCAAATCGGAGATCTGGCGCCCAAAACTCATCGACCGCCAAAACTGGGAAGGTTGGATCGGTACCGGAAGCAAACGTTACGGCGACCGTGTCCGTGAAAAAGTGATTGAAATCATCGAGTCCGAGACCGAACCCCTGATAGAAGAAGGGGCCTATAAAGAAATGGTTCGTGTCTGTGAACTGGCTGACTCCCGCCACAAGGACAAAGAACTGGATAAGAACATATTTGTATAATCGTAATACTTTAGCCCGTTTTATATCTGTCTGATAGAGCGGGAGTGTGGGGAACAAATAACCGGCAAAAGGCTAAAGGCATAGGGCACAAGGAAATCCCTTTTTACCTTAAGCCTTAAGCCCTGAGCCTTTTGTGCCCGGCAGTTTCGCTCTCTTTTAAGCGAGACTGCCGGTCTTTTGAATGATTTAGAATATCGAATATCGAACAAGGAATATCGAATGTCGAAGGATCAAAGAGTATTCGATCTCGAGGAGCGCTTAATAGATTTTGCTGTTCGAACTATCCGCACATCAGAATCGTTGCCAAAAACAAAGGTCGGCAAACATATTGCAGGGCAACTTATTCGTTGCGGTACATCACCGGCACCCAACTACGGCGAAGCTCAAAGCGCAGAATCGCCGCATGACTTTATCCATAAAATGAAATTATGTCTTAAGGAATTGCGTGAGACAAAGGTATGGCTCATTATGATAGTGAGAGCCAAACTTATCAAACCGGCATCAAAGCTAGAGCCTCTTATTGAGGAGAATGATGAATTGATTTCAATCTTTGTAGCCAGCATAAAAACCGCAAAGAAGAAAAGCAAAAAAACCTCTTAATTCGATATTCCTTGTTCGATATTCGATATTCAAAAAAAAATAAGACTATTCACATTGGCTCTGAATTTTACTTTGAGTCTTTGCCGCGACAATCTCCAATGCCACCGCTGGCAGACTTTTCAAAGGTGCCCCATTGAATGAAACTATCAACGAAACAAACACCCTTGTCCTAGGCATTGATACAGGCGGCACTTATACCGACGGCATACTCCTCGAATACCAATCACACCGTATACTGACGACCCACAAATCCCTTACCACCAAACGCGATCTTTCTATTGGTATTGAAGAGGTCATCAATGGCATTCAAATTGAGGATCCTTCAGGCATTAAAATGGTCTCTATCTCAACCACTCTGGCCACCAACTCCATTGCCGAGGGAAAGAGCAAAAGGGTTGCCTTACTCCTCATTGGTTACGACCCCGAGCTTATTGCGGCCTTTCAAATGCAAACCCGGTTTTCAACGCCCCATTTCTTTTATGTCACCGGGGGACACGATCTTTATGGCCGCGAAAAGGACCCCCTCGACCTTGATAACCTTGTCGATAAGGTCAAAAGCATCAAGGACCAGGTAGACGCTATTGCCGTTTCCGGCTACTTCAGCCCACTCAATCCTGAACACGAAGATCGGGCCCGAACGGCTGTTACAGAGATCTGTGATTTGCCCATTGTCCTGGGTCATCAACTTTCCACCAAATTGGGCTCGGTTGAGAGGGCGACCACCGCCGCCCTCAACGCTTCACTGTTGGCGGTAATCCATGAATTCGTGGATGCCGTTCGACGGGCCATGAAGCGGAGACAAATCGATGCCCCGCTCATGGTGGTGCGCGGTGACGGCACGCTAATGAGCGATGAATTCGCAAGCCGCACACCGGTTGAAACGATCCATTCTGGTCCGGCGGCCAGCGCTATCGGCGGTCGTTTCCTTTCCGAACTGGAGGACGCCCTGGTCGTGGACATCGGTGGGACGACGACAGACATTGCCCATGTCGAAAAGGGCCAGGTGGAAATAACAGAAGACGGCGCCACGGTCAGCGGTTACAAGACGGCGGTCGAGGCAGCCAACCTGTTCACCACCGCCTTGGGCGGTGACAGTCATATTGCGCTGAACAGTGACGGGGAGGTGATGGTGGGACCCGAAAGGGTGATTCCCTTGGCCTACCTTGCCTCACAATACCCTCGGATAGAGGAACAACTTGTCATTCTCTCCAAGCGATCCCGCTCCAGGGCCAATCCGGACGGGCTTCAGTACTGGTTGTTGTTGCGTGAACCCATGGCCGAAGATTCATTTAAAAAACAACATGAAAAGGCCTTGGTCAACCTGCTGCGTCAGGGTCCCCAGCCGGTGCCCGCGATCCTCGAACATCTTGATATTTGGCATATCGGACAGATGGATGCCAAGGGATTGCTCCAACAGGAAATTATCGCTAAAGCCGGGCTCACGCCTACTGATCTTCTTCATGTGGAGGGGCTTTTCGATCCCTGGAATGGCGAGGCTTCTCGATTGGCGCTCCAGGCGTTCTGTCGCTTTTACTCCCTGAACACTCACGAATTCATTCAGAAGGTTTGGGCAAAAATGAAAGAGGCCATGGCCCGGGCTATTGTCCATTTTCTGACTGGAAAGGGCGTTCACCCAAATGGCTCTTTTCCCATGGATCTCGATCAGTGGTTTTTTCATAACAGCCTCTACAATATCCACTCCCATCTCGAAACCAGCTTTAATTTGAACCTGCCTATCATCGGCGTCGGTGCGCCGGCAGACATCTTCCTGAAGGATGTGGCCGAGTTTTTTCAGACGGAATTGATCTTGCCCGGTCATCATGAGGTTGCCAATGCAGTGGGCGCTGTGGCCGGCGCCATCATGTTCGTTGAGGAGGCCCTTGTCTATCCGCGCATGTCCGAGGGCGGATTCGACATTATCGGATATTATGTGCACGCCAGTAACGGGCGAAAGGAATTCGCCGAGATTAGTGAAGCAATGGCCCATGCCCGTGCTATAAGCCGGGAGACTGCCCTGGACGCTGCCCTACGCTCCGGCGCACACGAACCGAATGTGATCCTTGAAGAAAGGGAGGATGGATTGGACACCTTTCGCATCCGGGCCAAGGCCGTGGGCAATCCGCGGCTTGCAAAATGAAATAGCTAAAGCACAAGTCAACACATTAACTCTTCAGCCTGACCACTTTTCAACATTCAGATCTTGTGACCATGTCCGGTCTTAAAGGGGTAAGCGGAGCAGATGATAACGAGCTATCGCGATCTGCACAACCAGCCCACTTTGAATGTGCCGGGTGACTTAAAGGGACCATGGGTTTACCCGTGGGGCTCCATTGGAACCCTGATGAATTTCGAGGGTTGTACCCATCGGGTTTGGCGATGTGGCAGGAGGATAGAAAAAATGGGAAGGATATTTACTCCGAAAGAGAGCGATTTCGGCAAAACCGATGCGGTAGTGATCGGAGGCGGTATTGTGGGCACGGCGACGGCTTTCTGGCTTTCCAGGGCAGGGTTGGATGTTGTTGTCGTTGAGATGCGCGACGGCCTGTCGACGTTAACAACCCCCGCCTCAGCGGAATGTTTTCGGGCCCAATTCGCGGAACCGGCCATGGCAGCCCTGGCCATACCGAGCATTGAGATGTTCGAGTATTTTGATGAAGTCATCGGCATACCGGGATACAACATTTCTATCAAACAGCAGGGATATCTTTTTCTCACAGATAACCCGGAAACGGTTGACGACCTTAAGGAGAACGTGGTTCAGCAGCATAAACTGGGTGTGTCGGACTCAGAATTTCTGGAACGCGATGAGATCCTTGCCCGATTTCCATATATTTCGCCGTCTGTGTTGGCCGCGACGTTCCGGCAGCGAGATGGGTGGCTGTCATGCCATGAAACAACACAAGGATTTGCCAAAGGTTGTAACGCCGGGTTTTTCATCAACACCAAAGCCACCGGGATTCAAATGGATAAAGAAAGGATCTGCGGGGTGGAAACCAATCGGGGAATCCTTCAGAGCCCTATCGTAGTCAATGCGGCCGGCCCCTTCGCTGCCGAAATCGGGAGAATGGTAAACCTGGACTTGCCTCTGGAGCCGGTTCGCCGGCAAAAGGTCTATATAAAGACATCCATTGGGATCCCTCCAAATGCCCCTTTTACAATAGATGTCAATAACAATTCCTACTGGCGCCCTGAAACCGGGGGAGTGATAATCGGCTGGGTGGATTCGGATGAGCCGGTGAGTCAGCCGACCGAGAATGTGAATACAGATTGGGAGTTTCCGGCCATCACCTTGGACAAGGTGAAGCGCATGACACCGTTCTTTGAAGAAGTCGAGAAAACCGTAAGACAACCCGATATGAATACGTCAGCCGGATACTATGTCTACACGCCCGATGACCAGCCGCTGATCGGATCTTTCCCGGAAGTCCCCGGTTTTTATATCAATTGCGGCTACTGGGCCGGCATGATGCTTTCTCCGCAGGCGGGTAAGCGAATCGGCGAACTCGTCACCGGAAAGTTGGATCCCAGCGATAACCCCTTGCGGCCGACGCGTTTCAGAGAAGGGCTTGGGAAAAAAGGTAAAACCCTTATGAGCCACTAGACTCTTAAAACTCACTTTTGTGCTTTTTGTGGCAATCCATTCCCGGTGCCGACGGCCGCGAGGAAGCCCGTCGCCGCGAGTATCAGGCCGTTGTCGATAGTATCCGTTTCACCCGAGAGGAGCTGGGCGTCGGTCAGTGGCCTAAGCTCTAATTCAATGAAACAAAATTGCAAGGAAAGGAGGTATTTTAAGGGGACTTGAGATCTAATTTGAAAAATTACTAATCCAATGAAACAAAACTACGAGGAAAGGAGGTGTTTTAGATGGCCAAAGGCGATTACAGTATCCGTTATGATCCTGACAAGCTCAGAGAAATGATTGAAGAAGGGAAAACCGCCAAGGAGATCACGAATGAATTTAAGATATCCCCCTATACGCTTCGGGAGCATTTGGTGATGCTTCAGAATCTTGACAAGAAAATCTACGTCATCAAAGGACTCTTTGATTATTCCCAAGTGGAAGAATCAAAGGTCAAAAAGGAAGGGATCGTTTTCTCCAAAGAGATGCTCGAAAAAACCGGTTTTACTCCGGGTGACGCATTCGAGATGGAAGTCAAAGAAGACCGAATAGTCCTGAAAAAAATCCAGAATGACTAAACGCTGGAGGAAGGAGGTGTTTTATGGCCGAACAAGATTTTCAAATCAGAACGGCAAAAACAATAAAGAATTTGGACAACAAGATCTTGAAATACGATATCCAGCCCTGGGTATTTTTTGGCGCCGCAGGGCTGATTTTCGCAGGAGTGATCTTTACAATACTCGCCGGTGATGCCGCTGTAACGCTGTTTTCAGGCATGAAGGGATGGATTTGCGACTATACCGGATGGTTTCTGGTGCTGACCATGAACGTCGTGTTGGCCACCTGCATCGGGATTATGGTCTCGCCCCTTGGCAAGCTCCGCATCGGCGGGCCGGATGCCAAGCCCGAATTCACCTATGTAAGCTGGTTTGCCATGCTGTTTAGTGCGGGCATGGGCATTGGCCTGCTCTTTTACGGGGTGGCCGAACCCATGTTCCATTACGTGGCCAATCCTCTTTCAGAGCCCGGCACCATGGAGAGTGCCAAGGCGGCCATGGAGCTGACCTTTCTCCACTGGGGCTTTCATCCCTGGGGCATATATGCGCTGATCGGATTGGGGCTGGCCTTTTTCGGCTTTACCAAGGGGCTGCCGCTGTCCATCCGCAACGTGTTTTATCCACTCCTGGGAGAGCGCATCTATGGCGGGTTCGGCAACACCATCGATATCCTGGCCACCATCTCCTGCCTCTACGGCGTGGCCACATCCCTGGCCTTCGGCGTGCAGCAGGTGAACGCCGGCTTGGCGCACCTGTTCGGTATCCCTCAAAATGCCTTCGTTCAGGTGATATTGATTGCCGGCATCACCGCCCTTGCCACCTGGTCGGTGGTGCGAGGCCTCGAAGGCGGCATTAAGCTGCTCAGTAACATCAATATCGGGCTGGCCATCTTATTGATGATCTTTGTCTTCTTTCTCGGCCCGACACTGTTCGTCCTCAACGGATTGATCGAAAACTTCGGCAATTACATCCAAAATTTCTTTGATCTGGGTTTCTGGAACGAGACCTATACGGAAGGCGGCAACTGGCAAAACGGGTGGACCATTTTCTATTGGGCCTGGTGGATCGCCTGGTGTCCTTTTGTGGGCATGTTCATCGCCCGGGTCTCCTATGGGCGGACCCTGCGGGAATATCTGGCCTGCGTACTGGTCGTGCCGACGCTGGTTACCTTTACCTGGATGACCGTATTCGGCAACAGCGCCATCTTTATCGAACGGTTCATGGCCGGCGGCATGGCCAAGGCGGTTCAGGAAAACATCCCGGTCTCCCTGTTTGTCTTCCTGGAAAGTTTTCCCTTTAGCTTGGTAACCTCCCTGCTGGCCATGGTCGTCGTGATCTTCTTCTTTGTGACCTCTTCGGACTCCGGCTCCATGGTCATCGATATCATCACGGCCGGCGGCAACCCGGATCCGCCCAAGCCCCAGCGATTGTTCTGGGCCATCCTCGAAGGCACCGTCGCGGCGGTCCTCCTTTTGGGCGGGGGCATGGTGGCCCTGCAAACAGCGGCCATCAGCACCGGGCTTCCCTTTGCCATCATTTTGTTCATAATGTGTTTCGCGATAATCAAAGGGCTTGTGGAGCATGCGAAAGAACATGGTTACAACTGATTGGCGTGGCAAGAAAGCGATGTTGAGTCACCTGACGCAACATAAGGAATAGTCTGTATGTTCTTATACGTTTTTGTCGGCTGCATCATGCCCATCCCAAGACAAAGCAGCCGGTTTTCAAATAGGAGGCACTTATGAAAAAAAAGGCAACCATTTATTATACGGCAGTGCTGTTTTTTATATCAGCATTACTGGTGGCCCTTGTTCCCGTCCAGGCCGTGGCAGCCCAAAAGACTGTTCGCCTGTCCTATGTGGAATGGTCCGAGACGGTGGCAGCCACCAATATGGTCAAAACAGTGATACAGGAAAAGCTCGGTCATGCCTGCGAAATCATTCCGATGACAGCGGATAAAATGTGGGAAGCAGTGGCCGCCGGCAGGGTCGACGGCATGGTGGCGGCCTGGCTGCCCACGACACACGGCCATTTTTATGAGCAATACAAGGATCAGATCATGGATCTGGGCCCGAATATGGTCGGGACTCAAATCGGACTGGTGGTGCCGGATATCACCGTGGGTCGGCAAACGGCCTCATCCGGACAACGCAATGCTCCCTATATCAAGGCCGCTTCGATTAACGATCTGAAAGAATATGCGGATAAATTTAATCGAAGAATCATCGGCATCGATCCGGAAGCCGGTATCATGAAAAAGACACGAGAGGCCCTGCGGGCATACGGCTTGTACAACTACGAGCTGGTTAAAGGGAGCGAAGTCTCCATGACCGCCGAGCTGTCCAATGCGATCAGAAAACAGCGGTGGATCGTGGTGACCGGATGGATACCTCACTGGAAGTTTGCCCGATGGAAACTTAAGTTCCTTGATGATCCCAAAAAAATCTACGGGGGCAAAGAAGAAATCCATACCATCGTTCGCAAGGGATTAAAGGATGATATGCCCGATGTTTATCGATTCCTCGACAATTATAATTGGGCGCCTGAAGACCTGGAACAATTGATGATCTGGATTCAGGAAGATCATGGCATGTATCCGGGTGAAAAGGCCCTGCGCTATATGCGTTACCACTCGGAACAGATACAATCATGGCTCGATTGACCGGGTCAAACCCGGAATGGATAAAGAGCCTTGCCCCATATGGCGAGGCTCCGGCGACATCTCGTATCTGCTTACGTTAGCATTTGAAATCCCTTGTACCTTCCATTCATCGGTTCGAGCCGGAGCTTTGCTCCTTACATGCCGATTGTTTGACTAAATGGGTCAGACAATATCGATTAGTTATTGCAATCAAGAGACGTGTTTTGGGTGTTCAGTGTTCGGCGTTCAGAGTTCAGGGGGTTTCAGCGGTCGGGTACGGTCCTGAACACTGAACCCCTGAACACTCGCATTACCTAAGGGATTGAAACAATGATCAACGCTGATTCAAAGTTGAAGGGAATTTCAAATATGTTTAGCTAGGAATCATAGGCCATATCATGTCATTTGCCATGCGAATAGTTTTTTCTCGGCCGGTGTCCTTTGTCGGGGCCGCCATAATTCTGGTTTGGCTGTTCACGGCCCACTCCTTATCCCAAACTGCCTTGGCCGGTGAAGAGCCAAACGCCCATCTCTCTGAAAAAGCAATATCGCTCGGGCGGGCCACCTGGGATACCGGCTGGTTCCAGGCCGAAATCTTCAAGGCCTTGCTGGAAGAATTGGGGTATAAGGTGGAAGGGCCGAAGACCTATGACACGCCCGAGTTTTACAGGGCACTGGCCCGTGGTGATGTGGACTTCTGGGCAAACGGTTGGTTTCCGCTACATAATGCCTTTATTAATGATGAAGAGGTGAGGGGCAAGGTCGAGTTGGTGGGCTATGAAGCGCGAGGAGGGGCGCTTCAGGGGTATCTCATTGACAAACAATCGGCCGATAGATTCGGGATCACCAATCTTGGAGACCTGAAAGACCCTGAACAGGCAAGGATTTTTGATCGGGACGGCAACGGAAAGGCTGACCTGATCGGCTGCAATCCCGGATGGGGCTGTGAGATTGTCATAAAACACCATCTCGACGAATACGGCTTGCACGACACCGTGGAGCATGTTCAAGGGGATTACTCACTCCTGATCTACGATGCCGTTTCGCGCTATAGACGGGGTGAATCCATCCTGTTCTATACATGGACGCCCAACTGGACAGTGGGCGCCCTGGTTCCGGGCGAGGATGTGACCTGGCTTGAGGTGCCCTTCGCGAGCCTGCCCGAGGATCAGAGGGGCCTTGAAAGCAGGATATCGGTCCCGGGGGTTGCCGGTTGTGGGGCGGATCCCTGCGCCATGGGCTGGCCGCCCAATGATATAAGGGTCGTGGCAAATAAGACATTCCTTCAAGAAAATCCCGCCATTAGACGGTTGGTGGAACAGGTTGTGATTCCCCTTGAAGACATCCACGCCCAGAATGTCAGAATGATCAAAGGCGAAGGCTCGGCCGAAGACTTTCGCC
Organism: uncultured Desulfobacteraceae bacterium; assembly: GCA_964459445.1. GTDB lineage: Bacteria > Desulfobacterota > DSM-4660 > Desulfatiglandales > HGW-15 > CAYWMP01. The sequence goes on from CAYWMP010000038.1 coordinate 35,979, forward strand.
GCCATGCCATAGGATGGATAAACCAAAACAGAAAAGAGGTGAGCCGGTGGCTGTCAGCGGCAAGGTTCCTCCTGAGACAGCAGCAAACAGACAAAAAGGAGGCGGCTGTCAGGGCGGAGGATAGTGGTCGACCTAAAGCGACAACCCTGCGAGTGGCAACCAAGCGGTTTGAACCTCTTGTCACTTACCGAGGGAATCGATATGCCGGTTTCAGCGTTGAATTGTGGGAAAAAATTGCCAAAGAAATCGGGATTGACTATGAACTCTATGGCGTGAACAGTCTCGCCAAACTCCTCGATGATGTGGAGCGCGGTGCGGCTGGGGTGGCAACAGCAGGGATCGGCATCACATGTGAGCGGGAAAAGCTATTGGATTTCTCCCACCCCTTTTTTGAATCGGGCCTCCAAATCATGGTCAGGGAAAACTCCGGATCGGTTGTGGGACAGATCTTCTCGAAGGTTATTGCCACGATCCTATCCCCTCAACTCCTTTATGTGATCGGCTTTCTGCTTCTTTTGCTACTCATCTCTGCCCATCTCATATGGCTTGTTGAAAGACGCCGCAATCCCCAGTTTCCAAGAGAATACTTCAAAGGTATATGGGAGTCCTTTTGGTGGGCGGCCGTCACCATCACGACTGTTGGCTATGGCGACAAGACACCCCGAGGATCGGCCGGAAGATTGATTGCCCTATTCTGGATGTTTTCCGGTTTTTTCATCCTGGCCTATTTTACAGCGAGTGTGACAAGCACCATCACCGTACAGCAATTACAGGGCACTATACGCGGCCCCAACGATCTCTTTGGAAAGTCTGTGGTGACGGTCAAAAGGAGTACGGCGGCCGAATACCTCTCGAGAATAGGGCTAAAGGCCCGCGTAGTGGAGAATATTGATGAGGCCATTCGGATTTTGATGGCCGAACAGGCGGACGCGGTGGTATACGATGCACCGGTCTTGAAACATCATGCTTCCCACGAGGGAAAGGGAGAAGTAAAGGTCGTAGGTCAGGTATTCTGGAAACAAAACTACGGCATTGCCTTACAGGAGGGGAGCCCCCATAGAGAGGCCGTCAACCGTGCGCTGCTCAGGCTCATGGAGACCGGAGAATATCAGGCGATCTACGAGAAATGGTTCGGCACAGAGGCCAAAACGTCATGAAAGTCTTTCCTGAAACGGTCAAACTCATCTCGCTTAAAGACTCGCTGGAGCCGCTCATTGAGCATTTCAACAGGAACAAGTCCGGCATTCGATTTCTGAGTATACTTTCATCAACTTGACCCGCTTGACGTGAACAGGGTGCCCGTGCGGTACGTAAGTCAATCATAGATGAATTCATTGATAGTGCCCTGAATATCAGCATCGTCTGGATTAACACGATGCCTAACGATTCCGAATTGACGGCCTATGAGGCGGCAACAAGTCTTCATCACCCAAGTATTCCTCAGTTTTATGACCCTAATGGGCTGTCGGGAAAGGCTATAGCAGAGAGCATCGGATGGGAGGGCAAAGTGGCCTGGGATATTTATTTGTTTTATGCTACGGGTTTGGAATGGAAAGCTGAGCCGCCCAATCCTACAGCCAGAATGCATCAATTGCGCAGGGACTGGACCGATCAGGAGCATTTACGTGTTGGTGATGACCTGGTCAAAGCCCTTTATGAG
>CAYWMP010000039.1:0-37532 GCA_964459445.1 uncultured Desulfobacteraceae bacterium
GAACTACTCGTATCTGACTAAGCAACGCTGGAGTCAGTTTTTTGATCAAACTGGCGCTTCGGCGGCCAGAGGCGGCGCTGAACACTGAACACTCAGAACACCTTTGGTTTGTCAACGCCTGTCAGATTTGTTTGACTCGTTTAGTCAAAGAATCGCGGTGTAAGGAGCTACAGACCTTAATAAGCCTTTTGATCAAGGCAGAATAGATGTGCCGCTGAAAGAGCTTAAAAAATTGGTAGTTGATCTTCCTAATCTTGGTGATGAGCTTGATGCCTTTTCATCCGATCTTATGAAAATCTGGCGAGATCAGCCAAAATTGCCATAGAGATCCAATTTGGACTCTAAAATGCAATCAAAGAATCGTAATTCAGGATAGAAGGTCTCAGATTGGAAGAACTGGATATATAGGAGGCAATACAATGCCTTTTAAAAGATGGGTTGTATTTTTGTCGTTGTGGCTGTTTCTATGTTCCGCTCTTTTTGCTCCTGGTATTTCATTCGCTCAAGATAAAGTCGACAGGCAGGCCTACAACGAACTATTAGACACCCTCGAAAAGAAGATAGAGGACGCAGACCAACGCATGATCGCCCACCCGAAGTTCCTGGAGGAACTGAGGGCCCTGGTGAAGAAGTACCGCAGCAAGCTTCGCAAAATCTTCTTTAGCGAGGATTTCTCCGACAATGAATTCACAAAAAACCCGAACTGGGTTGTGGATTCAGGGGAATTCAAAATAACGCCCTCTCAAAGGTTGTGGAGCCGAGTCTCCTTCGAGCGCCCACAGGCTGCTCCCTCATCGGAAAAACCGCAGGAGGAAGCCAATCCCTTCAATGTTCTTTTGCAGGAACTCATAAAATCCAAACTCGAAGAGAAAAGCAGTGAAGAAAAATCCACGCCTAAAAAAGCAACCGCGGCATCTATCCACGCGCTCGCCAAGATAGGCCCTGCCTATGAGTTAGACCTTGTTATGGTCTCTGAATCTCAATGGGGCTCCATGGAGATTGTCCTTCTTGGTGGAAGTCCTCCGACGCCTCGCTACCGTATGGTATATCATGCCGCCCCGTCCGCCGATCGTCCCATTCAAATCATTAGGGAAAGGGGTTCGAGGAGTTACATTATTGAGTCTGCAACCCAGTACCCAGCCCTTGATGACGGCGTTCCCCATAAAGTGAAGTGGATTCGTGATTTTCAAGGCAACATGAAGGTTTTTGTGGATGGGAAAGAAGTCCTTTCCACTGTGGAAGTCTTTTACCGCACGGACTTCATAGGCTTGGCCCTGTTGAACCGGGGCGGGACCTATGAATGGGGCGCCATTCAAATCCTCGAGCCCACTAAAGAATAGCTACAAACTTTTCACCCTCAAGCCTAACAAAAAGAGCCAACCACTAACCCTTCTACCCTTCATAGTTAACCCCTAAAGGAAAAGGAGGCACCATGAAGAAACTCTTCGTCATTTCCATGGCAGCTGTTTTAGTCTTCTTCACCTCAGCCCTTCAATTAATGGCAGACGATCATTTTCGTCTCAGCCTTAAAAGGGCTCAAATCTGGAAAGATAAGGGTATCGTTTACGGCGCCGGGCCAGAAAAGGCCTATTATCCGAGTGTGATTTTCGACCTTGACGCCTTCGGGTTGGGAGAGGGTCCCTTTTATAAGATGTGGTATTCCGATGGCGCCGACCCAGTATCAACAGTATCATTGGTGACATCCTGGGATGGTAAGAGATGGAGCGATCCCAATGATAATGGTGGTTTTGATGTTGACAAACCTCACCACGTGCAGGTCGTCTACGATGCGGGATGTTTTGGAGACTGCTACCCAGATAAATTCAAATACAAGATATGGTATTGGAATGCATCTAAGGGTCAAACAATTTATAGCATCAGTGCTATTCGTTATGCGGAATCTAAAGACGGGATAACGTGGATAAATGACAAACCCATCACCCAGGATGATATGAACGAGCTGGTTACAGGTGGGGGTTTTGAGGACTGGAACGCAGGTTCATACGGCCCTGTTGATGTGATCTACCAGCTGGACGCCATAAATACTGGAGACAATCCCTGGGATTATAGCTACGTTATGTTCTATGATGGAACCAATGGGGCCGATGAGGAAACCGGCCTCGCCTATTCAGCTAACGGCAAAGAATGGACAGCCTATGCGGGAAATCCTGTCCTTAGCAAAAGCCCTCTACCCGAAGCATGGGACAGCGGCAATGCAGTATACGGCACGGTCCTGCGAGAGCGCAAACGGTTCCACTTCTGGTACAGCGGGGGTAACAAGTGGGTTCACGAAGGTATCGGTTATGCGTTCTCTCTCGATGGCATGACCTGGACAAAGGCAAAGGATCCTATCTTCCACATCAGCGATGGAGGCGCGGATCACAGAGGCGAACGCACCTATACCCCTGCGGTTATCGTGAATGAAAGAGGGAGATTGAGGATGTACTTTTCCGCTAAGAGCCATGGCGGCGATTATGCCATCGGCCTCGCCGTCCAGAAACGCCGGGAAAATAATGATGACTAAAATATTGATACTCGATTGTCCTTAAACCCGATTCCATGAGCAGACAACCATTTTGATAATGAAAAGATTTCATACTCTATTTCTACTCATACTCCTTTCATTTTCCATTACCGATTATTCTTCTGCTCAGGGACATTCGCTACGGGTCCTGGATATCAATGTATGGTCCGGCCTGGACTACATTGGCTATTTGAAAATGGGGGAGTATGAAACACCTGAGGTTCGTGAGAAAAGATACCAGGCCCTCGTCACCCAGATCAGACAAATAAATCCGGACATTATCGGCATACACGAAGCCAACAAGCTTCCCGCTTACGCTGAAAGGCTGGCGCGAGAAATGGGGTATGAGGCCTTCTATCATGTCGGCGTTGGCGGGGTTCGTCTGGGGCCCATCGGGCTTCCCTGGAATCTTCGTGAGGGTGACGCGATCCTCGCCAAAAAATATCTGAAACCCGGGGCCTTCGCTCGGAAGCAACTTTCAGGCGGGTATGTGGGTAAATGGGCGAACTTTCATTTTGAGGATGCCACCCAGATCATTGCTATTCGAATCATGGTGGACAACACGCCCGTTTATGTTTTTGCCACCCACTGGCATGCCTCACTGCTGGGCACTCCATTGATTCTGAACAAGGCCAAGGAGTTCCGTTCAAAGGACATTGTGAGTAAAGAGAGCCATGATCAGGCGATGACCCGAATACAGGAAGGCGCGTCCTGGCGCATGTCTGAATCGCAAAAAACACTCCAATTTATAGAGGACATCGCCAAGGATAAGCCCTTCATCCTTATGGGCGATTTCAATGCCGAATCCTATGCGGAGGAAATCAAGAACCTCATAAATCATGGAATGGAGGATGCCTTCCGAATGGCAAATCGTGAATCAAAGGGCTTTACTTGGAACCCGGGAACAAATCTGAATCAGATTGCCCACTATCTCAAAAAGGGATGGGACAAAGAACCGGTGGATCTCTATGATCGATTGGACAGAATATTCAATGAGATCCCCAGGCGGATTGATTACATCTTTCTTGGACCCCAATCCTTTCTGAAATCCGGAGAATTGACTATAAAGTCAAGCCGAGTTGTCCTGGACCGGGTGATCGATGGTGTTCATGCCAGCGATCACTACGGTATTTTTGCCGTACTTCACATCAACCAATAATTCTCGGCCCCGGCTAAAATTTCAAATCTCTGCCTGCTGATGCCCTAATCCATTTCATGAAATCTATTCCAATCTCGATCTAAAAATCGCTAAACGATACAAGAGTTTCTATGATTCGAAATTGAAGGTATAGAGTAGTTGTGGTCGAACCTAGATCTGAACACAACGGATTGTATCTATTTGATAATCAACGTTAAACCCGTGTCCTTTGCACTGTTTTGGTCTTGTGTGATGGGACATATCATGGTAACTAAGGAAGCTCTCCGCTGCTTCCATCGGGGTATTCAGGAAAAGGCTATTAAAATTTTGCTAATGGGTCACTAAAACTGTGGGGTGAAAACTATGTCTGAATCGATGAGCAATGCGGACAACTTTTGGCTTTGCATGGATGACCCCACCAACCTGATGGTCATTACCGCTTTTATGGAATTTGACGAGCCTCTTGATTTCGAACGCTTGAGTGCCACCATAGAGGATCGCTTGTCCTCTTTTCCGAGATTCCGAAAGCGAATAGTCAGACCGGTTTCGGGCGTGGGCGTTCCCCACTGGGAGACCGACCAATACTTTGATATTCGCTCCCACATCCACCGAATTACCCTCCCCTCGCCGGGAGACAAAGCAACCCTCCAGGAGATGGTCAGCGATTTGATGACCACCCCATTGGATCCAACCAAACCTCTTTGGCAGGTTCATCTCATTGAAGATTACGGCAAGGGCTGTGCGGTCTTTTATCGCATCCACCATTGCATTGCCGACGGGATTGCCCTGATCCATGTCCTGCTATCCACAGCGGACGAAAAGCCCGATGCTGCCGGCCCCGGCAAAAAGCCAAAAATGAAAAAAAAGCATGCTTCGACCCGTGATCCTTTTGCCCCTCTTTTATCCGCGATGAAAAGCCTGGGGGATGTCGCCGATATCACTCAAGATGCCGGTAAAAAGCTTGCGGATGAATTCAAGAAGGCCGTATCCAACCCCTATCGTTTGGTGGAACTGGCAAAAAATGGCACCGAGTTGACTACCGACATCGCGACGGTGCTTGGCAAGCTGGCGGTCATGCCTTCTGATCCAAAAACAGCCTTCAAAGGCAAGCTAGGCGTCCGAAAAACTGTGGTTTGGACTGAGCCCATGTTGCTGGACAAAGTGAAGAGTGTGGGACGCGCCATCAATACCGCTACCCTCAATGATGTGTTGATAGCGACGGTAACCGGTGCTATGCGTCGCTACTTGAAGGCCAGAAACTACCCGGTAAACAACCTTGACCTGAGGGTAACCGTACCTGTCAATATCCGCAAACCCGGCACCGAATTTGAGTTGGGAAACAAGTTCAGTCTGGTCTTTCTTGCTTTACCGGTATTCCTCGAAGACCCTATCCTGCGGCTCAAAGAAATAAAGCGGCGAATGGACCATCTAAAAAAATCGGCTGATGCTATGGTAAACTTCGGACTACTCTGCGCCATTGGCGTGCTGCCGCCCGCTATTGCAAAAGAAATAGCCCAGGTATTTGGCAATAAGGCCTCAGCCGTTCTAACCAACGTCCCGGGACCGCGGCAGCCACTCTTTCTGGCTGGCAAAAAAATCAGCAATATGATGTTTTGGGTTCCCAGATCGGGCGTGATCGGTTTGGGCATTAGCATTCTGAGCTATGACGGGAGGGTTACCGTGGGCATTGCTGCTGATGAAGGGTTGATGCCGGATCCTGAACGCCTTCTTGAGGGTTTTGAAGATGAATTCAATTCTCTCTTGGATCTGGTGAAATCGGGAAAAATATACGACGAACCCCTTGTCCTTCATGACAGGTATCAAGAAGCCCGATGCAAAGGCTTAACAAAAAGCGGCGAACGATGCAAAAAACGCGCGATGCCCGGCTCCGACTATTGCAATATCCATAAGACCGGTGAGATTGGAGATATCCCATCCCATGGGAGGACGGGTGTCGATACAGATGGTGGAGATGGATCGGGCGTCCTGGATGCTGGTCCGGCCCAGTGCAAGGGTTTGACCAAGGGCAACAGGCAATGCAGGAAACGCGCTTTAGCCGGTTCTGATTTCTGCCGTACCCACTTGCCGGCGATGACAGAAAGAAATGAGCGGGCCCAGGATTTGGCAAGGATACTAAAAGAATTAAGCGGCCGTTGAACAACCTGTCCTGACGTTTTGAACGACCAAAGGAGATCTCAGTAAAATGCTACCCGAATACTTTGAATTCACCCTGCCCACGAAATTGGTTTACGGCATTGGCATTCTAGGCAACATCGAAAATGCGGTCACCCAATTTGGAAAGCGGCGGGCCATTTTGGTCACAGACAAAATACTGCTCAAGGCAGGCCCTGCGGGTGTCGTTAAAAAGGGTTTCAAGAATACCAACATCGAGATCGTCTGCACCTATAGCAACGTCCCTCCCAATTCCACCATCAAGACCGTCCAAAATTGCGCCCGCCTCGGCAAAAAGCATAAATGCGACATGGTCATCGCTGTTGGGGGCGGGAGTGTCATTGACACTGCTAAAGTGGCCAATCTTCTCATGGTCAAGGGCGGTAAGATAGAGGATCATATGGGGGCCTACCTCCTGGACAGCAGTGATATGCTGTTGCCAGCCATATTTATTCCCACCACGGCGGGAACCGGTTCCGAAGTAACCAAAGTGGCGGTGATTGCGGATCCTGATAATGATGTAAAACTGCCCTTTGCCGAGGAGCAATTTTTGCCCCAAATGGCGATCCTTGACCCCGAAGTGACTGTGTCCATGCCTGGGAAACTCACGGCCATGACAGGCATGGATGCCCTGACCCATGCCATAGAGGCCTATGTGGACAAAGAGTGGTCCCCTGCCTCCGACGGTCTTGCCCTTCATGCGATCCGACTGATCAGCAATAACATCCTGCAGGCCTGTGCCCATCCGGAGGATCTCCGGGCCCGGGGGGGCATGCTGGTGGGAAGTTTTATCGCGGGGGTCGCCTTTTCTCATTCCATGGTGGGCATGGCCCATGCCATTTCACACGCCCTCGGGGGCGTTTATCACATCCCCCACGGCCTGGCCAATGCCCTGGTCCTGCCTGAAGTCATGGAATACAACCTGGATGAAAGACTGGAGCGGTTTTCAAATATTGCCTTGACTCTGGGTATCACCTTCCCCCAAATAGCAAGCGAAGGGATGAGTTTATTAGAATCCAATTGGAGACCGGGTTTTGTAAATAGGGCATTGGACTCTTTTGATTTTGTGAAGGATTGGGTGGATACCCGATCTGATCAGGTAAAGGGGCTTGCGACCAAGACCCTGGGTAGCCTGGGTTTTGTGGATCAGTGGTTTAGGAAACAGGCCGCATGGGCCGGCGTGGAAAGAATTCGAACCCTAAATCGCCAGTTGGCCCATTTAACAGGAATGCCGCTGAATTTGAGAGATGCCGGAATCGCGGACAATCTGGCTAAATTGGAACAGGTGGCCACCACTGCCATGGAGGATGGCGCCATGTTGTATAATCCGGTGGAACCGGAACGCGATGCGGTCATCCATATCATCGAAAAACTTTTCTTTGCCAAAACAAAACCACTTCCTGTTTCAGAAGAAGACCTTCGCCCTTTGGGTGCCGGACGCGGGCGCAAGGAAATGAAAAAAGTCTTTAAGGATTCGGAGATGCTCTACAGCATCCTCACAGAGTTTTATGAGCGTCTGAAAAAAGATCCTCAAGTCGGACCTGCCCTCAATAAAACCAACCTGTGCATTCAGTTCAGATATAAAAACCCTTCGGCGGTTATGACGATCGATGCGACAAAGGACGAACCCCTTATCCTTACAGGGGATTTTGACGGCAAACCTGAAGTCACCATGACCATGAACGCCGATTTTGCCCATACCTTTTGGCACGGCAAGGCTAACCTGGTCAGTGCGCTGACCCGTCGCCAGGTCATCGCGAAGGGCAACGTGCCCAAGACCATTAAGCTTTTGCCCATTCTAAAACCGGCCTATGAGCTGTATCCGCGTTTTCTGAGAGAAAAGGGTCTGGGGCATCTGGTATTAAGTTAAGTGTAATCGTTCACTGAGGGAAAAACATTTGACAGGATTACAGGCCCGCCTTGGCGCGATTCGTCTGATTAGGATGAAGTAATTGTGATAGCCGGGAATCGAAATTTATGGAACTCCGGCCTTAACCAACTCAGGTCTGGGCCAGGGATAAACTTGAAATTTATGCGTCGCGCCTATCCTGTTTATATTAAAGTGGGCTTTGATTTTGTTGAAAAGGAAAAGGGTGGAGCCTAAGACTCGGAGAGCGCGACGTTTAAAAACCTTTTGGCTGTGGCCATTGGCCAGAAATTATCCTTCATTAGCAATAGTATTATTAACGGGTTTAGGCCAGAGATCTAAACTAAGTGATTTTCGGGATAAAAAACAACCAAGTTAATCCTGTTCATCCTGTCTAAAACGTCTGAACTGTAATAGCTTGACGAAGTCCAGAGGAGGCGGACGTGAAGCAAATTATTAGCATCAGTCTTGGGCCAACCAGCCACGATTATGAATTCGATGCGGAATTCTTGGGTCACGATTTTAATATCAAACGATTTGGGGCGGGCGGAGACATGGATAAGGCCGCCGACCTGTTGTTGCAATGGGAGAATAAGGCGGACGCCATCGGATTAGGAGGCATGAAATTCCCGAACAACCTAGGTCCAAAGCGTCCCTTGGAAAAGCATTTCGAGAAATTGTCACTATTGAGCTCACGAATTCAGACCCCTGTTACCACAGGAAGTAAACTGCGCCAGGTGACCCACGAGTGGTCTCTCCGGCATATCCAATTTGAATTCGGGAATTATTTCGACAATGCCAGGGTGATGTTCTTCTCAGGCATGACCAATTACGGCATAGCTAAAGTCATGTCTGAATATACCGAAAATCTTATCTTTGCTGATCCGGTTCTTAAAAACGGTATTCCCAGATTTTTAAACTCCCTGAAAGATCTGGAGATGTATGCCGGCGGTATTCATGAAGTACTCAACTGGGTTCCCAGCAAACGCCTTTCATCATCGGTCAAACCAATAACGGTATTGAACGAATACATCATGCGCAAGGCCATGCAAAAGGCCCATATCATGGTGGTTCCCTACGTCGGTTTCTACAAGTATCTGCAAGAAACCGCCTTGGATGAACTGCGAGGAAAGACGGTTATTACTTCAACCGCTTATGACGACCGGGTGGCGTTCTTGAAGGACAGAGGCGTGGATGAGATTATTGATACCGCCCCGAAAGTCCTGGAGCGGGTCGTAGGGCTCAACGTCCTGGAGGCGATGATCCATGCCGCCCTCGAGAAACAACAGGATCAGATCACGGATGACGATTTGCTTGAGATCATCAGCGATGAAAAAATGGATCCGAGAGTAGTTTATCCTTCGGGCAGCCCCAAAAGAAAAAAACGCTTTGCCTTCGTTATCCATCCCCTTTCTCAGGAATTCCTGAAAAAGGAGAAGACCCTGGACCTGGTCTCCCAGTTTGCGCCCCCTTTTGTCATGGATGGTGTTGAAAAGGCCATGGCCTATGTACCCCCTTTCCTCTACTCCAAAGTGACCGGCATCAAATCACCTACCGGCGTGGAAGCAGAAGGCTGGTTAATCAGCGTCGGCGGCACCCCAAAACAGATGCTGGCCCATAAGCCCGAGTTCACCTATGACCGCCTTTTGCAGGCCGCCAAAATGGCGAAAAAGCTGGGGGCCCAGATCATGGGATTGGGAGCCTTCACCAAAGTGGTTGGAGATGCCGGCCTCACGGTGTCCAGACGGGCAGACATCCCCATAACCACAGGCAACAGCTACAGTGCTTCCGGAGCCCTCTGGGCTGGTGCGGATGCCGTGCGCCGAATGGGTTTGATCAAGATCAAAAAGGGGGAAAAGATCAAGGGCAAGACCATGGTTTTCGGAGCAACCGGCGCCATCGGTTCGGTCTGCTGTCGCCTCCTGGCAAAGGCCTTCGAAGAAGTCTATATGGTGGGGCGAAATACCGCCAAATTGCTGGCCCTGAGAAAATCGATCCTTGAAGAAACCCCTGATATCAAGGTCCATGTCACTACCAGGTCCGACAAATATTTGCCCGACATGGATGTCATCGTGACGGCGACCTCGGGTGCGGGCAAAACGATCCTCGACATAACGAAAGTCAAACCGGGCTGCGTGATTACCGATGTGGCGAGACCGTTGGACCTGTCTCCCGAAGATATTGCAAAGCGTCCTGACGTCCTGGTCATTGAATCGGGGGAAATAGAACTTCCCGGCAATCCGGAGATGAAAAACATTGGCTTGCCTCCGAAGGTGGCCTATGCCTGCCTTGCCGAAACCATCGTCCTTACCCTGGAGGGCCGGTTGGAAAACTTTACCATCGGCCGGGCTATCGAGTGGGAAAAGGTGAGGGAAATCTATAAAATGGGCATCAAGCATGGCATGAAACTGGCTGCCATTTCCGGGGTGAATGGTGTTTATACGGATGAAGATATCGCCCGGGTGAAAAAACTTGCGATTAAGGCAAGGAAGACTTGGAAGACGGACTCAATAAAAACGGCCTAAACGCGAAGATTTCTTGAAAGGAGTCGTTATGAAAAAACTTCAGGAAATAAGGGATCTGGTTGAGGAGGCTATTGATAACGGCGCCAGAACCGTTGATCAAATTCACAAATCACTTGCAAAACGGCCCTTTGAAATGCTGAATAAAATAGATCTTTCCGGCCTACCTATTGATCGTTTGGGTGATCTTAGAAAGCTAACGATTGGCGATGTGTCTGAATTCATGGGAACGATGAACCAACGGGTATCTGAAATCGCCGGTGAACTGCTAAGAAAGGTAGAAGGGGATAAGAGAACCACCCCATCTGATGATTCGATCCCAAAGCGATGCAGCGCCAGGACAAAAAGCGGGAGTCCGTGCAAGAATAACCCAATGGCCGGTTCCGACTATTGCCATGTTCATAAAGGCCGTTAGGCAGCATCACACCTAATTGGGGTTCTTCAGAATTCATACTCTCCTCCCTGGTCGACAGAGATCCTGAGTTTATCCCGCACCTCTGTAGGATTCCGCCCTTAATTCCACTTCCCATCCCAAACCTTTATAAAAATGATATTGCATGGGCTTGACAAAATGACGCATCGCGTTATATTCAAGCCATCTATCACGCCTCACCCATTTATAACACTCCTTGAGGAAATAACTGGGCAGGGGCTAAGGAGAGAATCATGATCATTAGCGATCAAACTTTAAAACAACTAGGCCGCCAAGTGGTGTTGGATGAAAATGGAAACCCCGAGATGTTATCTAACCTGTGGAAAGATCAAAAAACCGTTCTGGTTTTCATCAGACATTTCGGTTGAATGATCAGTCGTCGGCAGGTAGCCGACCTGAATGGACACCTGGGGGCTTTTAAGAAAAAGAATGCTCAACTTGTGGTCATCGGCAATGGGTCTGATCATCTCATCACACCTTTTAAGGAAGACACCGGATACAAAGGTCCATTTTTTACCGATCCCTCTTTGGAAACTTATAAAATTTTAAAATTCAAAAAGGGATTAACCTCTGTGATTGGTTTTGGACCCCTCAAAGAGGGGCTTAGGGCTGCGAGCACAGGGTATTTACAGAAGGGCATTCAGGGACCGCCGCTGCAACAAGGTGGCGTGTTGATCGTTGGCCCTGGGGATATCCCTCATTATCTTTATCGCAGTCAGAAAGCCGGAGACCACCCATCAGTGGAAGAGCTTTTGCGAGCATGTGCTCAATCGTAGTCGGTGAGATTTCATGAGCGCCTCCCTAATGAAAGAAGACTTTAACCTCCCCAACTTTAAAGAGCACGCAAATCGATTGACGTGGTTTTACATTCCGTAGATCCACTAAAGATGGCCTGCTGAGAGATGAGTAGCTATATGTTGGGGCTTGTTTCCCCTTGACGCACAAGATGCATTCAGCATATAATTTGACCTGAAGATACCCCGAAGTCTGCGGGGTATCTTCATTTTCTGCGTAACGTCTCCTCTGCCATTCCTCCGAAGGCAGGAATTTTGCATCTTTCTTTATTATCACGGATTTACGCTTGTGTTTGATTAGCACCTGGATGCCCGGGTGGATCCATGAAACGCCCTCGCCGGTGTTTGCAAATGGGCTAGGTGATCATCATGCCAAGCCATTATATGGTTTTAGACTGGATAATGAATAGGAGGTGGGTAGCGCCCTATGCCGGATGATTGTAAGGTTGTCAAACCCCCTTCAAGGTGGCTTATGGCCCTTGAAGCACGCGCACTTTTCGAGTTCTACGGGTATTTACTGACACTGCCGATATTGCAGCAGATGCCAAGGGGTGATGGGCACCCGGTGCTGGTTCTACCGGGATTTGGGACCGGGGACTGGTACATGTTACCGCTCCGCATGTTCCTAAAGACCCGCGGCTACGCGCCCCATGGCTGGGGCATTGGTCTCAATTTGGGCTATAAAGAGGAACTCCCTGTTCGGCTGGAAAAACGGTTGCGTGAATTGAATGAAAGGTATGGGAGGAAGGTCAGCCTCATCGGCTGGAGCCTCGGAGGCATCTACGCCCGTGAATTGGCCCGAGCCCGTTCCCGCATGGTGCGATTCGTCATTGCGCTGGGTAGTCCCTTTGCCGGGTCTCCGAAGGCCACCAATATCTGGAAACTCTACGAGTATGTCTCAGGGCATAAGCTTGATGATCGAGATCCGGAAAAGGTTTGCGAGATGCAGACACCCCCACCCGTGCCCACCACATCAATATACTCTCGAACGGATGGTGTAGCTGCTTCCGAATGTTGTGTGGAAAACGTGGCCCCCAAATGCGAAAACATCGAGGTGCCGGGAAGCCACTGCGGCCTTGCCCACAACCCAATCGTTCTTTGGGCAATAGCCGACCGCCTTGCTCAACCAGATGAAAAATGGCGTCCCTTCGAACGGACCGGACTCAGGCGCTTCTTCTACGGAGATGTTTGCATGACTGCTTGAGCAAACTCTCCACCCACACTAATCTGACTTTAATTGCAATACTTTAGATTTGAAAGTGTGTTTAAAATAACAGGGGCTCGGGGATCTCTACCCCGCCCGCTGACTTGCAACTCCCTTTGAAATACTAAGAGGCCTTTTCGTCCCTGTCCCGTCCTCCGCAGTAGCGCTGCTACGGAGGGTGGAAAAGAGATTGCTGAGGCCCTGTATATTCCAAAAAGGCTAGAATGATATATATGCTACCCTTTTTTAGTATCTTTAACGGGCTTTGGATCGCGGCTTCGCAGCCTTTTGACGCTTTTCCAATTTCTCAACTTTTTTGGTCAAGGACTCGATTTTGGCTGTGAGTTTAACCACCTGTTCTTTGGTTGCAAGGTTCATCATGTCCAGGGCCTCACTAATCCGCTGATCGATTTTCTCCCCCACCCAGTTTTTAAAGTCTTCGCTGCGGCCCAAGATCTCTTTCTTGAGTTTTTTGCCCTCGGATTTAGAAAGTTCTTTTTCTTTGACCAATTTGTCGACCAATTTATCGATCTCTTCATCCGCCGCCGTCAACGCACGATCCCACAGGGAGACGTATTTTTTGCCATAGTCCACCAGGGTTCCCGGCCCCTTGCGAAGCAGTTGAACCAAGACATTGGAGGCAACGTCATTACCTTTTACACCCTTATCCCGAGCCAATATTTGAGAAATGGTGGACGAGGTGAGGTCTTCACCTGTCTTGTTGTCCACAACCGAGATCTCTTCACCTGCCTTGATCAACTCTGATATACCATCCAACGTGATATATTTCTTATCGGTGGTATCGTAGAGTTTTCGATTGGCATATCTCTTAATCTTATGCATATCTTCCTCCAATTGTGCTCATGTGATCTTTAGGAGTGGAGACCTTTGAAACAGCCTTTTCCCAGCCCCACCCAAGGTGGGACTGGAAAAAACGCATCCTAAATAACTGTCATTAAGCGGCCATTTGCTTGTTGAGGGCAGCCACTTTCCTATCCAGTGTCCTTACGGTGCGAGTCAAGGTCTGGATATCCTTTCTGCTGGGCAGATTCAACCGGCCCTGAACGGCCTCAAACCCGTCGCTGATTTTTTCTTCAATGGTCTTCTTCATCGGGATCTTGTCTACCAATTCTTTCCCGTTATCTACGAAACCGTCAACGATCTTTCGGGTGTCCTTTTCTGCGCCTTTATAAAGATCCTTGCCGCTGCGAGCAAAGTCCTTCATCGATTTACGGATGTCCTTCCTTACACCCTTGACAAAATCCTTACCATCGTCCACAAAGCCATTGAATACCTTGCGCGGATCCTTTCTCACATCTCCGACAAAATCCTTGCCATCATCAACCAGTGCTTCAATAGTCTTGCGGGGGTGCTTTCTCATGTCTTCAACAAAGTCCATGCCGTTTTCAATAGGATCTAGGACATATTTTTCATTGTAGTCCTTGGCGGTTTCCATCCACTTGTCCGTAGATTTTTGGATGGATTTAACGGTAAAGGATTGGGGTTTTCTCCTAGAGGCCGTCTTTCTTGTTGATTTTTTTGTGTTTTTCTTTGTTCTTGCCATTGCTCAATACCTCCTGATTGATTGCTTTTAATGGGTGCTGCCTAATTGATGGGGGAAATATAACGCGTTGCGTCATTTTGTCAAGGCCAATCATAATTTTTTTCAAATTATTTTTTGTCCTTTTTCTCTGGGATTGGTTCACGGGAAAAAACCTTTGACTGGATAACCTGCCTGCGCTGAAGCTTCGGCAGGCTGGCAGGATCTACAAACGATTCTGGCCTAAATCCATAAATCGTCCAAAAGCACCGCTTAAAGCGGGGCAACGATATGCCCCTATCGGAACAATGTGAAGAGCTTGGACAACTATAACTAGGTAGCTTAGTTATTGTCATCAAGCGATTCACAGGTCGCTTTTGGACGATCTATTCCTTTAGCCTACATCCAAGATATTGTTTTGAGTTCCCTCTATGAAACAAAAATCCTGAGAATCATGTTTATCCGCCTTAAGTTTGGCGGATGAATCCTGTCTAATAAAAAATGATTTGTTAATCTTATTTAGATGGATGCTATTCCGCCTTTTCTATGATGCCCTTTCTTTACTGTTGACTTATTTCCACACCTATAACAGACTTCGATGCAATAGCTTGGTTTGTCTATGAGGCGGATTCTATGGCAAGCTTTCTCATTGCGGTTTTTATTTTGGTTATTCTGTGCTACCCGGTATTGACGTACACAGTTTACTGGTACGAGGTGGGGAATAGCGCCTATAAAGAAGAACTGGCGCGAAAATCCGGACGAAAAACAGCCCTCTGGATCTTGAAAGGATTTCTCACATGTATGGTCAGTCAAATCCTTTTTCTTATTTTCTATCCTCTGGCTCTTTTGGCGAAGTTCCAGCAACCGCAACCGGGTCCAAAGGCCTCCCATCCACCGATTATTCTGATCCACGGCATCTATCATAATGCCAGCGCCTGGATCTTTTACTGGTGGTGGCTCAAACGAGCAGGATACACAAACGTTTATGCCTTCAACTACGATAGTTGGAAATATACCTTCCGGGAAATCTTGGACCAGTTGGATCGTTGGATTTCGGAGATCCACCGCGACTTTCCTAACCAACCCATCCTTTTAATGGGGCACAGTCTAGGCGGACTTTTTGCGAGGGCCTATGCCGGCAAAAGCGAGTCGCGGGGGTTCAAAATCAGTGGGATCATCACCTTGGGATCACCCCACCAGGGAAGTAAATTGGTGGTCTTCGGAGGGGGGAAGCTGGCTGAAAGTCTGACCT
This sequence comes from uncultured Desulfobacteraceae bacterium, assembly GCA_964459445.1. Classification (GTDB taxonomy): domain Bacteria; phylum Desulfobacterota; class DSM-4660; order Desulfatiglandales; family HGW-15; genus CAYWMP01. The sequence goes on from CAYWMP010000039.1 coordinate 15,447, forward strand.
ATCGCGGCACTCTGATCCGGGAACTGGAAGAGATAAGCATGCCTTCGGGGGCTCCGTGTCTGGCACTCTATTCACCCGTAGATAATCTGGTGCTCCCCCCGGCTTCCCTTCAAGCACCCCGTGGCTGGCAAAACAAAACAACCGATCCCGTTTGCCATATTTCCATGCTCTATCACGGCCCAACGTTCAGGCGAGTTTTGAGGCGTCTGAGAGAATTGACCATGGAGGAGGCTAAGTGACGCCGTACAACTTATTATTGAGAGCGGTCTCGCGAGTTAAGACTGCCTCGGTAAACCCTTCGATTTCCTTCGCCGACCTGAAAGCATCATAACCCTCGATTAAAAACTCCATAATCTCGCCCATCCCGGCTATATGTGCGGCGGCCCGCACGGCCTTCAGAGACAATCCAATAAACCGCATCTGGCTCAAATGATGAACGCCCCGGATACAATCAACCATAAGGCTGATCTGGCGAACCCGCTCTTTGTAATTATCGCAACGGCGATAGATCTCCTCATATTCGTCCATAGTCAGATCCGGACCTATCGCGCAATCCGTCATCACCTCGATCATCCGATTGTCTAGCGCATCCGACAGATCATGTAATTCGATTACTTCGCCAACCGTATCGACGATCTCTCCTTTGAGGATGCCGCTCATCTTTCGGTGCAATGACCGCATGCTCTCGTTTCGAAAACCAAAATCGTGAGAGCCATAGATCTGTTCGAAAAAAAAATGGCCCAGTTTGCCATATTGGGTCATTTCCATCAGATCGGCGTAAGTGTCACGAATCCGCTTGGCTTGGAAGTCCTGGAGCCTCTTTTTTAAATGGGTAGATCTATGGTTGGATTCTGAGGATTGGTTCATGATTCGATGACAACAAACAATGCAGGATGGTCGGCTTCAACGAACAGAGTGTAGATAGGTTAACAGTTTATGCCCTTGCAAGGATATTTGTTATTGCGGGGCCCGGGGATCTCTTGGAAGGGACAAACTCGTTTCAGTGAGCCGACCTTTGCACACTGCCGTACTATGGCGGGCGGAGAAGTGTTGCCACAGTATGCCGGAAGATGATCTCCCCATTCCCCAAAATCCCGGCCCGCCCGCCTGACTAGCAACGCCCTATCGCATTGCCCATATGCCCTTTCGTTCCTGTAAAGAGATTGCTGGGGCCCCGCATATTAGAAAAAGGTTAAATTGTTGCGATTTAAAAAGAAAACGTCGGGTTCATGAAAGAACCCCATCTACTTCAGCGTCCACCCTGCGGACCTCTTCGGCCAGAACCTGTGCCCCTTGCTTTTTGGCGGAGCGAAGATCTTCACCCCATTTTTGGAGCATCGAGTTGTCGATGCGGCGAACATTATTGTCCTTTGCCCATTCTCTGCCGATTTTTTCTCCCAGATCGGCAAGGACTTTATTCATCCCTTCTCTATCCTCATCCGGAATCGCTTTGAGCAATTCCTTCATACGAGATTCCCAACCCTGAATGAGAAATGTGCCTTCATAAAATTTACGAAACCATTCCTGTTCATCCTTGGTGGCCATTTCGTCTCCTTTCGCAACCGCTCATCTAACCCTAGCCATATTTGGCCTGCAACGTGGCAACGTAATCGACATAATCCTGCATTGCTGTTTTTTTTGCCATACCTTGCTTTTCCGTCCAGGCATCGTATTTTGCCCGGCCTTTGATGTCCAACATACCGGGCCTTTTGCCGGAAACATCACCCGCCGTTGCCTGCTTGTACAGGGCATAAATATTAAGCAACTCATCGTTGGCGGGTCTTTGAGGCAGTTCGTTCACTTCATCTTGAGCTTTCTTAAATTGCTTCTCTAATGACATGATGGCTCTCCTTTTTTCTAGAAGGCGGCCGCTGAGGTAGATAGGCCTTTTGTTCCGGGTTGAGTTGCCAAGAATACGCTTTTTCGGGATGAAGTATAGGAGAAACGCCGTTTGAGTGTCAATAGTGAGCTCCCTAATGATATTGAGCCCGTGCCTATGGTCGATCCTCCTTGCCTTCTTGCATCAGGGCCTGCATGCTCTTTATCACGCGGCGGTGCAGGCGGGCTACCTTTTGGGGATCTTCGGCGTCTGGCGGGCTATAGCGGAACCGGATGGGTTTGCCGACGTATTGGGTGAGCTTAACGGGGAACGGAAGGGGTCCCAGCCCTACAGGCAAGCTGATAGGCAAAAGGGTGTCTTTACCGAATAGCCGCTCCGAAAGGCGGTAGCCCTCAAAAAAGACGTGGTAGATTTCGTCAATCCCGATGCAGACCGTCGGCACTATTGGGGTCCCTGTTTCGATCGCGAGCCGCACAAAACCCATCCTTCGCTTCCAAATGAGCCGGTACCTTTCCCGACTGGATTTGAATGCCTCTCTGGCGCCTCCCGGCATGACATAGACGATTTCTTCACGCTCCAGGAGTGCTCTTCCTGTCTGCGGGTCAGCCAACACGATTCCGAGATCCATGAAGAATTGCCTGATTACGGGTAGGCGGAAGATACGTCGATCGGTGAGCGCCCGTGGCCACCTTCCCATGGCATCCTTGATGGCATAGATCAGCAGGAGTCCGTCCACCGGTAGAATTCCATGGTTGGAAACCAGCACGGCCCGCCCCTTTTTTGGTACGTTATGCAGGCCGATCACCTCATAGCGGAAGTAGGAACGGATGATAGGGAGAAGAATTTTGAGCTTGGAGAGGAGGCCATCGTTTCGGTAATCCAGACGAAATTCATCTCCAGGCGTGTACTGGTCGTAGTCGACCGCAGCCTCGTAGATTTTGCTCAGGATGCCAATGATCTCCGCTTGTAACTGCCTTTTTACCATCCCTGATTTTACCGGTTCCCTGTTGGAAGTGCGTGGCTTTCCCGGCTGCTGGATTGTTTCGGGATTTGCCAACGGCGGCGATTTGAAGTTTTTTCAATTATCATATTACTCCAAATCCCTTACTTATATAGAATAACGATTATACCAGCTTCGACTCTTTAGCAACTTAAACCGAGCAACACGTCACGGGGAGGAAATGTCCAAAACAAATCAAATCCAAATCAAAGTCCATTTATACGGCGCGCTGGCTGAATACGGAGGCCCCGAGGCAACCAAACACAATGCTCAATTGGAAATTCGCCTTCCGACCGGATCGAAAATATCGGATCTCTTAAATTCCATGGGGATTCCACCGGCCAGAAAAGGCTTGACCTTTATCAACGGTGTATTGTCCGACATGCCAGGCCTTTCGGCCGACTTAGAAACCGCGCTACAGGATGGGGACCGGGTGGGCATGTTTTCCATAGGATACATATGGCCCTTCCAGTATCGCCATGGCGCCCGTATGACTGCCGAACTGAAGAAGTCTTTAAACGACGTGGAAGGCGACCCTGTGCGCCATTCATACAGAAAACTGAAATAGGGATTAGAATGAGAAATGTGGTACGGCCTTGAACTATTAGCCTAAATGCTTCGCATACCTCTCCCAATTTGAATTGGATCATTTTGAAGGGATTTGATAGTATATTTATTATCTTGTATCTCATCCTGGGCCTGGCGCCTGCGTCTCTTCAAAGTAGCTATAGTAATGACGGGTCTCGCAAGTGAATTTCGAAATCATCGACCAGGTTTCTGAAACCGAAACGATTGCAATTGGCAAATCCATTCGTTAGATCAAACGACTCGCCAAAATCTATGGAGAGGGTCGTTGGCGTAAGCTCAAAGGTATCGCCACTATAAAACTAAGCGATGGCACGGTTTGTAGGGCTGAGATACATTGGTACGATGCTCATGGCATTGGGAAAAAAGAGATCAAGATTAAGCGTTTTCTTGATTAGGAAGGGAATATGAAAATGGCTAAGAGAGTATTTGTAATATGCCTAAATAATAAGGGGCACGAGGTTTCCTTAGAGCGATGGAAGATCTATGAAATGATTAAAGATTCAAAGGCAGAAGCACATAATATGATCCGCATTGTTGACGAATCTAGCGAGGATTACCTGTATCCGAGCGACTTTTTTGAACCAATAGAACTCCCCAGGACTGTGGAAAAGGCCATGATGGCTGAAAAAGCTGTGTAAGCAAAGAATGGGCTCGTCACCAATGCTTATTCCCTGCCCTGATTTTTTTCCATTAAGTGCTTCCCACTCACAAATCCATCCGACCTCCACCCTCCAATTTTTTTTTCGAATAGCCCTATGCTCTGTGCTCTCAGCCAGAAAACGAGTAACCAGTAACGAGCAACAAGCAACGAGTATCTATCTATGACCAACAGGGAACGCGTTCATGCCCTATTGAATCGTGAAAAACCGGATCGCGTGCCCATCTACCCCTTTGGCGGCAGTTTTTCCCTGATCCATGCCGGGTATTCGATTGCCGACATGTTTAGCAATCCGGAGATCGCCTTGGCAGCGCAACGAAAGGCTGCCGAGGATTTCGACTGGATATTGGTCCCCAGTATGTTCTATGCCGCTTTTGGAGGGTGGGAGTTTGGGGGTGAGATAAAGTGGCCCGAGAAGGAAACCGACCAGGCGCCGACTGTGGCCCGCCACCCGGTCAAGACGCCTGAAGAGGTGATGAATCTCAAAGTGCCGGACATCGCAGGGGCCGGAATCATTCCCCTGCAAAAACATTTTTGCGACCTGGCGTCACGGGTAAACCATGAATACAAGCCCTGGCGTGTTGCCATTCAAATGGAAGGCACCTTTACCTTTGCCTCCAATATCACCGGCGTAGATCTATTCTCCAGATGGATCATTAAACGTCCCGACGTGGCCCACCATATGATGCGACTGACCGTTGATTTTGAAGTGGCGTTGCTGGAATATTTTAAGGGCCTTTACGGCACGGAGTATGTTCTCCTGTGGGGCGGCGATCCGGTATCCTCCAACCAGTTGATTTCACCTAAAACCTTTGAGGTCTTCAATCTACCCTACCGAAAAGAACTTCATGAAAAAGCACTGGATATGGGATTCAAAACGATCTTTATGCACATCTGCGGAGAACAGAACCAAAACCTTCCCTATTGGGCCCGGATTCCCATGGGAAATCCCGGTATTGTGAGTTTCGGTCACGAGGTCGATCTTGAACAGGCGGCCAAGTATTTCCCCAATGATATTGTCGTAGGGAACCTGAACCCGACCATTATCCAGACAGGCACACCCGAGGAGGTCTATGAGGCTTCGCGCGGGGTTATAGAAAAGGGCAAGGGACTCCCTTGCGGTTTTATGTTTGCACCAGGATGCCAACTGCCCCCTAAAGCACCAATCGAAAATGTGCAGGTTATGACAAAGGTTGTTCATGACTTCGGCTGGTACTAGAACCTTGCCCAAGGAGATTTATTCTCAATCCCTATATTTTCTCAATCTTTAAATTCCCTTGTCTGAATTCTCCTATCTTGCTAAAAACAACCCAATACAATTAAAAGAAACACACTGAGTTAAGGCACTACAAACGCAGTTCTCCAGCAGGATCAACTTTAGGGACATCCTCAATTTTCATGATTACTTTAGATTCGATTGTCCAGAGTATAGAATCAGAGAGAATTCGGATCACTGACCACGCCGATGAAGAGGCATATAATGACGAACTGACCTTTGAAGAAATAATCAGATCGATAAAAGAGGGTGAAATCATCGAGCAGTATCCAGAGGACAAGCCGTATCCTAGCTGTCTGATTCTCAGCAAAAATAAAAAAGGTGAAGCCTGCACACCGTTTGGGCGTATAATGGTATCACTCATTCAAGCGTCCTGATCACGGTTTATCGCCCGAATCCTGCTCAATGGAAGAACTTGAGAGTAAGGAGGAAATAATGAAACTATTTGAAAAATGCCCTGTTTGCGGGGGTGACCTTTTCGAGAAGGACGTTGAAAAGGTCCTCAAGGGAGGGACAAATACTGCAATCATTAGGGTTAAGGCAGAAGTATGCGACCATTGTGGTGAGCGTCTTTATTCTCCGGAAACTGCTTCCCGCTTCGACGAGGTTAGAAAGAAGCTCGGGGAGGAAGACGTAGATGAATTCCAACCGATTGGAAAGACCTACCAGGTAGCCTGAAGAATGATTGTGCACCCTGCACTCTTTTTTTTGACGCCTTTATATCCAACCCTCGTATCTGACTACGCAGCGCCGGAGTCAGTTTTTTGATCAAACTGGCCGCTTCGGCGGCAAGAGGCGGCGCTGAACTCCGAACCCTGAACTTGTTACAAGCAACGAGCAACGATTAAGCCTTGTCATAATTCTACTTTCCTGCTAAAAAAAACCCAATCCAATTAAAAGAAAAAGACTCTACCAAACCACTATGATATAGATCGATCTTCCCGCTTCCAGGTCCTGGAGGATCAGTGATGAAGAAGACTCCAAACAAACCTCGTATCTCAATTCGAGAGCGGGGTTTTTATTTGCTCAATTGACAGGGGACAATACCAGGGGCACAAGTTTCTTTAGAACCAACGCTTTGAAACGGCGACGAGAAACTCGAAACCATAACGTAAAGCTTGACTGATAATTCAAGACCTGACCCGATTTCTACGCAGTACTAACAAGCGACAATACCCAGAGCACAAATTGCTTTAGAAGCAAAGCTACCTTTTACGTCCCTTTTAGTTGTCGACTTCCTATAAATCACCCTAATATTAATCCTTTAGTAAGGCCTCCTCTCTTCAGATGAATCTAGTGTTTTGTGAAGGCACTCTATTTCTTTCAAATATATAACAAACTATATATAGCATTATATTTTAATTGGAAATTACATACAGAAATGATATTCTGTACTCATGGACTCAACCGAGATTAAACAAATCAGGCAGAATCTAAACTTATCTCAAAAGGAATTCGCTGATTTACTCGGCGTCTCATTCGCAACCGTGAACAGGTGGGAGAATGGACGAGCCAGACCACAGAAGGACAGGCTGATGCGTCTGCGATCTTTGACAGCCGATCCAGTGGGCCAAGATACGCCAAAACCGCCCATCGCTTCATTAACACCTCGCTTGGACCTGGAAGGCGATCCGGAAGCCGTTAAACTTGTCATCGATGCTTACCGCCTCCGCAACGGACACATTTTCAACAAGGCTTTCGGACTTGAATTGTCCCGTGTCGTCCCACTGCCCCACCAGCGAATTGCGGTGTATGAGCATCTGTTATCCCAAAACCCACTTCGTTTTCTCCTCGCTGACGATGCCGGTGCAGGCAAGACCGTCATGGCAGGGCTATACGTACGAGAGATGATCAATCGAGGCAGGATCAAGTCGGTTATGATCCTATGCCCGGCAGGGCTCACGTGGAACTGGCAAAGGGAACTTCGTTATTTCTTCGATCTCGAATTCAATGTGCTCACTGGTTCTGATTTCAATAAAGGAGATCCCATCGGTGAATCATTACAACCCCTCTTCATACTCAGCATTGATACCGCAGCCACACCCGAAATAAAGACAAGGCTTACCGGATCGGCCGTCTACGAGTTCGATCTTACCGTATTCGACGAGGCCCACAAGCTGGCATGGGGTGATCCAAATCGCAAAGACAGCAAGACTCGAAGATATCTACTCGCAGAGGGTATGAGCAGAAAATCGAATCATCTCCTGCTATTGACCGCCACACCGCACATGGGAAAACGGTTTCCCTTTTTCGCTCTTTGGCGACTCCTCGATCCCAAAGTCTTACCCACATTGGATTCATTGCGGTCCTTCCCTCATGAGAAGCGTCGAACCTATTTCCTCCGCCGTCTTAAAGAGGAGATGGTCGACTACAAAGGGAAGCCCATCTACGTGCCTAGGCTTTGCCAGACTATTTCCTTTAAGCTTACACCGGAGGAACGCGATTTCTATAAGGAATCGTCTGACTACCTGCGGTGGAGCTACAGGGCCAGCGAGAGAGCTAACAGGAATGCCGCCGCCATGGTCGTGGCCGTCCTCCAGAGGCGTCTTGCCAGTTCGACTTTCGCAATGCTTGAATCTCTTAAGCGAAGAAAGTCTCGGCTACTTGAAAACCTTCCTACATCCCTTGAGGATATCTCCATTCCCTCTTTGGGCCAAATCATCGCGAATTTTGATAACAGCACGGCAGACGAGGGAGAGTCACAAGCGGGTCGCGAGGCCGACGAAGTATATGACCATGCAGCCATGTCTTTGGCGCGGCCAAAGGAGTCATCTCAACGGGCCAAGGAGGTCGAATATCTCGACCGGATAATCCAGTTGGGAAAAGATGTCAAAGCAGGGCTTCACGAAGCCAAGTTCCAGAAACTTCGTGAACTGATAGAGTCCGCTATGTTCCAAAATGAGAAACTCCTTGTTTTTACGGAACACCGGGATACCCTGGAATACCTTCGCCAGCGCTTTGAGGCTCTTGGATACACAGGCCAGGTCGCATGTATTCACGGTGGAATGGACGTCTCCGAACGCGAAAGGCAACGTTGCTTTTTCATGCCGCCGGAAACCAGGAGAGCACAGGGAGTTGCTAATCCTGAGGGACCGTCTGCGCGAATCATGCTTGCAACCGATGCCGCAGGTGAAGGAATAAACTTACAGTTTGCTTGGGTCATGGCAAATTTTGATATTCCGTGGAATCCTGCACGCCTCGAACAACGAATGGGTCGCCTCCATCGTTTCGGTCAACAACATCCTGAGGTTCGCATATTCAATCTTGTGGCTGAAAAGACAAGGGAAGGTGAAGTCCTGGCAACCCTGCTTGATAAGCTTGACGAGGCCAGAAAAGATCTTGCCAGCGATAAGGTTTTTGATGTGGTTGGGCAGATTCTCCAAGGTGCCTCCATCCGGGATTTGCTCAGGGATGCGCTACTGGAAGACTCGTCCGACAAGGCGCGGCGGTCCCTCGAAAATCGTCTCGCTACTCAGAAATTGCGCGCAGAAATTGAAGAGCAACGAAAGCGGGCAACTGATTACGGCGATGTTGCCCGAAGATTGGGCCAGTTGAAGTCTGAGATAGAGGTCGAGCACTTCAATAAACTTCTTCCGGCCTTTATTCAGAACTTCGTCACCAATGCGGCGCCTCGCATCGGCATACGAATAGAAGGGGACTTGGGTGAGGTAGCACGTTTTGGCGTCTCTGGGACTGAGGGGCAGTGGCTGAGGGATCTGGTGGACCATTTTCCAAAAGGTCTCCCCGAGTACGTATCGGTGCGCCGCGAATTTCCTCTGCAAAGCCTGGACCCATCCAGATTCGCATTTCTGCGGCCGGGAGAACACCTTTTTGAAGCCATTTGCGAGGAGGTAATCCACCGATTTTCGGTGGATGTCCAAAGAGGAGCGGTCCTCTGTGATCCATCCATCGACCTACCCTATTACAGCGCGGTCTATTCATGCCAGATAGGCGAATCCTCTGGATTTGATCCTGCAGAAGTAAACCGCAGAACAAACCTATTCGAACGCAGGCTGATCGGGCTCATGTGGGATGAGAACGGGGTTTTCGAAATTTGTCCGCCAAACCATTTGCTTGCATTGCTACCTGCTCCGAAATCGCTTTTGGCGCGGGCGGGCAACCTCTTACGGGAACCGGACGAGCAACTCTCCCTTGCCGACGCACATGCCCGAATGCTTGCAGATTCAGACTACCTGCACAAAAGGCGAACCGAGCTTGGAGCGGAGACCACCTCGCGGATTGAGGACTTGACCAGGGGATTCGACTTCCAGGATGCAGAAATGGCAGAACAGCGCTCTGCAATCGCACGTCGATTGCGGGAGGGTGACCAAAGCGTGAAACAGGAATTGGAAGAAGTAAAAGAAAAGCAGGCCCAGTTGGAAGAGGATAGAGCCAAAGCGCTACTATATGAGCAGCGGCGTGCTGATCTTGTAAAGGTCGTCAAACTCGAACGCATCGCGGTGGCGCTTGTGGTTCCAGATCCCACACCAGAGGCACGGGAAGCATACGACAAAAACATCGAAGAAACAGCCATGCGAATAGCGAAGAACTACGAGATGGATCATTACAAGGCTCGCGTTTTCGATGTCTCTTCACCTGCGCTTGCACGGGGATACGATCTTGAGAGCCATCGAGGAAATGGTGAGAAAGTGGCAATTGAAGTGAAGGGGCGTGCCAGTCGAGGCCCTGTCCATCTGACAGAGAACGAGTGGCCCACGGCCGCTAACATACGCGACAAATACTGGCTTTACGTGGTCGTGGATTGTGCGACAAACCCCAGACTCTATCGTGTACAGGACCCCGCCTTTAAGCTGGCAGTAAAATCTCGAAAAAGCTTTACAGTGAATATCGGGGACGTGATTCAGGCAGCGGAAATGGATTAATATGGAAAGAAGAGCTGAAGTTTGAGCAAAACGAAACTGCCGCATGAGCAAGCCATTCAAGGGAGATGAAAGGCGATGAATACCCAGGAGTTAACCGCGTTACTTGATCGCCTGCGCGCCGAACCGCAGGAGACCGAATGGCTCGAATTTAAGGCCAACCGTTACGAACCGCAAACCTTAGGTGAATATCTATCTGCACTGGCAAACTCTGCGTGCCTGAACGGGAAGACAAAGGGATATCTGGTTTTCGGCATCGAAAACGCCACACACAATGTGATAGGAACTACCTTCGAACCTGAGGCAGAAAAGGCCAAAGGAAATCAGGATCTGCCCTTGTGGCTTTCACTCGGTTTGCGTCCAAACGTGGGTTTTGAAACCTATCCTTTCACCTATCGTGATCACCAAGTCGTCCTCTTCGACATCAATGCAGCCTTTGATCGTCCTGTCGAGTTTTACGGCACAGCATACATCAGGATCGGATCGAGTAAGACAGTATTATCGGGACATCCTGAAAAAGAAAGGCGAATTTGGCAAAGCCGGCTGGATTGGTCTGCGCAAGTATGCGAGCGAGCTTCTTTGAATGACCTCGATCTCGGTGCACTGACCAAGGCGAAGAAAGAGTATGTTGAAAAATTCCCCAACAAAGAAACCGATGTTGCCGATTGGGATGATCGTACCTTCCTGAACAAGACACGTCTCACCATCCAAGGCGCCATTACCAACGCCACGATTCTTTTGCTAGGCAAACCAGAATCGTCAGCGCTGATTACACCTGCCGTGTCTCGAATCTCCTGGATTTTGAGGGATGAGCGGGGTCAGGAAAGGGATTATGAGCACTTTGGTCCGCCGTTTCTTTTGAATGTTGACCGTGTACTCGGAAAGATCCGCAACCTGACATTTCGTGCCCTACCCAGTGGCACGCTTTTCCCTATTGAGATACCGCAATACGATCCATGGGTCGTCCGGGAAGCACTCCATAACTGTGTGGCTCATCAGGACTACAGTCTTAGCGGACGGATCAATGTCGTAGAGACCCATGATTCGATCCTTCTGTCAAATGTCGGAAGTTTCTTGCCGGGAGATATTGAAAGGGTCATCCGGCAAGACGCGCCACTTGAGATCTACCGAAATCCGTTTCTTGCCGAAGCCATGGTTAATCTAAATATGATCGACACCCAAGGTGGAGGCATTAAGAGAATGTTTCTAACCCAGATCAAACGGTTCTTTCCAATGCCCGACTACGATCTGGATGATCCGGAGCGTGTCGCCGTAAAAATACAGGGATCGATCCTGGATGAACGCTATTCCAGGATGCTTATGGAGCATATTGACTTGAACATCTGGACAGTCATCCTTCTAGACAAAGTCCAAAAACGGATCCAAATCCACAAAGATGAGCACAAAAGACTGAAGGCCCGGAAGTTGGTTGAGGGTCGCTACCCAAATCTATTTGTTGCGAGCAGGGTCGCTGCTGTAACAGGTGATAAGGCCAGACATATCCGAGACAGGGGCTTTGATAAGCGTTATTATCAGGACCTGATCCTTGAGCTGATTCGACAACACGGCCCGGTTTCTCGCAAAGATATCGATAAATTGTTAATGGACAAACTGCCCGAGATCCTGACGGAGAAGCAAAAAAAATCAAAAATACATAATCTTCTTTATGAGTTGGCAGGACCGTTAGGTTCAATACGGAATACCGGTTCCAGAAGGAAACCCGCATGGGTGCTAAGTAGCAGTTCTTTTGCTAAATCCGGCAAAAAAAACAATGCAAACATAGAAAAGAGAAAGTTGTTTTGATCTATCTTCTTGAATTTACAATAATTTTTTATTGCTAGCCCGGTTTTATTTAGCAATAAAAAGCAAATAATATCCGGAATTTTACCAATAAAAAATCCAACCCTTCACTGATTAGAGCTAGACCCCTAAAATGAGGCAGAAGGTGCAAGATAACACAAGACTGATTGAAGTGGCATTTCCTCTGGAGCAGGCATCTTTGGCCAGCGTGCATGAGAAGAACGTGCGGCACGGCCACATTTCCACGCTTCATATATGGCCTGCCCGGCGCCCCTTGGCGGCCTGCCGAGCCGCGCTTTTATGCACGCTGCTCCCAGACCCCGGCGATCTGGCAAAACGCAAGGCGCTCCTTGAAAAGATCGGGGGCACCGTTAAAACAACACTGAAAAAAAAGCGAGGTGGGAACGGAGACCTGATCGAGGAAGAAGTCCGCGAGATCGAGGGAGGCGTGCTCAAGTGGGGACGGGAAAACGATCCGGCTATGGATGAACTCCGCGAGATGATCAGAGAGTTCTATGGCAGCAAGGTCCCCAGGGTTTTAGATCCATTTGCAGGTGGCGGAGCCATCCCTCTAGAGGCCATGCGACTGGGATGCGAAGTCACAGCCGCCGATATCAATCCGGTGGCGTGGTTCATCCTCAAGTGCACTCTGGAGTATCCTCAGAAGTTTGCGGGCAAAAAGTGGCGCTTACCCGATTTCGTCAAAGAATGGCCGGATTTTGTCGAGGATTTTTTGGCAGGCAAGGTGAGAAAACGGCGCGGAATAAGGAAACCCCATTTCAGCGATCCGAGGCAACTCCAGATGCTTGATCTACCCGATGCGGATTTGGCATGGCAAGTTCGCGCTTGGGGCAGATGGGTTTTAGAAAAATCTCGAGCAGAGTTAGCCAATTACTATCCAGTAATCGAGGGCTCGCCCACGCTCGCTTATCTTTGGGCGCGAACAGCGCGTGACAAGATCAACGCTGCACGCATTCCTCTACTAAAAACCTTCTGGCTTTGCAAACGCAGGGGCAACCGCGTTGCTGTGATTCCGCTACCAAATGATGAAAAGACTGACGTGCGCTTTTTCATGCTAAGGGAGAAAGAATTAATATGCCCTGAAGAAATCATCCGCAAATTGCCAGTACTGAAGGAGTGGGGTGTCAGCGCCGACACACTTGAAGGTTTTATTCAGGCGGGCACGATGAACAGAGCGGGAGTCTGGAGCCCATGCAGCGGTCGTCCGGGACTAATATCTTTGACTCCTGCTGATTTGCGGCGGCAGGGGCAGCAACAACTTCTAGAGACACGGCTTATGGCTGTGGTCGTGGAGAAGCCGAGCACAACAGGCAAAACATCTAAGAAGCTCTACCGGCTCCCCACGGTTCAAGAAGAGAACTGCTCTCAGGTGGAAGAAGAAGTGCTGAGTTCCATTTTCGCGGTATTTCCTGATGGTTTGCTTGAAGAGCCTACTCCATCCGGAGGCGGAAGCGGCGCTGCTAGAGCTTTTTCGATGCACAATTACGGCTTTACCGAATGGAGACACTATTTCACTACACGCCAGTTGTTAGCACTCGGGGTTTTCGCCAAACACACACGCGTTGCGATCGACAGATTGAAGAGCATCGATTCCATTCACGCCGAAGCACTAAGTTCGGCGCTAGGAATAGTGTTCGGAAAATTCGCTGATTACATGAGTGTGTTCTGTCTCTGGGAGCCGAGGAACGGGGAAGTGAAGCATACCTTCGCACGATACGCTTTCCCTATAACATGGGACTTCGTCGAGGCCAATCCACTAACGGTTAGCGACCGTTTCTATTCCGGCGGTACAGAGGTAGCGAGCAAGGCATTCGGTGGACTGCTTGCAGCAGGCCTTCATGCCAGATCTACGCCGTGCGTTCTGTGCGAAAGCAGCCTGAGGGGTGCTGACGCTGCCAGTGATATTGTCTTCACAGATCCACCGTATTACGACGCTATTCCCTACTCGGACCTAATGGACTTTTTCTTCATTTGGCAGAAGCGAATTGTCGGTGATCTATCTCCTGATTTTGAGAAGGTCTTTCATCGAGAGTTGGGTCCCAAGTGGGACCATGCTGCACAAGATGGAGAATTGATTGAGGATGATGCCAGACACAACGGAGACAAAAAGGCTGCAAGAAAGGCATACGAGCTGGGCATGACAAAAGCATTCGAACGTTGTCGTGCAGCGGTTAATGAAGGCGGCCGATTCGTCGTGGTTTTTGCGAACAAAGATGTGGACGCATGGGAGACACTTGTCTCTGCGATGATTAAGGGAGGATTTCAAGTAACCGCTAGCTGGCCCATACGAACTGAAATGCCGAATAAGGTGACCCAGAAGCGTGCGAACTTGGCATCTTCCGTTTGGATAATCTGTAGACCGCGCTCGCGGAAGGGCCAACCGGGTTGGGACACGGACGTCCTAGACCGCATGCGTGACCTTCTGTTTTCATCCCGTGGCGAAATGGGAGGAATCAATATTCTTCAATATTTCTTCGATCTCGGAATTCGAGGACCCGACTTCATCTGGGCCGCGTTGGGTCCGGCTTTGCAGGCGTATAGTGCCTATCCATTCGTCAAGAAGCAGGCGGGAGGTATCATGACCGTGGCCGAGTTCCTGGCCGAGGTGCGCAGGCTCGTCCTTCAGTTCTCCCTTGGCGAGCTGCCAGGGTTCAGGGATGTTCAGAGGGACACGGCAGGGCGTGGTGAGGGGATTGAACTGGATCCTGTGAGCCAGTACTACCTGCTACATCGGGCCTATTTCGGTCTGAACCCCGCACCGGCGGGACCGTGCATCTTGTATGCGAATGCCTGCGGTAAAAACGAGAAAGAACTGAAGGTGGTCTGGAATATCCTCGAGCAAGGAGGCAAGTCGAAGCGGGGCCGGCCTCGAAAGGATGAGGAAGAGGCTACCGAGGCGGCAGCGAGCAAGGGAAACGAGTACCGCCTGTTGCGATGGGAAGAACGTGTAAAACGTGAAAGCCTCGGAAAAACCCGGGCAGGGCAACCGGCACCCCTCATCGACCGCCTTCATCGGTTGATGTTCCTGCTTCAACAGAACAGGGCTTCAGAAATGCAGGGAGCCTATGACGGTTGGGGGCTGGCAAGTGACAATGCTTTTAAGCCCATGCTGCAGGCAGTTCGGGAACTCGCGGACCGTGATGGACAGGAGGCGGAATGCCGTATTGTGGAAGCGTTAAACACGCAGCTTCTTATGAACAGGAGGACGGTCGTTCCGGAAAACATGGTCAAAGAACCAGCCTTGTTCGAATACGGAATGGAGAACAAGAAATGAAAAAGAAAGTAAACATTGTGCCATGGAAGCAGGTTTGCGTTTTACGGAAGGAGATCCGCGAGCAGGAGTTGAGTTTAGCGGATTTCGCCGTAGATTTGCACAAGGTCGTTAATGGTGCAAAAGGCGAAACACCCTTTTATTGCCACCCGCACCAGTTCTTTGCAATCACATATGCAACCGGCAATCTGCGGGAATTCTGTTCAGTCGTTTTGCGTCGTCTGGCGAAAAAAAAGGGAGGAGAATCCGTCATCAATGTGGCCCAGACCTTCGGCGGCGGCAAGTCGCATACCCTGACCGCGCTTTACTATCTAACAACACTGGGCTCCAAGCTTCCCAAGCAAGAACGATCGGTCAGTCAGATCCTGAACCACGCACAGCTCAAAAATCCTCCGATGGCCCACGTGGCAGCCGTTTCATTTGACAATGTTGATTGGAGACGTGGGGGTGAGGTGAAATCTCCTGATGCTCAAAAGAAGCGTTTCAGGATGCCCTGGAACCTGATTGCATGGCAGCTTCTCGGTCAAAAAGGGCTGGATATCCTCCAGCGAGACGAGTCTCAACCGGATTACGACACTCCCCCTTCTAGCGACCTTTGGGCCGAAATTCTTCAAAAAGTGGAGGAAACAGGAAAGGGTGCGCTTATCTTGATCGACGAGTTTCTGATGTGGGCCCATGATGCAGCTAGTCCGGACCCAACCGGCGAAAGTAAAAAACGGGGACCTTTCTGGTTCGAGCGGCTCAAAAACTTCTTCCAGCGTCTCTCTCAAGCGGTCGAGTCTTCGCAGTGCTCGTCCCTCGTGGTATCATTGTTAGCCACAGATCCCGCAAAAAATGATGAAACAGGGAGGGAGATCATGCGGGCCTGCGGCGGCGGGCTGAATCGTCAAGCCTCGCTGCAATCCCCGGTTGAGAGGGATGATCTGGCTGAGTTGCTGCGCCGGCGCCTTTTCGAAAAATATCCCCAAAACCCGGAAGATCGGAAGACCCATATCCTCGCGTTCTGGCCAAGAATGGCAGCCGTGGATCCGATACGGGCCAAATTACCGGATTCCCAAACGCGTCTTGTGGATTCCTATCCTTTTCATCCCGACCTTATTGACAGACTTTTTGGCAAATGGGTGGAATTGGATCAGTTTCAACGAACTCGCGGTGTGCTTCAAACCTTTGCTATAGCGCTACGTGATGCAGAGGAATGGGACGAGTCTCCTCTTGCAGGACCCCAAGTGTTGCTCGCTTCACCTGGTCAGGATGGTCTCAGCGCAGCCCTTCTAAAGCTTGCGCAAGCGGCAAAGGACTCACAACGGGAGAAGAATCCTGAATGGCCCCAGAACTTAAAGACAGAATTGCCCCGATCCTTTCTTGTACAAAAAGCGGATGCGCCGACCTTGCTAGGGAGAGAAATCGAGAGCGCCTGTGTGGCCTCCTTTCTCTTTTCTCAGCCCATTGGGGAGCAGGCTGAATTGAGTGAACTTCGCTGGCTCTTGGGGGCAACATGCGATATCCCCGCGGTTTTGAACAACGGCCTTTGCTCCTGGGCCCGCACATCCTGGTACCTGGAGGAATGTGAATCCACGGAAGCCGGCACCGGCGTTCCGAAATTCTGGAGGCTCGGCCCTAAACCCAATCTTACTCAACTTCATGATTCATACAAACGACAGGCCATGAAATATGCGAAGAATGAGTTCGATAAACTTGCCAAGACAAAATGCGATCCCCTCTGGGACAAAACCCTCGAAAACGAAGTGAACTTTCACAAGCTGCCTGAGGATCCCAACGATATTGAAGACAATGGGCGGTTCAGAATTGGTGTGCTCGGTGCGGAATATGCGGGCATCGTTGGTGAACCCCCGAAAGCTGAAGCATCCGCCTTTCTCACAACCCATTCATCACCCTCTAATGTACGCACCTATCAGAACATTGTACTTATTGTCACACCGAGCGTCTCCGGGCTTCAACAGGCGGAGCAGCACATTGCGAGCTGGCTGGCATGGCGGGATATAAAAAGGACAGAGCAATACAAGGAGATGGATTCAGGCCAGCAACAGATCGTAAGAAAGCGAGAGATGGACGATCTGAAAGAAGCCCGAACCGCAGTAAAAAACGCCTATGAAATCGTTATCTATCTCCACAAGGACGGATCCCTTCAGGCAAGGAAGATCACCATGGGCGCCGAGTCGTTGCTCGCAACCCTTCTCGCTGAAAAAGAATTCCGGTTGTATCGAGAGAGGATTGAACCTACGGCCCTAATGCCCGGTGGTCCTTCTTCAGTCTGGCCGGAGACCGATCCCTCTATCCCCGTGAAAGATCTCTATTTGGCCTTTGGCCAGCAACCACATCTTCCCAAGCTTTTAAGCAACAGGACCGTTCTCAACACCATCGAGGATGCCGTCCGGCGAGGCATTTTTGCTATGAAATGCAAGAGAAGCGACGGATCGGAACAGTGGTACTGGAAAAGCCCAATCGAAATGGCCAATTGGGATCAGGTGGGCGAAGCATGGCTCTCGGCTAGAACGACTATAAACTCGTTGAATCCAATGGCGGTGCTGCCCTCATCTCTTAAAGGGCTCTGGCCGGAGGAGGCCGGTATCAGGCTCTCGAAACTCTGTTCTTGGTTTGACGGGACACACTTCTTTGAAGAACAAACACTCCCTGATTATCCTCCCGAGCCGCTGCCCATCCCTAAGGCAGATTTCAGACTCGTGCATGGTGCCGTTGCAAAGGCCGTTGAAAACGGGGACATCTGGCTTGTCTTCGGGAATGAGAGCATATACGGGCAGAGGCCAACGGAAGCGCAACTTGACCCCAAGGCCGCTCTCTATTTACCCCCCGAGCCTCTGTCCGGTATTGATTTCCTGCCGGATCGTCTTCCTGAGGGCACTTGGTCTGAAGCCGAAGAACCTGAAACCACTGTGTCAAAGCTTTATGCCGCAATCAAAAGCATTCGCGGCAGACCGTGGCCGGAGCGTATGTTCTTGGATGCTCTAAATTCCGCAATAGGGCAGGGATTCATGAATCGCGCAAGTGGCTCTTGTCTGATCGTGTCTTTGGCCCAGGACAGCGATGTGCACCTCCTCATCAAAGCAGATATGCCGCTACCCTCTCCACTCCCGCAACCCGGGCGGCGCATGACGTCCACTGTCTCGCTTTCAGTGAGTGAGGTCCAGACTCTAGGCGAAGAGATCGGTCACATCGCAAAACAACTCGCGGGAGCCGATCTACAAACGGAGATCCGCATGAGTATTAAGGAAGAAAACGGGAAAAATTTGGATGAAATCAATGCCCTGCTAGAGCAGATCAAGAAAGATTGGGAATTCTGACCCGCGTTCCACATGGAGAATGTGGTGAAGTAAGAAAGCTATTCGCCCTTAAAAAGCTAAGTTAATGAAGAATGAAAATGGTGTTATGTTGCTGCGCGGGTGAGGAGTCAGCTTTCTGCTGAGTTAACCACTGGTCAATGGTCATTTGTCATTCAAATGGAAGAAGGGTGACGAATATCAAAGGAATCAGAATTCGACAAACGCGCAGGCCCCTCTGGAAAATACCCCAACCAAAAAAATAGGCCATTTTCAAAAGCCACTCCTGAATCGCATTCACCTATTTCAATCTCTCCCACGAGGCGGCAATTCAAAAAAAACTTGGCATGCAAATGATATGCATGCAAATTGAATATCGAATATTCAATTCGATCTGGAGAAAGGGACGTCCATAAGTAAATAAGTAAAATAATGAAGCGTGTCTGTTGTCTTTCGTCCGTTGTCCGTTGCTTTTAAAGCATGGGGCAAGGAGCGAGGGATCAGCGGTCAGTTGGCAGTCGCCGGTCAGCATTCTCTGGCCAACACCTGCCGGTGGTCAGTGACCAGTTGATACTAAGCGAGGAGCTCAAAGCATTAGGAGAAGGGTCCATAAATAAATAAGCAAAGTAATGGAGCGTGTCTGTTGTCTTTCGTCCGTTGTCCGTTGCTTTTAAAGCATGGGGCAATGAGCGTGGAGGTAAGGATCATTATTAAATCAATAATGTCCTGCCATCCATTATCTGATATTGACAGGCACCCCAGATTGCAATACAATATATAAAAAAGCGATACAAGGAGGTGGGAGGCAATGCCATTAAGCTTGAGAGTACCTCCGGATAAGGAGGAGTTGATAAAAAGGGCTGCAACAAAGGCTGGGAAAACCAAAACGGCGTTTGTTCTCGAGGCTGTCGATGAGAAATTGGGGATCACTAAGGATCGCGAAAAGCTCATTAGGGATCTTGCCGGCTGGATCTCTCATGATGAGGCAAATGAGCTCAGGAAATCACTCGATGTCTTCAGTAAGGTCGATGAAGAGGATTGGAATTGAAACTCGTACTCGACACAAATGTCTATGCTGATTACGCGGAGGGTATTGCCGAAATTGTGGATTTCCTCGCTACCTATGGCGAACATATTAGCATTCCATCTATTGTCGTTGGGGAACTGATGTATGGTTTCATTCATGGGAGCCGTCAACGATTCAATGAGAGAAAACTCCAGCAGTTTATCAAACGTCTTAAGGTTGAGATCATCGATGTAAATGTCGATGTTGCCAGGAAATATGCCCTCATTTATTCTTCGCTGCGAACAAAGGGTGCGAAGATCCCAATCAACGATGTATGGATTGCGGCTTGCTGCATGGAGACGGGAGGGACATTAGTCACAAGAGATAAGCATTTTGAGTTTGTGGAGCAGATAGAATGTGTCGTGCAATAACAAAGCTTCCGGGATAACCCAGTCGGAGAGGGAAGCGGCCTTAAGAAACTAATGAAGATTAAAAATGGGATTGTGTTTCTGCGAGATTAAGTGGTCAGTATTTATGTTGAATCGGATTTCCCGCGTAGGGTTGAGATTTGAGTATCGGTATCGGCTCTGAGTTCTTTTAGATCCTTCTCTAATTCATCCAGAATGACTTCCCACACATCAAGCAGCGAGGCCTTCAACGACTCCACGACCTTTTCCGCCCCCCTATTCATTAGCCTTTCATAGCGACGATATAACCGAAACCCGAAAAAGAAATTGAGCGGGGGGCGGGGGACGTCCATTTGTAAATAAGTAACATAATGGATCGTATCTGTTGTTTTTCGTCTGTTATCCGTTGCTTCTAGAGGTTGGGGCAAGAAGTATGGAGCGAAGAATCAGTAGTCAGTGGGCAGGTGCCAGTCAGCAGTTTCCGGCCAGTGGTCGACGGTAAGTGTGCGGCACTTTCAAAGCTTGGACCAAGGTGAGCCTATCTTTTTTGTATCTCGATGACTGGGATTGACAGTTGCCAATTGGCATGTTAATTTGCCAAACAAGGAGAACAGCCGTTATGGAAACAACCTTAGATAGATTCGGAAGGGTCGTCATCCCAAAACGGGTTCGCGACGATTTAGGTTTGCGCGCCGGCAGTGTTCTGGAAGTCAAAGAAGATGAACAGAGGATTCTACTGGAGCCCCTGCAGGAGGAGCCGCGCCTTGTGTTAAAAAAAGGTGTTCTGGTATTAACCGGAACCGCTGAGGGAGACCTTGAGGGTGCAATTCGAGCCCATCGCGAAGATCGATTGAAAAAAGCGACCTCCAGGTTGCTGAAATGAAGCTTCTATTTGATACTTCTGTGCTCGTAGCAGCAATTGTAGAGGCCCACCCGCATCATTCTCACGCCCTGCCCCAACTTCAAGATGTAAAAAGTGGCAAGCATGAGTTTTTTGTAGCAGCCCACTCGCTGGCTGAGCTTTATGCTGTTCTCACCTCTCTTCTTTTAAAGCCCAAAATCTCGCCTTTAACCGCAAGGCGTCTGATTGATGAGAATGTTATTTCTTCCGCCAATATCATTTCACTTTCTGCGGCGGACTACAAAAATACGCTGAAAGAATTGTCTGAATTGGCGCTGACGGGTGGTATTGTCTATGATGCACTCGTTGCCAAGGCGGCCAAAAAATCGCGAATCGACCGCCTCTTGACGTTCAATGCAAAAGATTTCCAGCGTGTTTGGCCTGAGGGTGAAGATGTCATACAGACCCCTTGACTTTTCTGTGCGCCATAAACGCTGATTATCAACGGAAAGGGAAAAAACCTCTGAAGGAAAAATTGGTCTAAAGGAACTTACGTATTGGTGAGGGTTAGGAAATAGAGGGCCTAGAGTCTGTTGTCAGTCGTCGGTGGTCCGTTGCATCTGTAGCGTAAGGCGAGGAGCGTGGCGCGAAGGATGAGTCGCCAGTAAGCAGTTAGGGGCCAGCGGTCAATGGTCATTTGTCGTTCAAACGGAAAAAGGGTGACGAATCCAAATAATGGTTTCCGCAGTCTAGACGCGTTTGCGGAGGGATTCTGTTTCTGCTATCTTAGAGAAAATAACTCATAGGGAGGCAATCCGTGGCAACAATCACTGTCGAAATAGAAGAGTCAAAAGCCGTTTTGCTCCGTGAACGAGCAGCTGGATACGGCCTCAACCCTGATCAATTCATTACTGCGTCGATAGAGGATCTTCTTGCCAAACCGGATCCTGAATTTGATGATGCAATGCGTCGAGTATTGGAAAAGAACAAGGATCTCTACAATCGCCTCGCATGATACGCTACCTTTCACTCCCAGAGGTTCTTGAACTCCACCAAGCTATAATCGTCTTATCCGGCGGATCTTCTGGTATCAGAGTGAGAAAAGCGGCACGTCCATAATTGATGAACTCGTAAAAAGTCGTCAATATATCTAACTAATATTATTATAAAAGAGTTAAAATAAGCGTTGCCTTTTTCTCCAA
>CAYWMP010000040.1:0-36811 GCA_964459445.1 uncultured Desulfobacteraceae bacterium
CGAAGTCACCCAGGTGGCCTTTGATGACTTTGCTGGCGGTGAAAGTGATAGGGCTCTGAATCGAGCAATGCTGGGACTTGAATAGAAGTTGATTGGAGCATTGCCGGTTTGCCGATGGCCTATGAGAGAATATGAATCTCCAGACTACTGAAGATTTTCTTTTGTTCCGGACCTCCCGGGCTGGTCTTTTCAGCGACTTATCTGCAGGGGATTCTTGCCCCCTCCCCATTCTCCTTGCTTCGCTCGGAGCTGGGGCTTCCCCCACTGATAAGTCGCGAAAAAACAGCGCCCTCCCGCTAGTCACGCCAGAAAAACTCCAGCAGTCTGGAGATCATACTCGAAAACTGATAAGCCGGAATAACAAACCGATAATATTCCCAAGTTTATTTGTTAAATGGTTGATAGGAAAACAACTCAACTTCTCAACGGCTTTGTCCACTTAACCAATAATCGGGAATGTCGAAGGGTACTCATGTCATTTTGAACCTGGTTCAATAACCTCATAAGTCAGGAGGAAGTTTTCAAATGGAATCTTGGAAGCGTAAGTTGAGGATGGGAATGGTCGGTGGCGGCCAAGGGGCTTTTATCGGATGGGTACACCGTATGGCTGCGGCCCTAGATCAACAAGTGGATTTTGTGGCGGGGTGTTTTTCAAGGGATTTCGACAACACCAAGGTGACAGGTGAACAACTCTATCTCGATCCGTCACGATGTTACAGGACCTTTGAAGAGATGGCGGAATCGGAAGGGAATCTCCCTGATGATGAACGAATCGACTTTGTCGCCATAGTGACGCCTAACAGCTCTCACTTCCTAATAGCCCGGGCTTTTCTGGAAAAGGGAATTCATGTGGTCTGCGACAAACCTATGACCTATACATTGGATGAGGCCAAAGGTCTTGTTAAGCTCGTCGAAGACACCGGCCTCGTTTTCGCTCTGACGCACAACTACACGGGACATCCCCTCGTTCGCCATGCCCGGGGATTATTTTCATCGGGCGACATGGGCGAGGTCAGGAAGGTGATCGTGGAATACCTTCAGGATTTTCTCATGTATCCCCATGAAAAAGAGGACCAGAAGCAGGCAGTATGGCGGGTTGACCCATCTCTGGCAGGGGTCGGCGGAACGCTGGGTGATTGCGGGTCCCATGCCCTTAATCTGCTTGAATACATCACAGGAGATCCTGTTTCACAGATCTGCGCAGATAAGAGTACCTTCCTGCCGGATCGGGAACTGGATGAGGATGTGAATGTCCTGCTTCGCCTGAAAGGCGGTGGAAAGGGCTTACTCACGGTCAGTCAGATTGCCACGGGTGAAGAAAACAACCTCAGAATCCGCATCTATGCCTCAAAGGGGGCGATTCTCTGGGAGCAGGAAAACCCAAATTACCTCAGCGTCTATCGCTATGGCGAACCCAGACAAACCCTGACCCGGGCGAGCGGCTATTTGTCCGATGCGGCTCAGGGGGCGACCCGCGTGCCGGGTGGTCATCCTGAAGGCTATTTGGAAGCCTTTGCGAATATCTATTGCGGTGCGGTGGAGGCGATAAGAAGGTATTTGGATGGCAATCCCATGAAGACAGAGGAATACAATTTTCCAACCGTCTACGATGGATTGAGGGGTATGGAATTTATCTACAAGGCCGTGGAATCAAGCCAAAAGGGATCGACCTGGCTAGATATGCAATAATGCTAGAAATACTTATATTAAATTATAATTTTATATAATTAATATATAAAAATGTGTTTTATTAAATTAATTATTTACCAATCTAATATTTTACCTGGATAATTGATTCATATTGAAAATTAATGTTTACAGTTAATTCAAGTATTAACCTCCATCAGCAGCAACCAATCAAGACCTAATTAGCTAAAAAAATCCAATATTATCAGATTATTAATAGCATGTGCTGTCCGTTGGCAAGTAATATCGTCGAATCAAAAAAATTGCTTGACAAACCAAAAAGAATGCTGCAAAAATTTACTCAGTAAACTAATATCAGAGAGGGAAAGGGGGTTTTAGGTCTAAAGAGGAGCTACAGAAACCCAATTTGGAAACTGGAAATGTCAACTATAAACGCCACTTAACCATCATCCATCATTGAAAGGAGGAGACGTTATGGTACGGAAAGGGTTTATGTTTGTTTTGGGTGCAGCGTTTTTACTCTGCACGAGCTTTTCAGCCGTTGCGGCGGATTCATTAAGCATCTTCTGGGCTGAATGGGATCCCGCAACCTATCTACAAGAACTCGTTCTAGATTTTGAAAAGGAGACGGGCATCAAGGTGACTGTGGAGACAACGCCATGGTCGGATTTCCAAACAAAGACCTTCCGAGAGTTCGCTGCCAAGGGTGACTCCTGGGATATGGTCGTTGGCGATTCCCAATGGTTAGGCGCAGGCGCGACTCAAGGCCATTATGTCGAATTGACGGACTGGTTTGTAAAGAATGGTGTCGACAAGGCCATGGCCCCTGCTACTGTCGTTGGTTACGCCGAGTATCCAAAAGGGAGTAAGAAATATTGGGCTGTGCCGGTAGAAGGAGACGCCTGCGGCTGGTCCTATCGAAAAGATTATTTTGAAGATCCGAAAGAGATGGCTGCCTTTAAAAAGAAATACGGCTATGAATTGGCCGTGCCAAAAACCTGGGCTCAACTCAAAGACATCGCGGAGTTCTTTCATCGACCCAGTGAGGGACGGTATGGCGCCGCCATCTATACCCAGAAAGACTATGATGCCATTACCATGGGCGTCGAAAATGTCGTGTTTTCATGGGGTGCCGATCTGGGTAATTACAAAAACTATAAAGTCAATGGGGTCTTGAATTCCAAGGGCGGCGTCGAGGCTCTGGCATTTTACAAAGAGCTTTACAAATATACACCGCCTGACTG
This sequence comes from uncultured Desulfobacteraceae bacterium, assembly GCA_964459445.1. Lineage (GTDB taxonomy): Bacteria > Desulfobacterota > DSM-4660 > Desulfatiglandales > HGW-15 > CAYWMP01. Next base: position 2,892 of record CAYWMP010000040.1, read on the forward strand.
GGGCAACGCCTTTTTTCAGGCTGACAATCAGGCCATGACCGAAGGACTAGTGGCCATGAGTATGAACTACTTTGCATTCTTCCCAGCCCTGATCAATCCGGCCGTCAATAAATACGCAAATGTCATGGGATTCTTTTCCATGCCCGAAGGACCCGGAGGCAGATTTGCCGCACTCGGCGGTCAAGGTGCTTCTATCATCAAATACTCCAAGAAACACGATCTCGCCTTTAAATTCTTGGAATGGTTTATCCGGGATGACGTGCAGAAGCGATGGGCGGAACTGGGCGGTTACACATGCAGCGCTGCCGTTCTCAAATCCGAGGCATTCCTCAATGATACGCCTTACAACAGGGCATTTTACGAGACCATGTTCATGGTTAAAGACTTCTGGGCGGTTCCGGAGTATGCGGAGTTGCTAGAGGTTTCCCAGCGAACCTGGCATGAATATGTTGTTGAGGGTAAAGGGACGGCTAAAGCCGCTATGGATACGATTGCAAATGATTGGGAGACCATCTTCAAGAAGCACGGTCGCCTTAAATAACCTGGAATCAAATTAGCGAGACAAGGGAAGGGATTTCCCCTTCCCTTGTCTCTAAGGTCTCGGAAATTCTTCAATTTATTGAAATTCCTTGACGTTTGTTTTGCATTGTTTTGTGCAAAACCCTCGGAATATTGGAAGGATGGAATATTGGAATGGTTGGGAAAAAGTTGAAAAGACGCATTTTAAATGTCAAAACCTCCTCTAAACCCATCATTCCATTACTCCAGTATTCCAACATTCCATTTGTGAGCGAAGCGAACTAACTTGGTTTTCTAGCTCCTCAATTACCCCTCTACCATTTCCACCAAAAAGCCTGCGTGAGGAATAATATGACCAACTCAGCCACAATGGCTACAAGAGGCCTGAGCGACCTCAGTATACGCAACCTCTTTATCATACCTACTATTGTTTTTCTGATTGTGATCAACATCTTCCCTTTGTTCTACTCCTTGATCCTCTCCTTTGCAGACTATAATGCTGTTTCCGGAAAGCCGCCCGATTGGATAGGCATTCAGAACTATAGGGAACTCCTTAATGATCCCCATGTCTGGAGAAATCTCTATCTGACACTCAAATATGTAATCATCTCTGTTTCCGGGCAATTGGTCGTTGGGTTCGGCGTGGCACTTCTGCTCAACAGAAAATTTCCAGCTAAAGGACTGCTCACAACGCTCCTGCTGGTCCCGATGATGATGTCCATGGCGATCGTTGGACTTTTTTGGAAACTACTCTTCAGCCCTTCCTGGGGGATTATCAATTATCTGTTGGGGCTCGGGAAATTTGTCTGGCTTTCTTCAGCGGATATGGCCTTGATCGCCATTGCCATTACGGATATCTGGATGTGGTCGCCCTTTGTCATGCTGTTGTCCCTTGCGGGGTTATCGGCAATTCCCCAGCATCTTTATGAAGCAGCCGCCATAGATCGGGCCTCCTGGTGGTTCACATTCAGAAGGATTACGCTTCCCCTTGTTACCCCTCTCCTGCTCATTGCCGTCATTTTCAGGACCATGGAGGCCTTTAAGACCTTTGACTTGGCCTATATTATGACGGGCGGGGGTCCCGGTACGGCCACGGAACTTATAGCAATCAAACTGTACAATATGGCCTTTCCTCAGTGGCAGACAGGCAAATCCTGCGCCCTGGCCTATATTGTACTCATCGTCATCATTGGGATCAGCAATATCTATATCAAATACCTGAACAAGGCAAAGGAACGATAAGATGGCAGCAGTAGAGTCGGCAAGATACAATCTCGTGAACAAGCTTGCAGTGGTAGGGGTTCTCGCGGTCTTGATCATTTATATGATACCCCTCTATTGGATCGGATCGACCGCATTCAAACCACGGGACAAGGTGACCTCAGTGCCCCCGACGGTTTTTTTCAGACCGGAAGTGACACCCTTTGTCAAGCTTTTCACCAAAAGAGTGCAATTAAGAAAACCGGTCAAAAAAGAGAAGTACGAGGAAGCTAAGTGGTACGAAAGGCTCGTCTATGACGCCGGGGAAAGAATCATAACGAATTCCCCCTATTTAAATCGCTTTATGAACAGCATTATCATCGCCGGCCTCAGCACCCTTATCGCCCTGAGCTTGGGTACTTTCACGGCCTATGGGTTTTCCAGGTTTAAGGTGAAAGGCGAGAACGACTGGTTGTTTTTTATTCTGAGCACAAGGATGCTGCCTCCCGTTGTCGTGGCCATCCCAATTTTTTTGATGTACCGAAAGGTTGGGTTGGTGGATACCCACCTGGGCCTTATCCTCCTGTACACCGCACTCAACCTATCCTTTTGTGTGTGGTTGATGAAGGGATTTATCGACGAGATCCCCATAGAATATGAGGAAGCCGCCCTGGTTGATGGGTATACAAGGTTTCAAGCTTTCTGGAAGATCGTCCTCCCGCAATCCGCCACGGGCATTGCAGCCACGGCGGTATTTTGTTTTATCACCGCTTGGAACGAATATGCCTTGGCCTTGATGATGACGAACAGAGGGGCGCAAACCGCGCCTCCCTTCATTCCCTCTCAGTTGGGATCCGGCATGAGGGACTGGCCGACGATTGCTGCAGGAACCTTCCTTTTCCTTTTCCCTGTAGCCATATTGACCTTCTTCCTGCGGAAACATCTGCTGCGGGGCGTGACCTTCGGGGCGATTAGGAAGTGAGGAGCGAACATGTTTAGACAATTAAGCGTGAAGTATTTCGAACCCATTTTCATGTGGGTGATCATCTTCGGGATTGTTAGTTTGTGCCAGCCCTGGATTCGATTCCTCCATGTCTATGGATTCATAATCACCCTAGTCGGCCTGGTCGGATTCATCTTTTTCGCCCATATCAAACCGTTACCTGAGGAGGATTGAGGGGTGATGGTGATGCAACGAGAAATGAAAAACAAGTAGGGAAACTATGGCTGACATCCAACTAACGAACATCGAAAAATGGTTTGGGGACAACTACGTCATTCGAAAGCTCAACCTTGAGATTAAGGATCTGGAATTCCTGGTCCTCCTCGGCCCTTCCGGGTGTGGAAAGACCACCACATTGCGGGCCATTGCGGGATTGGAAGAGATCGATTCGGGAGAAATCCGGATTGACGGAAAACCCGTGCATCAGATCAAGGCGAGTGATCGGGATATCGCCTTTGTGTTTCAGCTCTATGCGCTCTACCCCCATTTCAATGTCTTTGACAACATTGCATTTCCTCTTAAGGCCACAAACAAAAGCAAAGAAACGATCCAGAACCGGGTAAAGGAGGTCGCGAAGGTTCTCCGAATCGAAGACATCTTGGACAAGATGCCCTCGGCCCTCAGTAGCGGAGATATGCAGAGGGTTGCAGTGGGAAGGGCCATGGTGCGAAGACCCAAGGCAATTCTCATGGACGAGCCCATAGGGTCCCTCGACGCAAAGCTGAGGGAGGAAATGCGAACGGAACTCAAAAGACTGCATCTGGAGATCGGGTCAACCACCCTTTACGTAACCCACGATCAAGTGGAGGCCATGTCTATGGCCGACCGGATCGCGATCATGGAGGATGGTATTCTGCAGCAGGTTGGAACGCCTGCCGAAGTCTACGACCAACCCGCCAATCTATTCGTCGCCCAATTCATCGGCAGTCCGATCATGAATGTCTTGGATTGTTCAGTGGGGTTTGATGGAAAGCAGACCATCGTATCCCTGGGGCACAATGGGATGACCCTGGGCTTTCCCAGATCCCTCTACCAAAGTCTGGAAAGCCATATCCATTCGGACGGACGATTCGCTTTGGGCATAAGACCCGAGGCTGTCATGGTGGAGAAAGGGCAGAGAGAGGGGTATGTAGAGGCCGATGTCCATGTGATCGAACCTATCGGCCCTTATGATATCGTGGACATACAGGTGGGCGATGAAGTCATCCGCGCGAAAACCGGGACCCGGTTTGTTGAGAAGCCCGGCGAGAAGGTCTGGTTCCAACTGGATGAGGCCAGGACACATTTTTTTGATAGGTCAAGCGGAAACGCTTTAGACATTTGATCAAACGAGGTATTGCGTGGCCAAGGTTACATTAGAAAATCTCACAAAAAAATTCGGCAGTGTTACGGCGGTCAGGGAGCTCAATATTGAAATCCGGGATAGGGAATTTTTTGTCCTGCTCGGGCCGACCGGAGCGGGAAAGACCACGACACTTCGGTGCATCGCAGGGTTGGAGAAACCCAATCAGGGAGATATTTACATCGGGGATGAAAATGTCGTGGATTGGGGACCGGCTAACCGGGATGTGGCGCTCGTGTTTCAATACTATTCTCTTTATCCCCACTATACGGTCAGGCAAAATCTGGAGTTCCCTCTAAAATCCAAGATTCGAAAAATCGCTCCGAATGAAATGAATGAAAGGGTGGCCAGGGTCGCCAAGACGCTCCGTATCGATCAGTTATTGGATCGGAAAACAGACAAACTGAGCGGTGGGGAGATGCAGAGAGTGGCCATTGGGCGGGCCATTGTGAGGGACCCACGGATCTTCTTGATGGACGAACCACTTTCGAATTTGGACGCCAAATTGAGAGAGGTTTTACGTTCGGAATTGAAGGACCTCCAAATGAACCTGGGGGCAACCTTCCTTTACGTGACTCACGATCAGGTAGAGGCCATGACTATGGGTGAACGGATAGGCATCCTCAACAGTGGGCGGCTTATCCAGGTGGGTACCCCCTACGAGATCTACAACAATCCGGCGAACACCTACGTCGCGACATTTGTCGGCACACCCACAATGAATCTTTTTGATGGGCAAATCCAGGACAGCCGTCTCGTGATTTTCAAGGATGTGTTCGAAATTGACCTGGAACCAACCGCTATCGGTCGTCTCGGGGAACGGTCGGGAGAAGTAACCGTTGGTTTTCGGTCCGAGGACATTCTGATCCGAACAGAGGCCGGAGTCGAGGCCCTTATCTACGGCATTGAAAATATGGGGATGTCAAAAATCGTCACGCTCGATGTGGGCGGCCATCGGCTCAAGGTGACGGCCGATGCAGGATTCTATGCCGACATAGATGCCAAAGTGCGTTTTCAAATCCTTCAGGACAAACTTTTCTTTTTTGACAAAGAGAATGGCAACAACCTTTGCATTAGTTAACCGTTTAGCCCTATTAAAAAGCCTCACGTTGAAGCGGGGGCTCGGGGATCTCTTGGAAAGGACGAACTAGGTTCAGTGAGCGACCATTTGCATGCCACCTTACTATGGCGGGCGGAGAACTATCGCTAAGACATGCCGGGAGATGATCTTAATATTCATCATCACAGCCGGCCGACCGCCTGATCAGCAACGCTGTATTGAATGACCTGAAAGTCCTTTCGTTCCTGCAAAGAGATTGCTGAGGCCCCGCATCGTAGAAAAATACTAATCTGCTACAGTATTTCGTGATTCAGAGAAAGGAAGGCCATAATGAAATACGGAATGAATCTCTTGCTTTGGACGGACGACATGCATGACGGCATGCTGCCTCTGTTGGAAGATCTCAGGGAGATCGGCTTTGACGGTGTTGAGGTTCCGGTTTTTGATCTCGATATTGACAAATGGGCAAAATGGGGCAAGCACTTGGACGAGCTGGGTTTCGAACGGACGGCGGTGTCTGTTTGCTCGGAGGAAGCAAATCCGATCAGCCAAGATCCGGCAATACGGGCCAAAGGACTTGAGAATACCAAACTTACCCTGGAGTGTTGCCAGGCCGTTGGCGCGTCAATCCTTGCGGGTCCACTGCACTCGGGCCTGGGCGTTTTCAGCGGAAAAGGCCCGACAGAAGAGGAATGGATGTGGGGCGTTGAAAACATGAAGAAGGTGTCGGAACACGCCAACACCTGCGGGGTTACCCTCGGATTGGAATTTCTCAACCGTTTTGAAACCTATCTCTTAACCTGTGCAGCGGATGCGGTCAGGTTTGTCAATGAAGTGGATCACCCAAACTGCAAGATGATGTACGATACCTTTCATGCCCATATCGAAGAAAAGGATGTTGCCGAGGCGATCCGATCCTGTGCCCAGTATCTGGTTCTCGTGCATACCTCCGAAAACGATCGAAGCACGCCGGGAAAGGGCGCCGTAAGATGGGATAGAACCTTTGATACCCTTAAGGAAGTGGATTACGACGGCTGGCTCGTCATAGAGGCCTTCGGCCAGGCCCTGGAGGAGTTGGCGGCGGCCACAAAGATTTGGCGTCGCATGTTTGAAAAAGAAGCGCAATTGGCACAGGAAGGTCTCGGTTTTTTGAAACAGGAAGTGGCAAAACGTTGGCCCTAAGGGATAGGACAGTCCGTTTCGGCAAATGACATTCGCTCCTGATGAACATTTGAGATACTCTTTTCATTTGAAGGAGGAAAAGTCGTGGGTGACAAAGTAAAAATTGCAATCATTGGTCTGGGTTTTGGTGCCGAGTTTGTCCCCATTTATCAGCGACATCCCCATGCCGACATGTATGCCCTATGTCAGCGAACCGAAACCAAACTCAACGAAATCGGTGATGCCTTAGGTGTCGAAAAACGGTACACGGATTTCGATGAATTGCTCCGGGATCCTGCCATTGACGCCGTACATATTAATACGCCCATACCTGATCACGCTCCCCAGGCGATCAGGGCTCTGAAGGCCGGCAAGCATGTCGCCTGCACCGTTCCGATGGCAACGAGTGTCGAGGAGTGCAAGGAAATTGCCGAACTCTCACGGGAAACGGGTAAAAAATATATGATGATGGAGACCGTAGTTTATAGCCGAGAGTTCCTCTTTGTGAAGGAACTGTACGAGAAGGGAGAGCTGGGTAAGGTCCAGTTCCTGCAGGCAAGCCACCAACAGGATATGGACGGATGGCCGGATTATTGGTCCGGTCTTCCTCCAATGCACTACGCCACCCATTGTGTAGGACCCTGTCTGGCTCTCACGCGGGCTACAGCTGAATATGTATCCTGTTTCGGATCCGGTACGATTAGGGAAGAACTGATTCCCAAGTACAATTCCCCCTATGCCGTAGAAACCACCCACATCAAATTCAAGGATTCGGACCTGACAGCGAGAATATACCGCTCCCTGTTCGATACAGCACGGCAGTATCGGGAGAGCTTTGATGTATACGGATCGAAGAAGGCCTTTGAATGGCAGCTGATCGAAGGTCAGGATCCAGTTATTCACACGGCAAAAAAGCCTGAACCTGAGATACCCGAACAGGTCAAGGTTCCGGATTATGCCCATCTCTTGCCGGAACCTATTCAAATGTTCACCACCAAAGGCATCTATGATCTGGATGAGCAACAACACCTTTCTTTTACGCAGGGCGCAGGGCACGGTGGCTCCCATCCACACCTGGCTCACGAATTCGTCATGAGCCTTGTGGAAGACCGTGATCCTTTTCCAAATGCAGCAGAGTCAGCCAATTGGACCAGTGTGGGTATCTTGGCGCACGAATCTGCTTTGAAGGGCGGAGAAATCATCAGGATACCGGCGTTTTGATTCCACCATATCTTTCGGGAACTTTCGGATTCAATACCTAATACAGACGAATAATCGAACATTTCCAAAGCATAAAGGAGTCGAAAAATGAATGAATATTTCCCAGATGTCCCGGAGAAGATACCCTTTGAAGGACCGGGGGCCAGAAATCCATTGGCCTTTAAACACTACGATCCAAAAAAGGTCGTGGGACAAAAGACCATGGAGGAGCACTTCAGATTCTCGGTGGCCTACTGGCATACGTTCAAAGGGGCAGGCCTGGACCCCTTTGGGGCACCCACATTTGATCGGCCCTGGAGCAAAGCACAAACCCCCCTGGAGCAGGCTGAAGCCACCCTAAGGGCCGCCTTCGAATTTGCACAGAAATTGGGGGTCTCTTTTTATTGTTTCCACGACAGAGATCTTGCACCGGAGGGAGAATCATTCGCGGAATCCTGTAGAAATCTCGAGGCCATGGTTGAAAAGGCAAAGGCGCTGCAGGAGGAAACCGGGATCAAACTCCTATGGGGAACCGCAAATCTTTTTGGTCATCCTCGGTATGCCCACGGCGCTGCGACCAACCCCGACGCCCAGGTCTTTGCTCATGCTGCGGCGCAGGTAAAGAATGCCATTGCTGCAACAAAGGAGCTTGGGGGGGTGAACTATACCTTTTGGGGAGGAAGGGAAGGGTATGAAACACTCCTAAACACGGATATGAAAAGAGAACAGGAACAGATGGCCCGATTTCTTCATCTCGCTGTGGATTATGCCAAACAGATCGGTTTTGAGGGCCAGTTCCTGATCGAGCCGAAACCGAAGGAGCCTACAAAACATCAGTATGATTTTGATGCGGCTACCGTGCTGAGCTTTCTGCGCGCCTATGATCTGTGGGACCATTTCAAACTGAATATCGAGGCAAACCATGCGACCCTGGCCGGACATACCTTTGAGCACGATCTGACCGTCGCCGCCATTAACGGCAAGCTGGGCAGTATCGATGCCAATGTGGGCGACACGCTTCTGGGATGGGATACCGACCAATTCCCCACCGATCCCGTCATGTGTGCCAAGGCCATGTTGGTAGTGCTAAAGCAGGGCGGAATCGGGAGCGGTGGGTTGAATTTCGATGCAAAGCCCAGGCGAGGGTCATTTGATGGCATCGATTTATTTTATGCCCATATCAGCGGAATGGATGCCTTTGCCCGTGGTCTCGTTGCGGCACACCAAATCATAGAGGACGGGATCTTGGACGGGTTTATTGAGGATCGCTATGCCAGTTATGGGCAGGGGTTAGGAAAAGAAATCATGTCCGGTGATGCGGACTTTGAAACCCTGGAGAAGTGGATTATCGAAAAGGGCGAACCGACCCGAAAAAGCGGTCGGCAGGAAATGCTGGAGAGCATTCTGGCTTCCTATTTCTAGCCGAGGAATACCAATTCTCATTTGCATTTATTATGGCTGAGGATCAACTTTTCATAGGGATTGACAGCGGAACCCAAGGCACCAAGGCCATTGTCTTGAGCCGGGAAAGGAGAGAGGTCCTGGCGGAAGCGGCCTCCCCCCACTTTATCATTGAAAACAATGAAGGCCGGCGGGAGCAGGAACCGGAGTGGTGGATCAAGGCGTGCACCGATGTCATCCAGGAGGTCCTGGCCCATCGGGATGTCTCCGGGCAGCAGGTAAAGGCCATCGGTATTTCCGGTCAGCAGCACGGCATGGTCCCTTTGGATAACAAAGGCAATGTTATTCGGCCTGCAAAGCTCTGGTGCGATACGGAGACAGCACCCCAATGCGATGAGATTACAAGAAAGGTCGGGGGGACTGATAAGGTCATCGAATGCATCGGCAATGCCGTGGCGGCCGGATTCACCGCCTCCAAGATCCTATGGCTAAAGCAGCATGAGCCTGCAAATTATGATCGTCTGTCAACCATCCTTCTCCCCCACGATTACATCAATTTTTGGCTGACCGGCGAAAAGAAATCGGAATTCGGGGACGCTTCAGGCACGGCCTATTTTGATGTAAAAACACGATCCTGGTCCGCCGCCATCCTGGAGGCAATCGATGATTCGGGAAAACTCATTGAGTGTCTTCCCGAGCTCATACCGTCCGATGCGCCGGTCGGGAAAATCAGATCTGAGATTACCGATCTGTTCCAGCTTCCCAGGGAAGTGCTCGTTTCCTCCGGTGGGGGAGACAACATGATGGCCGCCATAGGGACCGGAAATGTGCAGTCCGGTGTGGTGACGACGAGCCTTGGGACTTCAGGAACCATCTATTCCTTTGCGGATCGGCCGATCGTGGATCCAAAGGGGGAACTGGCTGCATTCTGTTCGAGCAGCGGAGGATGGCTCCCTCTCGTCTGCACCATGAACGTGACCGTTTCAACGGAACTCACCCGAGATCTGCTCGGGTTGGGCGTGGAAGATCTCAATGACAAGGCCTTATCCGCACCAGTGGGTTCCGAAGGCATCACTTTAATCCCCTATTTCAACGGCGAGAGGACACCACCCCTTCCCAATGCCAGGGCGTCCTTTTTCGGTCTGACGAGCGCTAATTACACGCCGGAGAATATTTGCAGGGCATCCATGGAGGGGGCAACCCTGGGTTTGCGGTACGGCCTGGATGTTTTGAAGAATCAGGGAATCAAGTCCGGCGAGGTGCGCCTTGTCGGCGGCGGGGCAAGGAGTGGTCTCTGGCAAGAGATGGTCGCGGATATTTTCGAATGCCCCGTCATCTGCCCAACTTACCCCGAAGCCGGGGCCATGGGGGCGGCGATTCAGGCCATGTGGTGTTATTTAGGGGAAAGGGAAGGCGGTGTATCCCTGAAGGATTTAACAGACCGATTCATTGACCTGGACGAATCCACTAGGAACGCCCCGAACGAAGAGAACGTCGCGCGATACAGAGAGGTGTACGAAAGATATTTGCACTTGTACGAGGTGATGAAACCCCTATTTCAGGAAGTTTAAAAACGGAGCACGTGATCACGGGGACACGCGCAGCGCAGGCGCTTGCGCCGCGTGTACTCGAATGGATGGGCAAGGGGGTCTCTTTTCGAAAAAAGAGACCTTGGTTGCAAGGAGCCATGCAAAGCAGGAGAGGAAAGCGGGCGGAGATCTTTCTCGCAAGTACGTCCTTAAAGTGTTGATGGCGCTGGCGTAGGAGGTGCGCCGCCCGCCTCACCTGGCAGCTTCTTTTGCGCTATCGGCCAGGGCCTAGTCTTTTTTTGAAAAGAGACCCCCATGCCCATCCCATAGTAGGTTGTTCAACCCTGTGCCACAGTAGGTAGCTCGTGCACAATTCAGGTTAAATAACCGGTCTCATCCTATTGAAGGGGGATTTATATAATTCCTGCAAAACGAGACTGGCTGCCCCACGGGCCCAATCCGTATCCTCCCATTTCTGAATGATAATCTGAAGCGACTCGAACATCTCCCGGCTGGTATTGGCCTCGATGGCCTCGTGCATGGGCTTGAAAAGGAGATCCCCGGCCCTCACCCCTTCCCCCGCGATCATGATTTTCTCAGGATTGAAGACCTGAATGAGGCCGGAAATACCCAGCCCGAGCACATCTCCGGCTCGCTTAAATAGTCCCCTTATGATAGGGTTTCCTTCATGGGCGAGGGCAGTAACCTGTTCAATGGTCAGGGTTGAAAGATCTTCATAGGTCCATTCACCCCGTTCAGCGGCCTCTATAGCCGCCTCAAGCACCCTGTAATCTGCGACGTAGGATTCGATACAACCCCTTTTCCCACAGCGACAGGGAGCGCCTCCCGGCTCTATGACCATATGTCCGAACTCGGCGCCGATACCCTTTGAACCCCGGTAGATCTGCCCGTTGACAACGATGCCCATGCCAACCCCATGCTCCACAGTAACCATGAGAAAATTATCAATACCCCTGCCATCGCTGAACCATTGTTGGGCAAGGGTTACTGTATTTGCGTCGTTTTCCATATAGGTGACAATTCCCAAGCGATCCTGAATCATATCCTTAAGAAAGACTTCACCCTGACGATATATAGGGATCCAATAGGCAATTCCTCTCCGGGTATCGACAAAGCCGGGAACGCCGAGACCGATCCCTGAAATCTTTTCGAGGCCAAGGCGGGCCTCCATAACACAATGCCTGATACCCTCCTCAATGAGTTCGGCGATAAATTCAACTGATTTTTCTCCTATCCGAACCGGTACAATGAGAGAACTCAGCACATCCGCCTGCAAATTGGTAACGGCAAAACTCACCTGAAAGGCGGACACTTTCACGCCCACAACATAGGCCGCCTCGGGATTCAGTGCGAGCAAAACACGTCGTCTCCCTCGGGAGGTCGACGTTTCGGTTTTCTTCTCGAGAATCATGCCCTCATGAATGAGTTGGGCGGTTATATTTGTCACAGCAGCACGACTCTGCCCGGTGAGTTCAGCGATTTCCACACGAGATATTAAGCCCGCCTTGCGAATGGTATTGAGAATATTGAACTGGTTTATGGCTTTTGTCAGCTCGCGGTTTGCTACTTCCATGAACGGCCCATTGTATTTGATTTCGTTTCTAAATTAATTCAATAAGATATCGTCTATCATTCCATTGGCAATTGAGCACAGTTTTGGATTAATTATTTTTCTTATATTTAGTGAAGTTATTAAGGTCACTCATTAATTCCATTAATAAGTAGAATGATCTTGACAAAAACCACGCTTTTATGCAAGCTAAATCTAAATTAATTGATTCACTGATTAAATTAATTTTATTCTGGCTGATATCATAATTTCTTTAATGATTTTAGAATGTTAACCGTATCAAGTCCCCGTCTTCAAGGAGGCAGGTTCATCCGCTTGTTTTAGGGGAACCTTTTTTAATGGAAATTCGTAAAAAAGGCAATATTGATGATCTCATAATAGTTCATAAAACAGAAGGCACAGAAAAAAGTTCCAGATGCTAGGCGCGCGAATCTTTTGGAATCACCGCCAAGAGGCGGTATCTTCGAGAGGCGTATAAGCCAAGCCGCAAAAGGTTCAAGGTGTAAGGCCTAAGGAAAACTAAAATAGTGTAGTTCTGAATTCTTACCTTGTGCCCTGTGCCTTATGCCCTTCGCCTTTTATTTACGCTGCAATGACGACCCGCCTTCGCCAAGGCTTCGGCGAGACAGGAAGATGAAGCGCAACGCCGCAGATGGACTTTTTACGAAGCCGTCAACATTTAGTCGTGAAAGGAGGGGCCATGGCACTAGAAAGAAAACTCAAGATGGGTATGGTGGGCGGAGGAAATGATGCCTTTATTGGAGCAGTGCATCGAAGTGCCGCCTTGCTGGATGGACAGGTCGACTTCGTCGCGGGTGCGCTGTCCTCAACTCCCGAAAAGGCCAAGGCGTCGGCCCGGGCGCTGCTGCTCCCGGAAGAGAGAGCCTATGGGAGCTGGGAGGAGATGGTGGAAATCGAATCAAAGCTGCCTGAAGGCGACAGGATCGATTTCGTCTCTATCGTCACCCCAAACCATATGCACTTTCCCGTCGCAAAGGCCTTTGCCGAGGCGGGGTTCAACATCATTTGCGACAAGCCAATGACTTACTCCCTGGTTGAGGCCATAGAACTGGTTCAGGTTGTCGGCAATTCCGGGATTGTTTTTGCTCTGACCCATAATTATACCGGTTATCCTATGGTAAAACAGGCTCGGCACATGGTCAAAAGCGGTGAACTCGGCAATATTTTGAAATTCGTTGTTGAATATCCTCAAGGTTGGCTGCTCACGGCCCTAGAAGAAGAAGGACAAAAGCAGGCATCCTGGCGGACCGATCCTCAAAGATCGGGGGTGGCCAACTGCATGGGCGACATAGGATCGCATTGTGAAAACCTGGCACACTACATAACCGGGCTTGAAATAAAAGAAATGTGCGCTGATTTGAAAAGTATCCTGGATCGCCCTCTGGATAATGACGGCAACATCTTGCTTCATCTCGAAAAAGACGCCTGCGGGATTCTCTATGCATCCCAGTTTTCGGCCGGAGATGAGAACAACCTCAGGATTCGGGTCTATGGAAACAAGGGCGCCCTGGAATGGCGCCAGGAGGAGCCCAACCATCTCTGGTTCAGGACCAACGAGGGGCCTGCGCAACTCCTTAGAAGAGGGAATGGCTATCTGTGTGAAGCCGCCCAGAGGGGAACGCGTCTTCCCCCGGGGCACCCGGAAGCCTTTATCGAGGCCTTTGCCAATGTCTATGTCAATGCGACGGACACCATTCGGGCCAAAATACTGGGTAATGAACCGACCGAGCTTGAGTTGGATTTTCCCACGGTGATCGATGGGGCCCGAGGGTTGGCCTTTATCGAGTCCGCGGTCGAGAGCAGCAAAAGCGATCAGAAGTGGTATCCCATGAAGAGCTTTCAATAGAGAGCCAAAGGCACAGGGCGTTTTGCAAAGGCCTCAAAGAATGATTTTCTAGGAAACCGTTACTATACATAAAACCCGAAGGTCAAAGGAGGTAAAACTATGGCGAGACCAGTGACGTTATTTACAGGGCAATGGGCTGATTTGCCGCTGACCGAATTAGCGAAAAAAACGAGTAGCTGGGGATATGACGGTCTTGAACTTGCCTGTTGGGGGGATCATTTCGATCCAGCTAAAGGGGCGACCGATCCGGCCTATTGTGAAAACCAGAAAAATATTCTCAAAGAAAACAACCTGAGCGTCTATGCCATTTCCCATCACCTGGCCGGTCAATTGGTCTGCGATCTCAATAATGATGAGCGATCCGATGGGTTTGCCCCCGGTGATTGTGCCGGCGATGCGGACAAAAAAAGGGCCTGGGCAGTTGAAACCATGAAGCAGACTGCTATCGCTGCCAAGAATATGGGTCTAAAGGTTGTCAACGGATTCACGGGCTCTTCCATATGGCATCTCATCTATTCTTTCCCGCCTGTGAGTGAAGAGCAGATTGAGGCGGGTTTTAAGTATTTCGCTGAGATGTGGAATCCCATCCTCGATGTCTTTGATGAGAGCGGGGTCAAGTTTGCCCTGGAAGTCCACCCGACAGAGATTGCCTTTGATCTTTTAACCACCGAGCGGGCGCTTGATGCGATAGACCGTCGTGAGGCTTTTGGATTTAATTTTGATCCCAGCCATTTGCTCTGGCAAGGGGTCGATCCGGTTAATTTCATTCGAACCTTTCCAGATCGGATCTACCACGTGCATATGAAGGACGCCATCGTGACCCTTGACGGCACATCGGGAATTCTGGGCAGCTATTTAAATTTTGGCCAACCCGGCAGGGGTTGGGATTTCAGATCCCTTGGACGGGGCGGGGTTGACTTTGAGGAAATCATTCGAGCCCTCAATGAGATCGGCTATGAAGGGCCCCTCTCGGTGGAGTGGGAAGATGCAGCCATGGATCGTGAGGCAGGCGCACAAGAAGCTGTGGATTTTGTGAAACAAATCGACTTCGCGCCCTCGGGAATGGTGTTCGACGAGGCCTTCTCCACTGATTAGGGGTGCGTGGCGCACCAGCATAGGGCTGGCACAAATGACAGAATATAGGGGAGGGCTTTATCCGCCTCTGGTGGATTAAAGTCCTCCCCTTTTGCTTTTAGACAAAGTCGGTCAGAGCAGCGAGGCGAAGATTGGTCATAGGGAACAGGGGGCTGTCCGACTACCTAGTTTATGAAGGGTGCCTGAAAATGCTCATCCCGCCTCTTGGCGGGACGAAATCCCGAGGAATGAGGCGTACTTTGGAGTACGCTGCAGTGACCAGCCTTCGCTTGAGGCTACGGCGCGGCAGGCGAGGGATGAGGATAACGCAGCCCTTCGGCTTTGCTCAGGGCCGTGAGCCTGTCGAACGGCAGATGAGCGTTTTCAGGCACCCTCCAGTGGCCCCTTCCAAATAGCTTGCTCATTATCCCAACGCCAACCTCTCATTTCGATTTGGACGGGGTGTTGCTCCCAGCCCGATTCTATTCGCTTATAAACGGTATCCCTTATCGGAATCCCGCTTGTGGCATCCGGCGCCTCCGTGCAGCATGCGCCCACACCAACCGCCATGGTGACGGCCTCCGCCGGACTCATTCCGGCCAGGATCCCGGCCAGGAGGCCTGCAACCGTGCAATCCCCTGCGCCGGTTGTACCGACGACATTCGCGTTAAAACAGGGGGCGAGCAATTGTCTGTTTGCCCAATTGGAAAGATCAGCCGCTTGCCCTGGTGGGGAAGTCAGGCTATTTGTGGTAGGGCCCGTTTGCAGGTAGAGTCCCTGTTCGCCCAATTTGATGGCGATCACTTGAGACCCCATGTCCAGGAGTGTCTTGGCCATATGATCAAGTAGTTCGGTGTCAACGGATCTCGCAAGGTCAGCTTCTCCATATTCGGCAGTTAGTCGCTCGAAGGTATCACGATCCATCATATAAAGAATTTCATCCAAGCTTGGTTGGAAGATATCCACAAAGGGAAGGGTTTGCTCGAGTAAGTTATACCAATCGATCCGACCTGCCTCAGAGGAAGGATCCGGTTTGGCCATGTCAAGGGAGGTCATAATACCCTGTGACTTAATGTGCCGAAAAAGGTCTCTGAGCTCTCGGCCATTGTTTTGGTACATGTTACGCATGAGGGGTGGATAGCCAAAATGGAAAAGGCGAATTCCATCCAGATGACTATAGGGGATGTCGCTGCTGCCAAAGGTATCGTTTGCACCGGTGCAATGGAAAAATAGGCGATCGGTTTGAGGAGGACTGATAACGATCGTATAGGATGTACTGGATGCGTCATCCATAATTATGCCTTTGGTGAGTAAAGGGTCATAGGCGTTCATCAGATCCAAAACCAGGCGTCCAAAAGGATCCTGTCCCACTTTCCCGATCAAAAGCGTCGGTACACCTAGACGGTGGAGAGCGAGGCCCGTGTTGCTTACAGCGCCTCCAGTGGCAAATAGGGCGGACCCCACCTCAACCAGCTTTCCCGGCGCCATGAGATCTTGAACATTTTTCTTTTCAGGATCAAAAGTCGGTATGATATCGAGACATATGTGGCCGGCAACAGCCACTTGAGGATGCTTTATTTCCATAGCTCTCCTTACATCTTGGTTAGATCCAGGTTTTCAGTCATAGCCTTAAACTTTATTTTGTGGAAAAAATGATCCTGTGCTTGCTAGCGCCACTTATATCGAATAAATCCGTGGAAAAAAAGAGCATATCATGACATTAGCAAAATCTCCTCTTATCCTTCTGGTCAATCCTTCCCTGGGGACCAAACGATATGAAGAAGAGGACAGGCTGAGAAGTTATCTCAGTCTGGGCACTCTTGCGAGTGCCTTAATTAGCAAAGCATTTATGAAACGCTTTTTCGTGCGTTTGGGAAAGGGGGAATTCATCTACAATGCTGAAGATGATTATCCCGACTTCGATGTTCGCGTCCTGAATCTCTCCTTGAGACCAAACAACCTGTCCATCCGCGAATACTTCTCAGCTTTCTCAGAACAGTTTAGCGGCCCGCCGCTCATGGTCTGCATGACGGCCACTTCCGCCCAGCTCGATGAGGCAGAGGAGGTGGCTCTATCCGCCAAAAAGTTCGCACCAACCGCAACGCGCATTATCGGTGGAGCCCATGTCTCGGTATCGGCTGAGGAATATCTAAAGGATTCGGTTTATCAGTTGGCCTGTATCGGCGAAGGCGTCGAAACTTTAGCAGAAATAGCTCTGTTGACAGCTAAAGTCGAGAATCCGGATTTTTCCTCGGTCGATGGTATTGCCTTTAAAGACAACAAAGATCAAGTTCGGTTGAATCCCTTACGAAACCCACTATTACATCTCGATGAGTATCCGTTTCCCTCTGACAGTCTGGATTTTTTCACGGAGTCCACAAAATGTGGGGAAGAAAACAAGAGCCCTATTATCTACATACTTTCCGGGTACGGTTGTCCCCACGATTGTATCTTTTGCGCCCAGCGGGCTATTCACGGCAGGAAAATCAGAGAACGAAGCGCTGAGAACATATTCAAAGAAATAGAAAAACTGTTCTTTAAGGGCTTTCGAAAATTTGCCTTTGTGCAGGAAACCTTTTTAAATCGCAGAGAGAGAGTCGAAGCTTTATGCCGGCTGCTTAAAGACGCGGGTATGGAAATCGAGTGGACCATTGAAGCCAGGGCCGATCAGTTGGACTATGATTATCTCAAGCTTATGAAGGCTGTCGGTTTACAGTTCGTACAAATCGGCGTCGAATCCGGTGATCGCGCTTTGTTGAAAACGCTGGGGAAAAACATCCATCTTGATCAGATGATCGAGGTAAAAAAATGGTGTTACGACCTGAAAATCGAAACGGCCTTCTATATGCTCGTGGGGCTACCCGGGCAAGGATGGCAAAGTGTCTTTCGGTCCGCCCTTTTTCTCATGGATCATCCGCCCTACAATCGCGTGACAAAGCATGCATCGGTTTCCATTGCCGTCCCCTACCCGGGCACAAAAATGTGGGAAGAACAAACCGTTCGGTTGATTGAGATGGAAAATCATAGGAAAAGCTGGCCGGACAGGAATCCTGATGTAACGGCCAATGACGAAGGGGAGTTCTTGGGGAAGAACTGCACGGAAACCGATGATATGAGCTCGGAAGAGATCCTGGAGGCCTGGATATATCTGGATGACTTCAGCCATTTCCTTTTGCATGCCATTCACGGAGATCCAAGGAATTCAGAAGATAGAAGGAGGTCATTGGACTACGCAAACCGTATGTTCTACATGATTGAACGGAGAACGATCCGTGATTTGGTTATTTGCGCTCAACCGGACCTGACGCCCGAAACGCGAAGAACTGCCTATTTGGAAATCGAGGAGTTCGACGCAAATTATGAGAAGCACTTTAAAGATGTGACCGCTTTTACAGAAACCACCAGCGATATATTCATAAGGTTTCTTGGCGCCGTGCGATTCTTGAATGGATTCCAAACTATGAAATGGCTCAGCGTTGACAATCGTATTAAGTGGATGAAAATCTGCGCCATCGTCTGGCATATTAAAGGAAGGGGTTTGGATGCGTTCAGATTTGAAAAGGATCACAGAGATGTCGGCCTGGAGATCGAAAAACGGCTGCAAAAAGTCGAGGAGTCACGATTGAACCAGTACTTGGTGCAGATAGACACAGGTTTCTCAATGGAGTTGTTCCCGGATTTTGCCTTTTCACTCCAACATATTTCGGCATTCGGATTCACACATTTCACGGCTAAAAGCAATTTGATTGAAATCACACTGCAATCCTAAGAATAAACCTGACATGATACAAAATAGATTCGCACTCACAATGGGCTCGTTTGCGGCGATGTTTTTCCTCGGCGTGGGAACGGCCATCATCGGCGCGGCATCCCGTAACATTGGGCTCTCTCCCTTTCAGATCGGTCTCCTCATCTCCATTCAAAACATCGGCTTTATTGTCTCCGTCATCATTGTGGGGGCACTTGCGGACGATTCCGACAAGGCAAGGCTCATGTTTATGGCGAGCCTTATCACTGCAGTCTCGTTTTTTCTTTTCTATTTAGGGGAATCTTTTGTCCTGAACATGATCATCATGCTTTTTATTGGTGTCGGTATCGGTGGCTACGAGGGCGCTTCGGACGCGATGCTATTGGATATCCATGATCGGCGAGAGAGCCTATTCATTTCAGTCAACCATTTCTTCGTCACCTTTGGCGCGTTGATGATTACCCTGTATCTCATTTTCCTCCAGATGGACTGGAGAAACGGTATGGTGCAATCAGCGATAGCGGTTTTCGGTCTGATGGTTCTCTTCGGTATTTCTCGAGTCCCCACAAAGGAAACAGCCATCGAAAGCTTCCGAGATCGGATAGTTTACCTCGGGAAACAACGACCCGTAATTGTCCTCTTCCTTCTCGCTTCCTGTTCAGTCGGGATCGAACTTGCACTTTTGGGCATGATCACGACCATGCTCATGGAATTTCAAGGATTTGATCAGGTGACCTCGAAGCTCGGGCTCGTAGCCTTTCTATCGGGCATTGCGGCCGGCAGGCTTGTACTGGGGATCGTCGCAAGAAAGGACCAATTGTTGAACTACATCCTTGCGCTTTTTGCGTTGAATGCCTTGATCCTTGGATTCCTTTTCTTTGCATCACCCGGAACAGTCTTGACGTACGTTCTTTTGATTCTATCGGGCGCTACGATTTCAGTGGTCTTTCCACTCGTCATCTCCCTGACAGGTCTCAAATATCCCGGTCTTTCCGGCACGGTCATGGGCGTCGTAAAGCTAGGCATCCCCGTCGGTGGTATCGTCGTCCCGCTCATGCTTTCTGTTCTCGTGAAAACCGTCTCTTTCCAGGCATCGCTCGTCCTTTTTCCTGTCATCGGAATAACCGGATTCATCCTCGCGTTTTCGAATAGAAAAGCATTCTCTATCACTCCAAAAGCAGCCCAGCCGGTGAGAGAATGAGAGGACGGCCCTATTGCGGCCATCTATCCCCCAAATGGGGGGTTTTCTCATTTTGATCCATGTTATAATAGAATGCCTAAAAGTGAAGAAATCGGGGTTTAACGGTCATGAAAGATCCGGACGGCAAATCGCATTTTAACATCAACGAACTGTTAGAAGGCCTGGGTACGGCCGTGCTTCGAAGCATCCGGGACCCCTTTGGCATCATTGCCCGAGATCATACCATCCTCTGGTTGAACAAGGCCATGGCCTTTATACACGGAGGCGACCACGAAGGCGCTGTAGGCAAAATCTGCTACGATTTTTTTTACGGTAGAGAGGACCCCTGTGACCACTGCCCGGTGCAGAATGTTTTTACGACAGGTCGAACGCAAATCAAGGAAGAGTATATGGACTTTGACGAGGGCGGGCGCCGATGGGGAGAAGTTAAAGCATACCCTGTTCGCGGGGAGGACAATTCCGTGGTTGCCGTCTTTGTGATTGTATTTGATATCACCGAGCGAAAGAAGGCCGTTGAAACCCAGAAACAGTATTCCAAATACCTTTCGAAACAGCTCAACGCCTATAGTGGCAAAGAACAGACCTTTTACTTTGATGATGGCGATATTGCCATTAGCACAAATCTCTCCTTACGTGAAAAGGATGTGCTGCGCCAGCTCACGGAGGGCTACACCAACACGCAGATATCGGAAATGCTCGGCATTAGCCCCCACACTGTGAAAAGCCACGTGATCAACATTTTCAACAAATTGGGAGTCAGCGATCGCACACAGGCCGCCGTGTTGGCTATCCGCTATAAACTCATCTAACCTTCTTTTTAGGTTAAGGATTTCAACTAATCCATAATTGACGGATTTGTTTGACTTTGTAAGATTCCCTGACAAAAAATCAACTTAATAAAAAAAGGCATACCCCCCATATGGGGGGTTTTTCATTTTCAGCCCCTGCTACAATGACGCCTAATAAGTGCATCAAACGATAACCATTAATGCCATTTAAGACTCAAAGGAGGGCATCATGAATGATCACACGGCTAGGATATTGTGCGAATACATCGAAGGGGACCAAACGCAGCGTCTACACCTTTTTCTCACCTATCGGGACCTGAGGCCACAGTTTATGGACTTGGAAAAGAGGGACTCGCCTTTGCATTATCCGGTGGCGAGTATGTCATTTAAATCAACGGGCGTGTGTCGGCGTCTATTCACAAGAATGGCCGGTGCATTTAGCAGTTTCATCAGCCTTTAGAAGTATGCCTCTTCTTCTCTGAATGGGTAATGATCCGTAACCACTTAGTCATTTTTTAATGGTAAAGGGGAGCAACCACAAATGCTATTTATGCTTTTTCAAAGGACCTGAACTTTAAATCCTATCCGGACGCCGTGCCGCGGTTTTTCCTCTCCACGTGGAAATAGGCCCTAAGGCATCCGCCCCGCTATAATATGCAGGTCAAAAAGCACCTGATTTAGCGGGGCGAGGCGTTTTTTAAAGACCTCACGTATTGATGATTTCGTGAAAAGCATAAAAAGACGGCACAGGAAAAAGCTCCAGGTGCAAGGCGCGTGAATCTTTTGGAATGAGGCGTACTTAAAGTACGTCGCAATGACGATCAACCTTCGCCAAGGCTTCGGCGCGACAAGAAGATGAAGCGCAACGCAGCAGATGGACTTTTTACGAAGCCGTCATGCATTAGCATTCGGAAACGAAAACCACTAAAACCCGGAGCCGGTTTCATGCTAATCTATACGGCAAAACGGATTCTTCTAGCTCTGTTGGTCGCCGTTACAGTCTCCTTCATCAGTTTCATGATCCTCAATCTTTCGGGCGACCCGGCCATTGCCCTGGCCGGGGCAGATGCCACGGAAGAGGAGATCGATTATGTTCGCAAGACCTATGGCCTGGACCGTCCCCTCTTGGTTCAGTATTTCGAATGGGCCGGACGCGCCTTGCGGGGAAACTTCGGTGAATCTCCCTATTTCAATTAGCCCGTCAAAGGTATCATCGGTGACCGAATAGGGGTTACGCTTACCTTAGGTGTCTGCGCCTTTGCCTTTGCCATATGTCTTGCCATCCCACTCGGTGTGATCGCCGCCATCCGCCCCAATACATGGATAGACCGTGCTGCCTTGACTATTTCGGTCATGGGGCAGGCTATGCCAAACTTTTTTTTCGGCCTCATCCTGATCATTGTGTTTGGCGTTATCTTGCGTTGGCTACCCATTACAGGGAGCGCAACGTGGAAGCATTTCATCATGCCTGCGATCGCCCTTGGCTATTATGCCTCCCCTTCACTCATGAGGCTTACGAGGACGGGCATGCTTGAAGTCCTGGCTTCGGATTATGTCAGAACGGCAAGGGCCAAAGGCCTCAGAACAGGTCCTGTCTTGTTCAAGCACGCCCTTCGTAACGCCATCATACCGGTTGTATCGCTGGCTTTTGTACAATTCGGTTATATGCTTGGGGACGCCTTTGTAATTGAGATCGTCTTTGCCATAAGGGGGATCGGATTTTTGGCGGTGCGTTCCATCGAGCGGGCCGATCTGCCCGTGGTCCAGGCCATTGTGCTGTTATTGTCAGTGATCTACGTGTTGATGACCCTGCTTTCAGATATCCTGAATGCCTTTTTGGATACTCGAATTCGTGTGAAATGAGTCGATCTATGGATAGTCAAATACCAAGCCCCTTCCTCGAAATCACCTTTCCGACACCGGGGCAGATGGTCCGACGTCAGATGCTGCGGCATAAGGGATTCATGATCGGCGGAATCGTCCTCATTCTTATTGTACTCATGGCTTTGCTGGCCCCTGTTCTGGCGCCCCATGATCCCTATGACCAGGATCTGTCCAACCGGCTCATTAATCCCATCTGGCATGATGACGGCACTTGGACCCACCCGCTGGGAACGGACAACCTCGGCCGCGATTACCTGAGCCGTGTCATCTATGGGGCCAGGATTTCTCTGCTCATTGGTGTGGCGACTATGCTTATTTCGGGCGTGATCGGGACGACCCTGGGCGTGGTTGCCGGCTATTTCGGCGGCAGAGTAGATATGGTCGTTAATGCGATTATAACGACCCGACTTGCCCTCCCGATCATGTTGGTGGCCCTGGCTGTTGTGGCCCTGGTGGGAGGATTTCTGACAATCGTGATTCTGGTATTGGGATTGATGATCTGGAACCGTTTTGCTTTGGTCATGAGGGCCTCCACACAGCAGTTGCGTTCAATGGACTATGTGAGCGCAGCAAAAGCAGCAGGTTGCTCCACCTTCAGGATCGTCCTGACCGAAGTTATGCCAAACATCCTCAATAACTTGATCGTGATTGCCACCCTTGAAGTGACAAGGGCCATTTTAATCGAGGCGTTTTTGTCCTTTCTCGGGGTGGGCGTCCAGCCCCCTCTGCCTTCCTGGGGTCTCATGGTCTCTGAGGCCAAAGAGTTTATGCTGTTCAGCCCCTGGATGATTACCATTCCGGGCCTGGCCATATTCATTCTTGTCCTGTCCATCAACCTGCTGGGTGACGGCATTCGGGACGTCACCGCCCCGGAGGGTCGATCATGACCGCCCTGCTCGTTGTCAAGGGGCTTAAAGTGGATATCCCGTTGGCCGCAGGCATGCTTCATGCGGTCAGGGGTGTGGATTTTTCCGTGGATCGGGGCCAGACCCTGTCTCTGGTGGGCGAATCCGGGTGCGGGAAATCCCTGAGCGTGCTGGCCGTGATGAATCTTCTGCCCAGGAAGGCCCAATGGCGAGCCGAAAGGGTCACCCTAGACGGCAGGGATCTGACAGATTTGAGTGAGCGCGAGATGGCGGATCTACGAGGTAGCAGCATGGCCATGATCTTCCAGGAGCCCATGACAGCCCTCAATCCTTGCTATACCATCGGCAATCAACTGGAGGAGGCCCTCCTGCGACATCAGAACGTTGCGCGGCATGAGGCCAGAGAGCGGGCCGTATTCCTACTGGAAAAGGTGGGGATTACCGCCGCATCGAGCCGTCTCAGACAGTACCCCCACCAGCTCTCCGGCGGTTTGCGCCAAAGGGTCATGATCGCCATGGGTCTCATGTGTGGTCCTCCGATGCTGATTGCGGACGAACCCACAACGGCCCTTGACGTGACCATTCAGGCCCAAATCCTCTCCCTCCTGGCATCTTTACAAAAGGAATTCGAGATGGGCTTGATTATCATTACCCACGACCTGGGCGTGGTTGCGAGGGTTGCCGATAAAGTGGCCGTCATGTATTGCGGATTGGTTGTTGAGACCGGCGAGGGGGTGGAGCTGTTTGAAAATCCTCTTCATCCCTATACCCAAGGACTCTTGGCTTCAATTCCGATCCCAGGTAAGACCAAACCCGGTGAAAAACTCGGTTCAATTCCCGGCATGGTGCCCACCCCTATTGGGGAACAAAAAGGTTGTGTCTTTCGCAATCGCTGCGCCCATGCTTTTGAGGCGTGTTTGGACCAACAGGTGGGCTTGCGTGAGTTATCGCCGGGTCGGTTCTATAGGTGTCTTTTAAGCCCGGAAGACGCCGCCCGCAAGAGGAGTCGATCCTCATGAGCAGCCCCATATTGCAAACAAAGGACGTGACCAAGACCTATATGGTTAGTGCGGGGGCTTTTAAGGGCAAACGGTCGTTACACGCTGTAAATGGGGTCAGTATCGAGGTCGGACAGGGTGAAGCGCTTGGATTGGTCGGAGAATCCGGGTGCGGTAAGAGCACTGTTGCGAAGATGGTGCTGGGTCTCGAGACCGCAAGCAGCGGTGAGATCCTGATGGATGACAGTCCCATTTCCGGGATCAGTCGCAGGGAGATGACCCGTCGAGTCCAGCCGGTGTTCCAGTATCCCTATTCATCTCTCAATCCGAGAAAACCCATCGGTTCCATTATTTCCCTGCCCTTTCGGGTTCACAGGATCGGGAACCGGGCGGAATGTGAAAAGAAAACCGAAGAGATCATGGAAATCGTAGGTTTGCCTCCCAGACTCAAACACAGCTATCCTAACCAACTCTCCGGCGGACAACGCCAGCGGGTAGCCATTGCCCGGGCCCTCATCATGCGGCCGGAGATTGTTATTTGCGATGAACCGACTTCCGCACTGGACGTATCCGTACAATCGCAGATACTCAATTTACTCATAGAGTTGCAAAAGGAATTCGGCCTGACCTATATGTTGATCACCCACGATCTTGCTGTCGTCGAGCACATCGCGACTCGTGTTGCAGTCATGTACCTGGGCCGCATCGTGGAGGAGGCGGAAACGGTAAGTTTATTCAGTTCACCATCCCATCCATACACCAGCGCCCTCTTGGCTTCGGTGCTTACACCGGAACCCAGGCTGGCCCTGCCTGAAACCCATCTCGGTGTCGCCTATCCGAATCCCATTGATCCGCCACCGGGCTGCACCTTCCATCCGCGTTGCCCCAGAGCAACAGAAATTTGCTCCGAGAAAGCACCGAAATCCAATTTCGATAGCGAACGAATGGTGGCTTGTCACTTCCCGGAATAACATTAATGGATGTGTTTTGATCTTCGGAAATAGAAAAGGCCACAGTTTTATCATCACTGTGGCCTTCTATTAAGGATCGTATATTATGGTGTTACTGATTTATATTAGATAGATGAGGTTCAGTCGCCGATATTGACACCGAGTGTTGCATCATTTCTACAGTTCTTCAAATCTTCTTCACTGATATTTTTTGGATCTTTAAGGTCGTCAACATGGCATACGTACTCATTTCCCGCTTTGTCGTTTACCCAAACAAAACCTTTCTCCATGTTCATCCCTCCTATCCGTTCTCCTCCTACGTAGCCTAAAATGTTATCAAGAAAATAAGTCCTCTAATGCTTATGTCAGTATTGGCGTAAAAAAGAAGATTCCTAACAGCGATTGCATGATGCCTCCAGGGATCGACTTCTATTTTCGAGATTTAGTTTGCAGTTGATTTGTATTTAGCGTAGAGATCATGAACCCTTCGTTTTAGTGCTTTTAGTTTTTTGTTGTCCTCTTCCGACGACCAGGCCGGTTCGCTGATGGAAAAGAGGCTGTTCGCCAATTCATCGATGACATGCTCGGTTGCCTCACACCATTCCGAGGTGCATATATCCGCCATCTCAGCTGCTTCTTCGACGCCTTTGTCCAACATATCCAGGGACTTCTCCATATTATTGATAAAGGTCCGCCAATTGCCTATGAATTCTTCCTGCACACTTGCTTGGAAAGAGTCTTTGGGCATAGTCATTTTGATTCACCTCCTTAGTACGCCTCTGGTTGAATAACCAGATACGATCACAGGCCGCTTTTTGTTACTATAAGTCCGAGTCACAGTGATTCAAGGGAGCTTGATAACTTAGAATGGTCGGGCGGTCCTCACCGGAGGAATGATGAGCAACCCTTAAACCAATGGTCTAAAAAGGCGTTTGGTGTGGGATGCCCCTGATGAAGAGGAAGGCGGCAATCCTTGACAGAGAATGGGAGCGACCTTAATTTGTTGCTGATTTTTTTGCTTCAGTGAAAATTCATAGAAATAGCAAGAATCAGATCTCTTTTACTTAATGGATTGAAGGAGACAGCATAGAATGCGATTTGACAAGTTCACACTCAAGGCCCAAGAGGTGGTTCAAACGGCACAACAGCTTGCCGACAGATTCGGACATCAAGCTATTGAACCGGAACATCTCATCCGAGTGATTATTGAGCAAACAGAAGGCGTCATCCCTTCCGTTCTTGGAAAAGCCGGGGTCAACAAAGAAAAACTCATCAGAGAAACGGACTTGGCCCTCGATAAACTTCCAAGGATATCCGGCTCCGGGGTGGGGCAAGTTTACATTTCGCCCCGCACAAAGGCGATACTTGATAAGGCCTTTGGGGAGGCTGAACAGATGAAGGATGAGTACCTCAGTCTTGAGCATCTTCTGCTGGCTGTTTTAGAGGAAAAGGAAGGGCAAGCGGCGGACATACTCAAGGCTTCGGGAATGAGCCGTGAGATCGTCCTAAAGGCGCTCGTCGATATCCGAGGCGGACAAAGGATTACCGATCAAAATCCGGAAGATAAATACCAGGCCCTTGAACGGTTTAGCATGGACCTGACCGCCATGGCCTCAAAGGACGATCTGGACCCGGTCATAGGCCGGGATGATGAGATCAGGCGAATCATCCAGGTCCTATCGAGGAGGACAAAAAATAATCCTGTTCTTATTGGTGAACCCGGTGTGGGCAAGACGGCGATTGTGGAGGGACTCGCCCAGAGAATCATTCAAGGTGATGTGCCGGAAACTCTGAAGGATAAACGGGTTGTTGCTCTTGATATGGGCGCCCTCATAGCAGGCGCCAAGTATCGAGGCGAGTTCGAGGACCGGCTTAAGGCGGTCCTCAAGGAAATCACTGACGCCCAAGGACAGATCATCCTATTTATCGATGAAATGCATACATTGGTTGGGGCGGGCGCCGCTGAAGGGGCGATAGATGCCTCAAACATGCTTAAACCTCCCCTGGCGAGAGGCGAATTGAGATGTGTTGGGGCAACCACGATAAAAGAATACCGAAAGCACATTGAAAAGGATGCTGCTTTTGAGAGGCGATTCCAGCCTGTAATGGTGGAGGAACCGACCGTGGAAGATACCATCTCCATACTTCGCGGATTAAAGGAGAAGTATGAGGTGCACCATGGGGTCCGCATCCAGGATTCCGCCTTGGTTGCCGCGGCCACGCAATCCCACAGATATATCACGGATCGTTTTCTGCCGGACAAGGCCATCGATCTCATAGATGAGGCCACCTCAAGGCTGCGAATTGAAATCGACAGCATGCCGGCAGAGATCGACGATATCCAAAGAAAAATCACCCAACTCGAGATCGAAAAAGAGGCCCTGAAAAAGGAAAAGGATCAGGCCTCAAAGGACAGACTGGACAGGATAGAAAAAGAGCTGGGCGGGTTGAAATCCGAGACGGAAGAGATGATTGGGCATTGGAAAAAGGAAAAGGCGGCTATCTCTAAGATCAGAGAAATCAAAGAGAAGCTGGAATCCACCCGCTCAGAGGCCCATATGGCCGAGCGACAGGGCGACCTTTCAAAAGCGGCGGAGTTGAAATACGGAAGGCTAATTGAGCTTGAAAAGGCCCTAGAGCAGGAGAACGTGGGCCTATCCGAGCTTCAGTCGACCAGTAAGATGCTCAAGGAGGAGGTGGATAGCGAGGACATAGCCGAAGTCGTTGCCAAATGGACCGGTATCCCGGTTTCTCGATTGATGGAAGGGGAAAAAGACAAACTCCTTAAGATGGAGGAAAGGCTTGAAAAACGCGTGATCGGTCAGGAAAAGGGAATCATCGCCGTGGCCAATGCGGTTCGTCGCGCCCGATCAGGCCTTCAGGACGCCAACCGGCCCATAGGTTCATTTATCTTCATGGGACCGACCGGTGTGGGCAAGACAGAGCTGGCTCGGACCCTGGCGGAATTTCTCTTTGATGATGAGCAATACATGGTCCGTGTCGATATGTCTGAGTATATGGAACGACACTCTGTTGCAAGGCTTATTGGGGCGCCTCCCGGTTATATCGGATATGATGAAGGGGGATACCTTACCGAAGCCGTGAGGCGACATCCCTATTCTGTAGTCCTTTTTGATGAAATCGAAAAGGCCCATCCCGAAGTCTTCAATGCCCTGCTGCAGATTCTGGATGACGGGCGTATGACAGACGGCAAGGGTCGGACAGTCGATTTCAAAAACGCCGTCCTGATCATGACCTCAAATGTAGGAAGCCAGTGGATTCAGGAACAAGCCGGAATAGACGCAGAAGAAATCGAAAAAAAGATGACGGAAGCCTTGAGGAGTACCTTTAGGCCGGAATTCCTGAATCGCATCGACGAGATCATTATCTTTAATGCCCTCGGCCCTGAAGAAATCAAGAAGATTGTTGATATTCAGATGAATTATTTGGAAAAGAGGCTAGAGGATTCCAAGATTTCCATCCAATTAACGGATAATGCAAAGGACTTTCTCGCCAAAACGGGTTTTGATCCGGTCTATGGTGCAAGGCCTCTTAAAAGAACCATTCAGCATGTCATTCAAGATCCATTGGCCATGAAAATCATTGAAGGGAGTATTAAAGAAGGCGATCACATCACGGTGGATGTGCGGGACGGTGAAATTGAGTTTAAATGATGCAAATATTGGGATTTTGCAGATGTAGAATAACGGGGAGCCATTGTAGCAAAAGCGATGGGTGAATGCGGATTATTCCGGGGCGGCGTCACTTTCTTCGTTAACTTTTTCCCTCAATTTGTTCGAGCACTTGAATGTAACAATCCTACGGGAGTCGAGGACAATTTCTCTGCCCGTCTGGGGGTTCCTTCCTTTCCTGGCCCACTTGAATTTCACTTGGAATTTGCCAAAACCGGTTAAAAGCACATTTTCGCCTTTTTCCAACCTATTCTTCATGATTTCAAATACGGTATCGACCAGTTCAGTGGCGCGCTTCTTGGTGAGCGGGGTAAAGTCCAACTCAGGGAACAGATACTGTTGACCCTTATTTCTTTTGGTTCGGAACCGAACACGCTCCATCACGCTCTTGACAAGATCCGTTTTTGTTACCGTCATTTCGGTTTAGCTCCCCAAAATAGACTTAAGTTTTGGTGGGTTATTGGCAAAAAATGGCACATCTGGTAAGATTTGTCAATTAAAGATGAATGACGATAATTTGTTATCAATAGTCCAATGTTTAGCGGATTATGATCATTCTCAAACCAGATAAAGAAAAGAAAGGATGAGGACCCATAGAGGTAACTTTAAAATGCTCCATCAGTGTATTATAGGTATTTTTGACGCCTCACAAGGATTTGGAAATGCGCCCCTCTTTTCACCCTAGACTCATAAATGATTCTTTCTCCGATCCAGGGTTATTCATACCCTTTCTTTTCGAGCGAAGGGCTCTCATGTTTGATCTGGGGGATCTGGTCCCGCTCTCTTCCCGCGATCTTCTCAAGTTGACCCATGTCTTTGTCACCCACACCCATTTGGATCATTTTATCGGTTTTGATACCCTCCTTCGAAACTTTCTTGGCCGGGAAAAAGATCTTCATCTATATGGCCCCAAGGGGTTTTTTAAACAGGTGGAAGGAAAACTGGCCGGTTATACCTGGAACTTGGTGGAGGAGTACCAGACCAGCTTCTTATTGACCGTCACGGAGGTTCACGCTCAAAGGACAAATACCAAAACCTATGTCTGTCGAGACGAATTCGCCCCGAAAAAGGGCATAGAAAGAAAAGCCTTTAGGGGTACCCTTTTAAAGGAACCTTCCTTTTCAGTGGAAGCAGGCTTGCTTGATCATCGAATCCCGTGCCTTGGCTTGTCCTTGGTCGAGAATTTTTACGTCAATATCATTAAGGAAGGGTTGAGGAAACTAAACTTACCCGTGGGTCCCTGGCTCACTCGCTTTAAGAGGGCTCTTTACGAGAAAAGGGATCTACAGGGCGATTTTTCGGTGACATGGGAAGAGGGTGGGTCGATTGTCAGGGAAAAGGTGTTCGTTCTGGGCGAGCTGGCTGAGCAGATAGCAAGGATTTCGCCAGGCCAGAAGATTACTTACATCACCGACGTCATTGGATCACCCGAGAATGCTGGTAAAATTATCGATCTCGCAGCAAACGCGGATCATTTATTTATCGAGGCGGCCTTTTTGGATTGTGACGAGGACATAGCCAGGAGAAAGTATCATCTCACATCCAAACAGGCTGGAGAGATAGCCAAAAAGGCTCGCGTTAAGCAGTTTACCCCGTTTCACTTTTCTCCCCGATACACCGGAGAGGCCGAGACGATTCATAGGGAAGCCATGGAGGCCTTTTTGAGTTGATTATAAGACAGTCCCAACTTTAGACCGTCCCTCCGTAAACCGTTCCACAACAAAGTAATTTTATACCCTAACAATCCCACTGACTTTCCAACACATCGATTAACTGCTCATGCAAATGCCCATTTGAGGCGACGATGGTTTCGGAATGGGGTGTAAATTCCTCACCCTCGTAGGTGCTCACCCTCCCACCGGCTTCCTTTACAATTAGCGTCCCGGCGGCCGTGTCCCAAGGCTTGAGTCCCTCCTCGTAAAATCCATCAAAAACGCCCGCTGCGACATAACATAGATCCAGGGCAGCAGACCCTGGTCTGCGGAGGCCTTGAGCTTGGGTGAGCATTTTCATGAAGTTTTTGGTCACTCTGTCCGGACGCTCTTGAACATAGTAGGGAAATCCGGTTCCAAGGAGGGCCTCCTGAAGCGTGGGCGTCTGGGAAACATGGATGGGCTTCCCGTTCAAGGACGCACCCTCGCCGGTTATGGCCTGGAAATGCTCTTCTGTATAGGGGTTCAAAATCAGCCCAAGGACCATCTCCTGACAATATTCCAAGGCAATGGAAACACAGAAAAAGTGGAAGGCATGGGCAAAATTAGTGGTGCCATCAAGGGGATCGACAAACCAGACCCTATCGGGTGAATGGGTATATTCGCCCCCCTCCTCGGTCACGATGGTATCTTCCGGAAAGCTGCGGCGGATGATATCGACGATGATCTGCTCCGCCTTTAAATCGGCTTCGGTGACAAGATCTATCTTGCCCTTTTCCCCAATGGTTTCCACCCGGCCAAAGAGATCAAGCTGGGTTTTTCCCGCTTTTTGAGCGGCTTCCAGGGCAACCTCCATTTCCATTTTCAAATCCATTTGATCCTTTCTCCTTTGTGATTTATATTACCTGTATTTTGCATGAGCCGCCTACAGCGGCACGGAAAACTTCGCTACAGGGTCTCTTACAAAATACAGGTATTAACCGCGGGGTGTATAGGTGCCTAACACCGTCGTAAACGGGCTATTTTCGAGGCCTGAAGAAATCACAATTTTAAACGATTGATTTCCGGTATAGAAATTATTTTCAAGGAGACCCTCAAGCAGGTCATGGCAAACGAAATCCTCAATATCACGCTGAAATCTGCTTGACAACCGATTACTTCGGTGGTAGCAATTTGGGTTTCAATTTTATCTCCTTGTTCCGTTTTTTCAATTGGCCATGCCTTTGATGCAAAGCGGGACCAAACTTTTCCGACAAGGAGAGATGTCCGAAAGGAGAAATGGATTATGAAGCATTATGAAGTCATTTACATCGTGAATCCGAATCTGGGAGAAGAGGATTACAAGGAGGTCATTCAAAAATTCAATGACCTGGTGGAAAAAGGGGGCGGCACCGTCGTTAAAGTCAAGGAATGGGGGAAACAGAGGCTTGCTTACGACATAAGAAAGTTCGATAAGGGCGCCTATGTGCATTTGGAATACTGCGCCCAACCAGGGGGCTCGGCCGAGTTCGAGAGAGAGTTCAAACTGGACGACAGGATCCTTAAATTCCAAACCGTGAAGCTTGCGGACGAAGTGGATCCCGAAGAACTCATAGAGAAAAAGGAAGATGCCAAGAAAGAGGCTCCAGCTGAGGAATCCGAAGCTCAGTCAGAGACCCCCACAACCCAGGAAGCTGGGACCACAAAGACCGAAGAGGTGAGAAATGGCGTTTCATAGAAGACCCAGACGCAGGATGACATATCACAGAAGGAAAATTTGCCGCTTCTGTGCGGACAGTAAGCTTCTGATAGACTATAAAGACCCAAAAACCATGAGGCTATTCACCACTGAGCGAGGCAAAATCATACCCCGAAGGATATCCGGCAATTGCGCTAAACATCAGAGGGCGTTGACTGTAGCTATCAAGAGAGCAAGGAATATCGCCCTGTTGCCTTTTACGACATCAAAAATACGATAACGCCAAAACGGAAACTCGATACGCCGTAAAGGGCGCTCAAAAAATTTTGGGCAAAAGCCTGTTCATAGAGCATATGAAAGCCACAGATGTGTTAGGATGTGTCGGTTCGGCCATTATTCTCCTTTTGGCCTCAGCTTTGATTCCATTAATAGGTCCTTTTTTTAGCCTCCTAACTCCTCTGCCATTTCTTTATTACACCTCAAAATTGGGCCTGAATCAGGGTGCAAAGATTGTTGCCCTCTCTGTCATCATTATCGGCCTGATCACGAAATTGTTGGGTTTTTCGAACATACTCTTTCTGTGCATTGAGTTCGGGCTGCTGGGGTTGATTATTTCCGAGATCTTTAGAAGAAACATCCCCTTTGGCATGGCCGCATTCCTGGCAACGAGCATGATGCTGATCATCGGGAGCGTCATCGTGATCATTGTGGGATTGACAAAACAAATGGGCCCCCTGGAGTTGATCCTCGAATACTTTCGGGCCAACTTGAAGGAATCGCTTGAGGTCTATGGCGGTATGGGCGCCAATCAAGAACGGGTCCTACAGCTAGAGCAATACATAACACTGCTGACAAATATCATTGAGAAGGTATATCCGGCACTTGTCATCATAGGAACCGGGTTTGTGGTTTGGCTCAATATCACTTTGAGTCGGCCGATATTCCGAATAAAGAGCCTCAGATACCCCGATCTCGGTGCAACAGACCACTGGCGCGCCCCTGATCAGATGGTGTGGGGGCTCATCGCATCGGGTTTCGCTTTATTTTTGCCTGTGCCTGGTATAAAATTCTTTGCTGGCAACGCGCTCATTGTCATTACGGTCATTTATGTGTTCCATGGGCTCTCCATCCTATTGTTTTTTTTAAATAAGTACCGAGTTCCCCTTTGGATCAGATTGGGGATATACGCCCTAATCATTTTTCAACAAGTTTTTTTAGTAGTATTGGCCCTGGCGGGGCTTTTCGATCAATGGGTCGACTTTAGGAAAATTCACATCAAAAAAGCTGCGGCATAGCAGGGCCTTTGAAAAGCCATTTCTGTTGCTCGACTGTTTCGTTGGACCCGGATCTCAATCTTCAAAACGCGCCTGTGCGTTTCTGCGATTAGCTCCTTACACCGCGATTCTTTGACTAATTGAGTCAAACAAATCTGACGAGCGTTGACAAACTAAGGTGTTCCGCGTGTTCAGTGTTCAGCGCCGCCTCTGGCCGCCTAAGCGGCCAGTTTGATCAAAAA